>NZ_JBDLZZ010000011.1:15230-138526 GCF_040049115.1 Flavobacterium aestuarii
TGTAGTCCGTGGGGGAATCGAACCCCCCTTACCAGGATGAAAACCTGGCGTCCTAACCGATAGACGAACGGACCATAGTTTTTTATTCTCAGAAATTTTTCAATCTAAATACTTCTTGTAGTCCGTGGGGGAATCGAACCCCCCTTACCAGGATGAAAACCTGGCGTCCTAACCGATAGACGAACGGACCATACTTTTGTAAAACGCCCTACTTCTGTAATGCGGATGCAAAAATACAACTATTTTTGAGAAGCGCAATAGCTGAAGTAAAAAAAATATTTTTTTTTTAATACGCTTTAGCAAAAAGCACTCTTCCTACAGAAGGATTCCCTGTAAACACACAGCTTCCCGCCTGCTCTACTCTATCTAAAGGAATGCATCTTATTGTTGCTTTCGTTAATTCTTTAATCTTCTCTTCGGTCTCAGCAGTTCCGTCCCAATGTGCTGAAACAAAGCCAGCTTCACCGTCTAAAACAGCTTTAAATTCATCAAAACTATTAACTTCAGTAATATGGGCATTTCTATAATTTAATGCTTTGCCGAATAAATCTTTTTGAATCTGCTCTAATAAATCGACAATATAAACTGTGATTCCGTCTTTAGAAACTACTTCTTTTGTCAATGTATCTCTTCTTGCCACTTCAAAAGTCCCGTTTTCTAAATCTTTTGGACCTACTGCAATTCGGACTGGAACACCTTTTAATTCCCATTCGGCAAATTTGAATCCTGGTTTTTGAGTTGTCCTGTTATCAAATTTTACTGAGATGTTTAATTTTTTCAAAGCTTTAACCAAACCATCAACTTCATTCGAAATAGCTTCCAATTGTTCGTCACTCTTATATATAGGAACAATAACAACTTGTATTGGAGCCAAATTCGGAGGCAACACCAATCCCTGGTCATCAGAATGCGTCATTACCAATGCTCCCATCAATCGTGTTGAAACGCCCCACGAAGTTCCCCATACGTGTTCTTGCTTACCCTCGGCATTAGCAAATTTCACATCAAAAGCTTTGGCAAAATTCTGCCCCAAAAAGTGTGACGTACCAGCCTGCAAAGCTTTACCATCCTGCATTAAAGCCTCAATACAATACGTTTCTTCGGCTCCTGCAAAACGTTCTGTTTCGGTTTTCAACCCTTTTATAACTGGAATAGCCATAAAATTCTCAACAAAATCAGCATAAACATTCATCATTTTTTCTGATTCTTCAATTGCTTCAGCTCTGGTCGCATGTGCCGTATGCCCTTCTTGCCACAAAAACTCAGCGGTTCTCAAGAACAGTCTGGTCCTCATTTCCCAACGTACAACATTTGCCCATTGATTAATCAACAAAGGCAAATCTCTATAGGATTGTACCCATCCTTTGTAAGTCGACCAGATAATCGCTTCACTGGTAGGACGAACAATTAACTCCTCCTCTAGTTTTGCATTAGGGTCAACCATTAATTTACCTGCTTTGTCAGGATCATTTTTTAATCTATAATGAGTCACTATCGCACATTCTTTTGCAAAGCCTTCTGCATTTTTCTCTTCTGCCTCAAACATGCTTTTGGGAACAAATAAAGGGAAATAAGCGTTTTGATGTCCTGTTTCCTTAAACATTCTATCAAGTTCGGCTTGCATTTTTTCCCATATAGCATACCCGTATGGCTTTATTACCATACACCCTCTAACTCCTGAATTTTCTGCTAAATCGGCCTTAACAACCAACTCATTGTACCATTTGGAATAATCTTCTGCTCTTGTTGTAAGGTTCTTGCTCATTTTGAATAATTTGGCATAATATTTGTTTGTAAATAATTTAACTAAATAATTACGCAAAACTAACTAAATTTGTATTGTCCAACAATAAAATAATCTGCCGAAATGAAAACAAATGCATTAATTACTCGGAAAACATCACTTTACTTCCTAATAGGATTTTTGGGCATTGTAATAACCTCTTGTGGTTCTTATCAAAACAGTTCCTATTATGATAGCGATGGCATTTATAGCACAAATGGAGAGAAAGTTGTTAAAAACAACAACCAATCCGCATCTGCTTCAGTTCAATACAAAGAATATTTCAATTCATTACAAAATACTGGAACTTCTGACGAAATATTCACTGACGTTAACAGCTATAGCAACGGCAGCTACGCAGAAAACGATTCTATACAAGCACCATCAACCGGCTATGCTTCCTGGGGAAGTTCTCCTCAAGAAACAACAGTAACGGTTTACTCAGACCCATACTGGTATTATGGTTATGGATGGGGCTATCCCTATTATGGCTATGGATGGGGCTATCCTTATTATGGATGGGGTTACCCAGGCTATGGATGGGGCTATCCTGGTTACGGATGGGGACATCCCGGTTATGGCTATCCTGTAGCTACTCCTTATTCTTATAACTATAGCCGCAGAGGCTCATCTTATGGAGGAGGCTACAACAATTCTATCTATAACAACAATAGAGCAACTGCTTACAGCAGAAACAGAATATATAATAATAACACCTACTATAGAAATAGTTCTAATAGCTTTACAAACAGGCAAACAGCTACATTTACAAATAGAAATAATTATTCCACCAACAGAAACAATTACTCTACTAACAGGAATAATAGCTATTCTACTAATTCTGCTTCTAGAAATTACAATCCAAGCCAATCCAGAAATAGTAATTACACGCAAAACAGAACCAGTACATCAAACCAAAACACACAAAGGTCGAGCAGCTATACTCCTAGCAGCAATAATTCCTACCGAAGCAGCGGTGGTGGCGGAGGAGCAAGGATGTCTAGCGGTGGCGGCGGTGGAAGAATGTCTGGTGGCGGAAGACGATAAAACGAACAAGGGAAATTTACTAATTGTAATTTAAAACTCATGAAAAATAACCTCTTGTTACTTTTAGCAGTAGGATTAACATTCTCCACAGCACAATCACAAGAAATGAAAGACGCCATGCGTTATGCACAAAGCGAACTACAGGGAACCGCTCGATTTACATCTATGAGCGGGGCTTTTGGAGCTTTGGGAGGAGACTTATCTTCTCTAAATGTAAATCCGGCAGGATCTGCTATTTTCAACAATAACCTGTTCGCCTCAACAATGGGGTTTTATGACACTAAAAATAATTCTAATTATTTTAGGACTTCAACTACGGCAAGTGAAAATACTTTTGACCTCAATCAGGCAGGAGGTGTTTTTGTTTTTAAAACCAGAAACCCAAATAGTGATTTGAAAAAGTTCTCATTATCCATCAATTATGAGAATACAAATAACTATAACAACTCCTTATTCTCTGCCGGAGTAAGTCCAATTAATTCAATTGCAGATTATTTCACTAGCTATGCCGAAGGTGTTCCTCTGGAATTATTAGAAAACAGCAATTATGCAAATCTAGACAATGGAGCACAACAAGCCTATCTAGGATATTGGGGATTTATTATAAATCCAGTTTCCGACACTGATAAAAATACTTTATACACTTCTAATGTCCGGTCAGGGGGAAATTATTATCAGGAAAATAGCGTTTACTCTAATGGTTATAACGGAAAACTAATTTTCAATAGTGCATTACAAATCAATAATTTATATTTTGGATTGAACCTGAATTCACATTTTACTGATTATGTCCAAGATACCAATTTTTATGAATCCAACAACAATACTTTAGATTTACATGACGATGGAGTCAGCAATTTAAATTTTTCGAATAGCCTTCATACTTTTGGTTCTGGATTTTCATTCCAAATTGGAACTATTGCTAAGCTGAATGATAATATCCGTGTAGGTTTTGCTTATGAATCACCAACTTGGTATAATCTGAGAGATGAATTTTCGCAAAGACTAACCTCTATCACTACAAACATCAAAGAATCGAACCCTCCAAATGTTGTAGACCCTGTCATCATTAATTATTATGCACCTTACGATCTGCAGACTCCTGGGAGTCTAACTGGGAGCTTTGCCTATATTTTTGGAAAAATGGGTCTGATTAGTGTGGATTACAAATACAAAGATTACAGCAATACTGAATTTGGACCAGAAAACGAATACTTCAGAGACTTAAACAAGGTGATGCAGAATACTTTTGGGAGCAGCAGCGAAATAAGAGTTGGCGGCGAGTACAGAATACAAAATTTAAAACTAAGAGGCGGTTATCGATTTGAAGGAAGCCCGTACAAAAACTCTAAAACAATTGGAGATTTAAACAGTTTTTCGGGTGGATTGGGATATAATTTCGGCCCTATAAAACTTGATTTTTCGTATGTTCATGTTTATTCTACATCTCAGGAGCAGTTTTTTTCACAAGGATTTACAGAAAGTGCCCGAATCAATACCTCTAAAAATAATTTCACAATGACTTTTACATTTGAAATGTAAAAACAAAAATATACTTCTTTAGCAAAACCACTTTTGAAATCTATCATTAGTGGTTTTGTTTTTTTTAACGTTAATTAGGGATTTATATGAAAAACAAACGATCTTTAATTAGCCCTGATAGCAGTGAAAATCCTCATGTGCCGGTGTTCGGCACATGAGATTGTAACGTACAGCAGGAGGAAATACCCTTTAAAAAAACAAAACGTTCTGCTCCTTATCATTTTTACACCAACAAAACATTCCATTTTAAAAGGAAACAGACAGGGTTTCGGCAAAAAATTGTAATTTTGCAAATCCTAAAATTATCAGGATTATAATATTATGAGAACGAAGTCTTTAAAAAAGAACAAAATAAATGTGATCACTCTAGGGTGTTCAAAAAATGTATATGACAGTGAAGTGCTGATGGGACAGCTGAAAGCAAGCGGAAAAGAGGTAACCCATGAAGCCAAAGCCGAAGACGAAGGAAACATTATCGTGATTAATACCTGTGGGTTTATTGACAATGCCAAAGCAGAATCAGTAAATATGATATTGGAATATGCTGATAAAAAAGACAGAGGACTTGTAGACAAAGTTTTTGTAACTGGATGTTTATCTGAAAGATACAGACCGGATTTAGAAAAAGAGATTCCAAATGTGGATCAGTTTTTTGGAACTACTGAATTACCCGCATTATTAAAAGCATTGGGTGCTGATTACAAACATGAGCTGCTGGGAGAACGTTTGACAACAACTCCAAAAAACTACGCTTATTTAAAAATTTCGGAAGGCTGTGACAGGCCATGCAGTTTTTGTGCGATTCCGTTAATGAGAGGAAAAAATGTTTCGCAGACCATTGAAAAATTGGTTAAGGAAGCAGAAGGATTAGCAAGAGATGGCGTAAAAGAATTGATTTTGATTGCTCAGGACTTAACCTATTATGGTCTTGATCTCTATAAAAAAAGAGCCCTTGGGGAATTATTGGAAGCTTTGGTAAAAGTTGAAGGCATTGAATGGATTCGTTTACATTACGCCTTCCCTACTGGCTTTCCGATGGATGTTCTTGAAATCATGAAACGCGAACCAAAGATCTGCAAATATATTGATATTCCTTTACAGCACATTGCCGATTCAGTATTGAAATCGATGCGTCGCGGTACTACGCAGGAAAAAACAACACAATTATTAAAAGACTTTAGAGCTGCTGTTCCTGGAATGGCTATCAGGACTACTTTGATCGTAGGATATCCGGGCGAAACCGAGGAAGATTTTAATATCCTGAAAGATTTTGTACAAGAAATGAAATTTGACAGAATGGGCTGTTTTGCTTATTCTCATGAAGAAAACACACATGCTTTTCTGCTTGAAGACGATGTTCCTGCCGATGTAAAACAAAATCGTGCCAACGAAATTATGGAACTGCAGTCACAGATTTCATGGGATTTGAACCAAGAGAAAGTCGGAAAAACTTTCAGATGCATTATTGACAGAAAAAAAGGAGGCCATTTTGTAGGCAGAACCGAGTTTGACAGTCCAGATGTAGATAATGAAGTATTGATTGATGCCACAAAACACTATGTGAAAACAGGCGATTTTGCAATGATTAAAATTATTGAAGCAACAGAATTTGATTTATACGGAGAACCAGTTTAGATTTTTTAATTTTCAAGATTGTATTTTATGAAAACATTTAAAAAAGTATTGTTTATCGCATTTTTATTTTTGTCTGCCAATACCATTTCGGCTCAATATTATAATAATGGTTACGGAGGTGGCGGTTACGGAAACGGTTATGGAAGATCCAATCAGATGAGTCAGCTGCCAGCTACTCCGAGTACCCCAAAACCAGTACCTGTCGAAGAAACTGCTGGCAAAATAGTAGCGTTTTACAAAAAAGAGCTTAACCTAGATGCTCTTCAGGAAGTGGTTGTAAAAAACATCTACATTAAATCACTTAAAAAAGAAGAGATTTTAATGAAAAAGGAAATTAGTGATGATGAGAAAAAAGAAGAATACAAAGTTCTCAGCGACATGACAGAAATGGAAGTGAAACAGATTTTGAACAAAGAACAAAAAGAAAAATTTAAAAACTTAATAGATGAAAGAAATAGCAAAATAGAAGCTAGAAAACATTAATATTTCATCATTTGTTAAAAAAAACAGCCGAATACCTACCATGAAAAAGCACTTTTTCTATTTCATTTTATTAATTTTTATTGCTTCCTGTGGCCCCAATCCGCACAAATTAAATGAGAAAACTTATAATGATCAGGTAAACACCCTGAAGGAAACTATCGCTGCAAAAGAAGCTACAGCTTTAAAAAGCCAGCCCTTTGTTGTAATCGACAGTATTGCTTATCGATATAATAATCAACTGCTTAATTATAAAGATACACTTTCTAAAACCGAAAGCAAGCTCTTGCAAAACGGCATAGTTTCTGAGTGGATGGGAACTGTTAATTTCAATTTAAGAAAACCTAATTTTATTATTCTGCACCATACAGCGCAGGATTCTATACAGCAGACTATAAAAACTTTTACATTAAAACAGACCAGCGTCAGCGCTCACTATGTGATTGGAAGAGATGGCAAAGTAATTCACATGCTGAATGATTACCTGAGAGCCTGGCATGCCGGGAATGGATCATGGGGAAGAGACACCGATATCAATTCCAGTTCCATTGGCATTGAACTGGACAATAATGGTTTTGAACCTTTTTCGGACATACAAATCAATTCCCTGCTGGCACTTTTAACCAAATTAAAGAAAGATTACAATATTCCGGCCCAGAATATAATTGGACATGCTGATATTGCTCCAACCAGAAAGAAAGACCCTAGTGCATTATTTCCCTGGAAACTTCTGGCAGTAAATGGTTTTGGGGTCTGGCCTGACGAAGAATTACCGTGTCCTCCTCCAGAATTTAATGTAGAGCAAGGCTTGCAAGTAATAGGCTACAATACTAAAAACCTTTCGGCAGCCTTAATAGCTTTTAAGCTCCATTATATCCAGACTGAAGTTAATGATATTTTGGATGAAAAAACAATTAGCACTATCTATTCTATTTACAAAAAATAGAAATCCTATATTCTAAGTAAAACGCTTTTTGATTTGATCAAAAAGCGTTTTTTCTTAAATTACAAATAGAAAATCCAAATCAGTTTTTTCGTGTAAATTATGTCATTTAAAAACAAGAAATAATGAATAATAACAAAATCTGGCTCTCTTCTCCACACATGGGAGGAACTGAACTTAGCTATATACACGATGCTTTTGACTCTAATTGGATTGCACCATTTGGGGCAAATATTACCGGATTTGAACATGATCTGGAAAAATACCTTACACATGGCTCTTTTGTAACAGTACTAAACTCAGCAACTGCCGCTATTCATTTAGGCTTGATTCTTTTAGATGTAAAACCTGGTGACACAGTTATTTGTCAATCCTTGACATTCTCTGCATCAGCAAATCCAATTTTATACCAGGGAGCAACACCCATTTTTATTGACAGCGAAGCAGAAACCTGGAATCTTTGCCCTATAGCTTTAGAAAATGCTATTGTTGACACAATTAATAAAGGCCAGATTCCAAAAGCAATAATTACTGTGCATTTATATGGAGTCCCTTATAAAATAGATGAAATCAGGGCTGTCGCCAATAAATACAGTATTCCGATTCTTGAAGACAGTGCCGAAGCACTAGGAAGCAGTTATAAAGGGCAAAAATGCGGGACATTTGGCGATATTGGCGTTTTTTCATTCAACGGAAACAAAATCATAACGACCTCTGGAGGCGGAGCTATTGTAACTTCAAATTATCAACTAAAGAAAAAAGTACAGTTTCTTGCCTCACAGGCCAAAGACGAAGCACCTCATTATCAGCACAGCGAACTGGGGTTTAATTATCAAATGAGTAACATTTGTGCTGGTATTGGACGTGGCCAAATGAGAGTTTTAGAAGAACATATTATCTTGCGCAGAGCTATGCATGATTTTTATGTTTCGCTTTTTGAAAACATTCCAGGAATTACTGTTTTTACAGTAAAAAACCCAGACTATTATTCCAATTGCTGGCTTACTTCGATACTTGTAAATCCATCTGAAACTAAAAACAAAATCGACAAAGAAACTATCCGATTAACTTTATTAGATTCCAATATTGAATGCCGTCCGTTATGGAAACCTATGCATCTGCAGCCATTGTATAAAGACTATCCATATTATGGGGAAAAAACTGCCGAAAAATTATTTGAAAACGGGCTGAGCCTTCCCTCAGGTTCTAATCTGACAGATGATGATCGAGAACGCATACGCACAGTTTTATTAAAGCTTTTGAGCTAATTGAATAGTACTGCAAATAGGTGATACAGCTTTTTAAAATAGCAATCCCTCAGAAGCAATTCAAAAAACCTTCATTAATCAAATTAAAAAAGCTGCCAAAACCACAAAGGATCTTGACAGCCAAAAAAAAAATATCTTTTTATTTTTTACAAGTTAAACCAAAACAATTTCTTTGGTTAGAAACCGTAAACTACTGCTAAAAGCACTTGAGAAGCAGATTTTGTTGGAGCCATATCTGAATCAACAAAATACTCATCAGAATTAGAATCCAATCTAAACTCAGGAATAATAGTCAATCCGTTTACTTTATAGTTACCTGACAATGTAAAAGCCGTTACTGATTGATCAGGATTAATTCCGTAGTATAGAGCATCTGCATTCTCTTTAGTTTGAAAATATTCAGCACGTAATCCTAAAGAAAAAGCATCAGTAAGCGCATAAGATGGATAAATAGCAGCTCCTGTGTAACCTACTTTATCTTCGTTTGAAAAATCTGCTACATTTAGACCTAATTTGAATTTTTCAGAAAGCTGGAATGTTGCAGTCAAATCTACAATAGTTCCACTTACTGAACCATCCATAAAATTAAGGTAAGCACTAACTCCTTCTGTTGCAAAAGACAATTGACCTCCTACAGCATTCAATCCTTTCACTGGATCAGCTTTATAGGAATTCCAAGAGTCATTAAAGAAACCAATCATAGCTCCAAATTTATCAGATATTTTATAATTTGCTTTTACACCTGCATTTTGAAATGGTCCGTTGGTAAACAAATAAGAAGTTGAATAAGAGAAATTACCTAATGGAGAAATTACCTCATAACCAATAAAAGTTCCCATGTAACCAGCAGTCAAACTCAATTTGTCTGAAACTGCATAGCTTGCATATAAATTCTGAATATGAAATGAATTCCCCTCATTTGAATCAGCTCCATCACCATTTAGTATTGACTGATATTGTCCTCTTGGCCCAAAAGACACCTCACCGACAAAAGATACTTTTTTAATTGTCTTTTTAAAAGCGATATCCAGCATCCCCAAAGAAACAGAATTCTGGTCTGTTCCAAAGCTTGTTCCAATGTTTGCTGTTTTTGAAAAATCATATTTATAATATAAATCTCCAGAACCTGTAATTTCTAATGGGGTAGTTTCTGGTGCATCATCTTGTGCAAATGAAATACTCGTTGTTAAGGCTAACACTAAAATTGCTAATACTTTTTTCATCTTTTAAATGTGTTTTTGTTAGTAATTTAATCAATGGCTTTTCGGCCAGATTTTGGTTATTTTTTTCTTTCTTTAGAGCGAAATTATTAACTTTTCGTTAACATGAAAATTTTTTTAAAAGTTTCTGAGAAGAATTATTAATATCCAAAAATCACATCGGAATTATCATCAAATTACGTTTTTTTGGCAATTATTTTGAAAATTCAATAATGACAATTTTTAAATTCAACCCATAAAAAACACACCTTAAAATATTTTTTAGTTGAAAAAATAACACATAACAGATATAAAAAACATAACTAAATAAACATACCCCCTAAAATTTTAGGGGGTATGTTTTAAATTTAAAAAATAAATTAAAAATTTTATCGCTTTGAAAAATAAAAAACACTGTTTCATTATTACTGAAAAGAATAAAAAAACTTTAAGACGTTGCATTAAAAACTTGCTTCTGATCTTAAATAAATAAACTGCATATCCACAAACAGAAGACTCAATAAAAAGTATATATATCCGCAATTTGACAATAAAAGCATCATATTGTCTAACAATGCATATTAGACTAAAATACTGCCAATTTTTTGCTATTTGAGTAATGAAAAACAACAAAAAACAATTAATTCTAAAAAAATATTAAAATAAATTATTATCTTTTTTGTACATTTAGTTTTCATAACCAACTTAACTAACTCAACATGACACGAAAAGCAAATATTCAAGACTTAGATCAATTGACAAAATTATTTGATCAATATGTTGTTTTTTATAAAAGCCCGTCCAATTATGAAAAGCATTATGCTTTTTTAAAAGAACGATTAGAAAACAATGAAGCAATAGTTTTTGTTGCATGCGATGACAAAAACCCTGAGCTTTTAATTGGTTTTGCTCTGATTTACATAACATTTTCATCACTTGCTCTCAACAAAATAGTAATCTTAAATGATCTTTTTGTAGATAGCTCAGCCCGTAAAAAAGGAATAGGTGAAAAATTAATTTTAGAAACTATTGCTTTAGCAAAGGAGATTGGCTCGCACACTATTAGATTACGAACTGCCAAAAATAACAATGCCGCCCAAAATTTATATCAGAAAATGGGATTTGTGAGAGAAGACTATCTGTACAGCTACGATCTTGCAGTTTCATAATCGAACTCGCCAGAAACTCTCAACTGAAAAAAAATACTATAATTATAAGTTAATAAACTGAACTGCTTTTAAACACTGTACTAATTATTTTATAGATTTTTTCTTTGTCCAAAGGTTTTGTTATATAGCCAGAAAATCCAGCTTTCATGATCCTTTCTTTCACTTCGGATGAAGAATGGGCTGTTTGGGCTATTACAGCAATATCTGGATTATCTTTTTTTATTATTTCAAAAGCTTCATAACCATCTAGAACGGGCATCTTAATATCCATAAAGATTAAATCTATGGCTGTATTTGATGCACTGATATCTACCACTTCTTGACCATTTCTTGCTCTTAAAACCTTGTGTCCTTTTAATTCCAGAATAGTTTTCAAAAGAAGGAAATTGATATTATCATCTTCAGCCACTAGAATATTTTTGGTTTGGGAATTTTCATTTACGCTTTCTGCATTTAATATATTATCTTCAACCGTGTACTCTTCATAAATTAATGGAATTGTAAATTTGAAAACAGAACCTCCGCCATAAACAGATTCCACACAGATTTCTCCACCCAGCATTTCTACATAAGCTTTAGAAATAGACAACCCTAATCCTAATCCGCTAAGGGATATTGAATAATCATCATCAACTCTTCGGAAACGGTCAAAGACAACTTTCAAATCATTCTTACTTATTCCAATACCTGAATCTTCGACTCTAAATTCTAACAATTGCTCATTTTTATCTATAGAATAACCAAAAGCAACATGGCCATTATCAGTAAACTTAATAGCATTTGTGAGCAGATTTACAATTATCTGCTTCAGTTTTACTTCGTCTGTTAAAATATTATTTTCTAATTTCTCAGTACTTTCGGTAATGTAAAAAACAATATTCTTATCTTCTGGGATTGTTACTTTAAGTGTATTATACAGCTCCTTGATACATTTTTCAATATCAAGTCCTTTATAATTGGGAACTATTAGTTTGGCATCAATTTTTGACATTTCAATTAAATCCTCAATAATTGACACCAGGCTTTTACCACTGCTATTGATGATTTTCAAATACTTCCTTTTTAGATCCTCACTTAAGCTTTCATTCAGCAGCAGATCCGAAAACCCTATTATAGCATTCATTGGCGTCCTGATTTCATGAGATAAATTAGCCAAAAAAGTAGATTTTAACTTATCGCTTTCTTCGGCCTTTTCTTTGGATTTTTCTAATTGAAATCTGTTCTTCCTGTGGTCTTCGAATAAATTCCCGATATGTCCAAATTCACCTGGTTCTTTTTTCAATAATTTAATTGAAATTTCACGGTCAGTTTCTAAAATGTTTGTTACTAACCGCAATGGCCTGTAAACCCATTTTCTGGAGTAATGTACTGCCGCAATAAGCCCAATCAGTGTTGTTATTACAATGATTAGCAATAGCTCTTTAGTCCTTTCGAAATTGAGATTGGAAGGTCTCTCAAATAATAATTCAGCAACTGTATGATTATTATAATCTTTAAGCTTAATTAATGATTTAACTTTTTTGTTCCCTGCAGTATCCATACGGGCATTGTTAAAAACCTGCACATGGGAGGTGGAAATATCTTCTAAATTCTTAAAATACGCCTTGTCCAATAACCTGGCCATAAACATATAACCTGCTGGTCTTGTCTTTATCTTTTTGGGATCGTTTGAAGCATGGATAGTCCCTCCAAATACCTCTATCAAGCCTTCTGGGACTCTAATATAGAATCGGGAGAATTTGGTTTTATACAAACTCCTCATGGCTTGAGCCGCAATAAAATCCTTGGACTTAAAATAAGGTTTTGCTACACTTGTAATGAATTTTTTATCCAGGCCATAAACCGAAATGTAATCTACCTCATAAGTAGGAAATTCATTTACGATGTATTTTTTAAACCATAGTGTGTCTTTGGATTTTGTAAATTTTACCAGTGCATCCCAATAAGTAAGATCATTTATAGTAACTATCTGGGTTTTGGAATTGAAATCAAACAACCTGTTGACTTCTACTTTATACTGATTGGAATTAGCTTTGAAAACATCATTTTCCTGCTTTTCAGTATATAAATAAAGAGAGCTGAATAATAATATAAAGAGTGAACAAATCCCAATGATTAACACTACCAATTTAAAATAAGTCGTTAGTTTTAATGTTAATCTCATATAGCTAATATCATATTATTCATTCTATTTTACCTAAAAATCAGGACGCAATATAGTTTCTTTTTTTATAATACAAAAAAACCAACTCATTGAAAGAGTTGGTTTTTACGTTTTAATAAACTAATTCTTGCCATTATACTTTCTAAGCAATTCTCTTGTTTTCATTCCAGATTCTTTTAGATCTTCATCTTTCCATTTTCCCTCAGAATCAGCCGATTTTTTTAACATTGAACATGTTTCATCTTTATCTGAAATGGACCATGTTATCCAGCTGATTTTTCTATCTTCCATCCAGTCAACATACTCTTGCCATGCTGCATAATTCATAGGTCCATCACCTGAAGCTTCCATACCAGCCGACTCGGAAACAAATATTGGCAAACCGCTTTTTATGGCCTCATCTGTTCGGTCACGCAGCTCCTTTCCATGAGTTGCAGCATAAAAATGCATCGTATACATTAAATTATCATAGCCTTTTACTGGATCAGCAGCTGGAAGATGAACATCCTGATCCCAACGCGGGCTTCCTACCAAAATAACATTATCTGGATCATTTGCTCTGATGACTTTTATTATTTCTTCGGCATAGGCTTTCACTTCGGGCCATGTTTCGTAATCTGGCTCATTAAAAACCTCATAAATTACATTTGGATATTTCCCGTATTTTTTTGAGATTTCATCAAAATACTCTTTGGCTTCCTTTAAATTAATGTTGTGACTGTGCCAGTCTATGATTACGTAAATATCTGATTTGATTGCGCCTTTAATAACGGATTCTATTTTGTCTTTAGAAAACTCCTGCTCCTTTATATAAGCATGCTCTCCTATTTCGATGCCTAAAGCAGCTCGCACAATATTGCAATTAAAATCCTTCACTAACCAGCTGACAGTTTTTTCATTGTAAAATCGTGGCCACATACTATGCCATCCTAAACTTACTCCTCTTAGCACAATCGGCTTCTGATTTTTGTCAACCAGCTGTGTTCCTTTTACGCTGAGCTGACCGTGTTTTTTGACAAACTGTGCTTCAGTAATATTGCAAATCAAAAGAAACAAAAGCACTACGATGTTAGATTTTAAATTCATTTTTTAATAATGTATTTTAAGATTATAAAACTTATCGAATTAATCTTATTGTTAAATGTATACCTAACAGTTTTTTTTAACCTGTCAGGATAGGTATTTCATCCTTTAAATTATGGAATTAATCTAAGTGTAATAATATCATGAGGAGCTAGATCGGCGGTGAAATTCTTTTTGGTATTTCCAGCTTCTTTATTTTTCCAAAGATCTTTGATTTTGAATTCAGATTTATTAAAATCGGCTGCGAAACCAAAATCGGCATCTTTGATTGGTTTTTTTTTCCAGTCGTAATTGATTTTTTTTGGCACTTCACTTCTATTCAAAAATGAAACAGCCCAATTACCATCGGCTAAAGGTTTTACCCAGACTTCCAGACCCTCTTCGGCAGAAAGCTTAAATCCCTGAATTCCTAATTTATCCTGATTTACAGCAATAAGCTCTTTGTTGGTTAAAATGGCTAATGTTTCTTTAGTCATTTTTCTAAAATCATTTCCAGCAATTAAAGGAGAAGCGAGCATACACCACATTGCAAAGTGCGACCGGTCTTCGATAGCAGTCATTTCGTTTCCTACTTCCATCATATCAAAATCATTCCAATGATCGGGTCCTGAAAATTTTCGGATGTCTTTGCGCATTTCGGCAATTTTCATAAATCCCCAAGAGGACCAGTTTTCCGGATGCTTGTATTCGCAATCAAAGCAAGGATAAATATCGCCCGAAATTCTCCACAGATTTCCCACTGGTTTCCCCCACTCCCAAGGCTGATTGTCGCCCCATTCGCAAAGACTGAAAACTATTGGCCGTCCTGCCTTTTTTAAGGCGTTACTCATAGTTGTGTAAGCTTCCTTGGCTGTAATTCCTGCAGTATTGCACCAATCGTATTTTAAGAAATCAATTCCTAAGCCTGCATAAAAACGGGCATCCTGATATTCATAGCCGCGAGTCCCTGGATAACCTGCACAAGTGTGTGTTCCTGCGCAATTGTACAATCCAAATTTTAATCCTTTGGAATGAACATATTCAATTAATGCTTTCATTCCGCCCGGAAATTTTATTGGGTCTGGAATCAGATTTCCGTTTTCATCTCTTTCTTTTGCCATCCAGCCATCATCGAGTACAATATAATTGTATCCTGCGGCAGCCATTCCTGATGAAACCATAATATCAGCGGTTTCTTTGACTAATTTTTCGTCAATATTGGTTGCAAAAGTATTCCAGGAATTCCATCCCATTGGCGGTGTCATGGCAAGTCCTTCAAATTTCCCTAGCTCTTGTGTGCGGGTGTTGCCTTGCGAAAATCCTTGAATTGGCAAGCTGGCAAGCAATATTATAAGAAGTATTTTTTTCATTTTGTGTATTATTTTTTGTTAATGGTACTGTTTTAATTTGATTTTTTTGAGATTGCATAAACCTGAAAATAGCAGCACGAAGATTTTGCAGATTTGCGCAGATGTATAAAAAAGCAATTGTCTTGTTTAGCACTTTTCGCGTGAGGGATGGCAGTGGAGCTCTCCCGATTTTTCATCGGGAAGCGGGAACGTACAGCCCGGCCCGCCTTTTTTCGGCGGGACACGCCCAAAATATTTTCATTATTTTATTGCGTTTATTTTTATTTCTGATTTTTTGAGCCCGTTACTGGTTGCGGTCAGCGTGATTTCGCCCGCTTCACCGGCAGCTTGAACAATAACCTGAGCCAGACCGTTGAATAATTTGCGCTTATAATTTTCTGCTTTAGCAATAATTTGAATTGTTCCCGGATTTTGATTCACCACATCCCATTTGTATTTCTTCAATAAAGGCACGGCGACAATTGCAATGGTATTTTTTCCTGAATGCAGTATTTTTTTGTCCAGGACAAATGAATCCCCTTTTTTGTTTTCGGGAATTTCATTACTGATTTTATTTCCATTAATAAAAATAGACTGCTTTTTCCCAAGGCTGTTATAGAACAGATTAATTTCAGTTTCGTTATAATTGGCAGGCAATTCGAACTCAGTTCTATACACGACTGCTTTTACTTTTTTGCCAAAAATGGTATCTCTGTCCTCTGTAAAGGCTTTTTGCCAGGATTCTGTTGCGGTATTTTCATCAGTTTCTTGAGAAACATTGAAATCTGCTGCCATTTTTTCTTTAAGGTTTTCAAGATTTATAACTGTGATAGTTTCCAAGTATTTATCGGCTTCGAGTGATGTTGGATTTCCATTTCCTACACCGATAATTTTTCCGGGACCTGTAATTGTAAAGGTCACTTCATTATCGGCAATTGGCACTGAAAGTCCCGATTTATCTTTGGTACTGACTGCAATCATTGCGATGTCGTTTTTTTCAGCAGCAATACTGTTTTTATCGGATGATAAATTTAAGGCAACAGCTGTTCCAGTGGTTTTTACAGTTTCTGTTACGATTTTCTTTCCATTTTTATATCCGATTGCTTCAAGCGTGCCTGGCATATAATTGACATTCCATTCGAGATGTCCATCTTTTTCCATTGCTTTTTTGCCCAAACTCTTCTTGTTTAAAAAAAGTTCCACTTCATCACAGTTACTGTAAGCCCAGACTTCAATACTCTGATTTTCCTTTCCTGCCCAGTTCCAATGAGGCAACAAGTGCAAAACTGGCTCGCCCTGCCACCATGCTTTTAAATACCAAGCGGTGTCTTTATAAAATCCGCACTGATCTACCATTCCAAAATAAGAACCTGTCGAAGGATATTCGAAAGGAGTTGGCTCACCGCGATAATCAAAACCTGTCCAGATGAACATTCCTGAAAGGTATGGGCGTGAATTATAATGTTTCCAGCCTTTTTCTATACTGATAAAACTGGAACTTGGAGCTTTATCATAAGCCGGCATAATGTGTTTTTGATTGTCGCGGTAATACTCGCCTCGAGTAGCATTGGTACTGCCCTCTTCGGTTCCCCAAATGCATTGATCAGGAAATAGTTCATGCTGCTTATCTGTACTTTTATTTACAATATAATTGATTCCCAACAGATCCATAACTGTTGTAATTCCGTTACTGCCAATTCCGCCACTAAAGGCAGCAGTTGCAGGTCTGGAAGAATCCAGCGTTTTTACATACGATTGCATAGTACTGGCAATTCTGGCGCCTGTTATATCATTTTCAATTCCCCATTCTTCGTTTCCGATGCTCCAGCTAATGATTGAAGGATGGTTTCTATCGCGTTCAATCATTTTTTTTACATCATCCAATTGTACTTGTGTGCTTCCCATCAGACGGTTTTCGTCGATAACGAGCATTCCTAAGCGGTCGCAGGCTTCAAGTAATTCAGGAGTTGGCACGTTATGAGAACAGCGATAAGCATTGCTTCCAAAAGACTTTAAGGTTTTGATTCTGAAATCCTGCAATGCATCAGGCATGGCTGCGCCTACACCTGCATGATCCTGATGATTGTTTGTCCCTTTTATTTTAACGTGTTTATCGTTAAGAAAAAAACCTTCGTTGGCATCAAAACGGATTGTTCTGATTCCGAAAGATGTCTGGTACGTATCTACCAATTTTTCGTCTTCATAAACCGAAGTAATCAATTTGTACAAATACGGATTTTCCAGTGACCAGAGTGTGGCATTCTGCACAGTCAAATCCGCCACGAAATCTTTGACTTCTCGTGGCTGTAACTTACAGGAATTTATTGTTTTATCGGAAACACTTTTTCCTGCTGCGTCAATAATAGATTGGTTAATTCTAAATGATTTTGCAATTTTACCTTCATTGGCAATGGTAACCAATGCATTAATTTCAGAAGTATTTCCTTTTGTTTTTGTCTGTACAAAAGTACCATTTGCAGGAACATGAAGCTCATTGGTTTTATTGAGCCATACATGACGATAGATTCCGGCTCCTTCATAAAACCAGCCTTCTTCCATGGTTGCATCTACTCGAACAGCAATTGTATTTTCGCCACCATAATTAATATAATCGGTGATATCATATTCGAAACCTAAATAACCGCTGTCGTGATTTCCTAAATAATGACCGTTTATCCAAACAATCGAATTACGGAAAACACCATCGAATGCGATATGGATCCGTCTGCCAAAATCACTTTGAGGAATGGTTATTTTTTTTCGGTACCAGCCGATACTTTTGTCAGGGAAATTTCGCCCAATGGCTTTGAATCCGTGGCTAAAACTGGCTTCGCTGCTAAAACCCTGCTCTACTGCCCAGTCATGAGGAAGATCCAGCTTTCGCCAGGAACGGTCATCAAAAGAAGCATTTGCTGCACCGTCACCAAAACCTGCCTTTGCTAAATAAGAAAAATAAGCTGTCCCAGTATTGAAATCTTTCCTGGCATCTGATGGATGGCCAAAAGCAAATTTCCAGTTTTTATCCAGCAAAATATGTTCTCTATTGAGCTTGTCTGGAGCCGATTGTGAAAAAACAGAAAAACTAAAGCTGAATGATATTAGAAGTATAAAAAAAGAGGAATTAAAACTTTTCATTTTATATTTTATTAATAAGATAATCAATCACATAAGTGACAATATAGTGAATAACAAGCAAATATATTGATACTTTTTTTTCAAAATGTACTGAAAAAAAGGCAAAAGAGAAAACGTAAACCTGTTTAAAAAAATATCCCCTAATTTTCGATTAGGGGATATCTTAAACTAACTCAAATAAACAAAAACCAAATTATTCTTCTTTCAAAATAAAACCTATATTATCTATAGAAATTGTATTTGCAATACCATCTCCATCTGCATTTTTCGACATATTTTGAAATGAAATATTCTGTACGTAAGTTGCATTACCAAGTTCGGCCCATGTAAACTCAAAAGTATTCCATCCTGGTGTTACAGTCATCATATTTCTTTCAGACCAATCTCCATTAAAAATAAATTTAACAGTCCCGTTCACTGAAGCTTTTACAGAAAGCCTTATTCCTTTGTATGGTCCCAATTTATCATACCATGAATTCCAATCACTTTGCAGATTATCCCATGCTCCCATTTTCTTTTGAATATAAGTCAATCCTTGATCAGCAGTACCATCAGTCTCATAAGTATGATTATTCCATGATGGAAAACTACATCCATGAGATACATCATCATAAATTGCCGTACCAAAAGCATAAGTAGAAGTTACAGACCCAGAAATATTTCTTACTGAAATGTATTTATTAACAGCATCTGCAGGGACTTTAACTTTAATTTCTTTCATAGAAGAAGAGATTATAGTAGCAGGAATTGATCCAAATGTAACAACAGGGTCTAAAAAGAAGTCTCCATAAATAGTTATTACAGAACCTTCAGGAGCATTTATCGGATTAAAACCTTTAGTCAATATTGGAACCGGAGGAGCTATTATGAAAGGATAAATAACCGTACCAAACTTGGTTACAACTTTTAATTCGCTTGAAGCATTTTCATACGGTGTATCCTGATCTATAGTAACAACAATAACATTATCTGTAACCATAGTTGGGTTAACATAACTCTCAACACCATTAAAATATACTTTTTGTAAGGTCGAAAATCCAGTACCGTGAATAAAATAAGTATTGTTAGGCAACCCCATTTGTGTTGGAACATCCACTTCTGCAGGTGACCCATCCTCTGGTGTAGTCTTAGCAGTATTAACACTTGTTATAGTTGTTTTTTTAGCAGCCCCAGAATCATCATCAGAGCAAGATGTAAAGAAGCATATTAGAAACAATGAAACTATTGCCAAGAAACTTCTTAAATATAAAAAATTAAATTTTTTCATAATATTTTTTAATTAAAATTAATTATTTAAAAACATAAGGAACAGCAGGTTCATTTAGTTTTGGATTTTTATTTACGTCGTTACTAGGCTTAGGATATATAAGATCCGCTTCTGTAGGCGTATAATAAGCTGGAGTATTACTGTATGCACTTCTATCTTGTTTAGACATTATAGAAATTGCTTCACTTGCAGGCAAACGCCCCAAATCATACCAGTATTCACCTTCAAAAGCTAATTCAATTCTTCTTTCTTGAATCATATCATTATGAGTAATTTTTGTTTTTGCAGGCAATCCAGCTCTTAGTCTAACCTTATTAAAAGAACGTAAAGCTTCAACATCAGTAGTTTCAGCATTTCCAGCCATAATAGCCTCAGCATGAATCAGCAATAAATCAGCATAACGCATTATATAGTTACAAGAACTTGTACCTCCCCAAGAATCTTGCGGACCAGTCTCTCCAGATATTTTCCCAACTACATATTTTTTAACTAACGCACCAGTAGCGTTTAAAAAACCATTATCTGCACTGCAAGTAAATCCAGCTCCCCCATCATGTGTTAATTCTGGATAATAATCCCCATCTGTCATTATAGTTTCTCTTTTACGCTTATCATTTGGTTCAAAAGCTTTAATAAGATCTTTTGACGGAATATAAGTTGCTCCATAACTAACTTCATTAAGAACGTCTGGACCATACTGAACATTCGAAAAGTTAGCATCCTGATATGATCCAGTAGCTATCCATTGCCAAGAAAAAATAGATTCTTCATTATTATTATTTCTTATCCTAAAAAGATCGGCAAAATTAGGCATAAGCTTAAACTCACCACTATTAATAACTTCTTCAGCTAACGCTCTGGCCTTAGCATAATCTTTTCTATATAAATAAACTTTAGCCAAAAAAGCTTTTGCAGAACCGCTGGATACTCTAATATTATCATTATAATTTGCTCCTCTTACTTTTGACTGAAGATGAGCAGCAGCATATTGAAAATCTCTTATAATTAGCGTATATACATCTTCAACTCTGTTTGTATTGATATTTGGATTTGTTACATAATCTAATCCATTTTCAATAATAGGAACTTCACCCCATATTCTTACTAAATAAAAATATGCAATTGCACGCATAAAATGAGCTTCGGCGATTGTATTTTCAACTACAGCTGGCGAAACATTAGGACCAACTGAAGTTCTAAGTGAATTGATTAAGTTATTTGACTGAGCAACAACTCCAAAACAGGTTCCCCATGGATTTAACAATAAAGGACTTTCTGAAGAGGCATGAAATTGAATCAATTCTGTACCATCATCCCCAGCATATAAATTACCAGAAGTAACTTCTGAAAGCGCATAAAAGCATTTAGTAAAAAAAGGTGCCCATATTTTTCCATACAATGCAGATGTAGAACGGCTAACCTGATCATCCGAAGCATAAAAATTAGAAGAATCAAAACCATCTTCAGAAGGGCGATCCAGAAAATCATCAGAACAAGAAACTGATATTGCAAGAACCAAAAATAAAATCGCTCCTTTTATATTTATAATATTTTTTTTCATTTCATTTTATTTTTAAAATTCAACATTTAACCCCATTGTAAAAGTTCTTGGCGATGGATAACGTCCATTATCTACACCTGTAAGCAAAGCATCTTGATTTAAAGAACCTACCTCAGGATCGTACCCTGAATATTTAGTAAACGTATACAAGTTCTGTATTCCAGTATAAAGTCTAACTTTAGACAAATTAATTTTAGATATAATATCAGAAGGCAAAGAATAAGCAAATGTTACATTTTGAATTCTTAAATAAGAACCATCTTCAACATATCTGTCTGATATAACCATATTAGCATGTCCTTTGGCATCAAGAATTGGTCTTGGATATTGAGCATTAACATTATCAACAGTCCAGAAATCAGCGGCCTCCTCCAATTGATTTTGGTATAATGCGGAATTAGTAGTTCCAGCTCTTTTAGTCAAATTCAAAATTTTGTTTCCTTGAGAACCTTGAAGGAAAATATTCAACTCAAATGATTTATATTTAAAATTATTAGTAAAACCATACGTGAATTCAGGATGCGGATTCCCCATACTTACATAATCCTTATTAGTAATCAATCCATCACCGTCTTGATCCTTATATAATACATCTCCTAATACACTTGGTTCATCTTTAGTTCCAAGATGAGGAATTGGCGCTGAGGCTAATTGCTCTGCAGTTCTTATTATTCCTAAAGACTGAAGTCCATAAAACTGTCCAATTGGCTCTCCTACAACTGTATTTGTTACTGTTTTAGTATCATTTGAAGTAAGTGTTGCTTCTCTTTGTAGATTAAGTCCATTTGTAATTTCTAATAATTCGTTATTATATTTAGAAAAAACTAAAGTAGAATTCCAAGAAAAATCATTTCCAAATTTTTCTGAATAAGTTAAAGTTAAATCAATTCCCTGATTTTGCATGCTTCCTACATTCGACATAGGAGCACTAATTCCTCCTTGATACGATTCCATCCCTGTCAAATACATTGGTAAAGGCAATCTGTATAAAAATCCTTCTGATTTTTTTCTATATAAATCAATTGTAGAAGATAATTTAGAATCAAAAAGTGTAAAATCTAATCCAAAATTGATCTGTGTTGAAGTTTCCCATTGCAGCTTAGGATTTGAAATATTACCTGCTAAGAATCCATTTCCTTCAAAAGTATTTAATTTATTAATATTAGAAAGATATGCTCCTCCTCCAATATTTTGATTCCCTGTTTCTCCATATCCTGCTCTAATCTTGATATTATCTATGTACTTTTTTGTATCCTCCATAAAAGATTCATTAGATAATTTCCATGAAACCGATGCAGATGGAAAATATCCCCACTTATTTCCTTCGGCAAACTTAGAACTACCATCAGCTCTCATTGTCACATTCAAACCATATTTGTCATTGAAATCATAAATCAACCTTCCAAAGTATGAATATAAAGCAGCACTTCCTTTATAGTCAGAATAAACTAATGTTTCCTGATCTCCAAGCGATATAGAAGTTATATCATTTGATAAAAAGTCACTTACTCCTGCAGAGTTTCCTTGCCAATGAGAGTCATTAGCCTCTTGACCAGCTAATAAATTAAAATTATTCTTTCCTAATGCAAATCTGTAGGTAAGTAAGTTTTTAACATTTAAACTGTACCAGCTTTGATTTCTAACAGTAAGGCTTGCATGTTCATTAACAGATGCTCCCCAAGTATAAGTTGGATTAAACTCCTCGTTATTACTTATTTCGGTATTACCACCAAATTCAAAACGATATTCTAATCCTTTAGCTAGTTTTACATCAGAATAAAAATTCCCCATAAAACTTTTACGTAAAAGATTATTTGTTTTAAGCAATGCAGCCGCAACCGGGTTTATAAAATTATAATTAGGTCTGCCAGGCACTGAAGGAGGCGGTCCTGCATATGTACCGTCAGTGTTTTTAACTGCAACATCTGGACTTCCTAATATTGATGTACTTATAATACCATTTTGAGATCCATTGAGTGTAATATCTTCATCAGAAATACCTGCCGAAACATTCACACCAATTTTTAGCCATTCTTTTACCTTAGCATCTACATTAGTTTTAAAGTTATATCTTTTATAACCAGAACCAATAACTGTACCCACTTGATTAAGATATCCTCCAGACACATAGTAAGTCATTCCATCTTTACCACCTGAAAAAGATAACTGATGACTAGCTAACGTACCTGTCTGATATATTTCTTTTTGCCAATTTGTTCCAGAACCTAATAACTCAGGTTTAGCAAATTCTGGACGCAAAGCATCGTCTCTGCCAGTTTGAACCGCAAGTGCATTTTGTTGTGCTGCAAATTGACTCAAAGTCATAGTATCTAACAACTTAGCCTGCGTCTGTGATGCAAAATAGGTATCATAAGTTAATTTACCAGTTCCTTTTTTTCCAGATTTCGTTGTAATTACAATAACCCCATTTGCACCTCTTGAACCATAAATAGCAGTTGCAGATGCATCTTTAAGAATATCCATTGTTTCAATGTCATTTGGATTTACTAAAGACAATGGACTAACCGTTACACTCGCAGCGTTCGACCCTGTATAACCTGCTGCAAGAGGTCTTCCGCTTGTAGATGAATTAGTTGCATCTCCAGATATAGGAATACCATCAACAATATATAACGGCTCATTTGTACCACCAATGGAAGTTGTACCACGAATTTTTACAGAAACATCACCACCAGGCTGGCCTGTGTTATTTGTTACCGTTACACCGGCTGCTTTTCCTTGTATCATTTGATCAAAGGTCACTTTCGGAGAATCTTTTAAATCTTGAGATTTAATACTTGAGATAGCACTATTTACATCTTTCTTTTTCTGAGTTCCATATCCAACGTTCACAACAACCTCACGCAAATCCTCAGCACTTTGTTTTAAAACTACACTGATTTTAGCTTGTCCGTTAACAAGAACCGTTTTAGTAATAAAGCCCACCATGGATACAGTTAATGATGCAGCTGGAGGTGCTTGAACAGAAAAAGTTCCATCAAAATCAGTTGTAACAGTCGTTTTTGTTCCGACAATTGTGACATTAGCCCCTGGTAAAGGAATACCTGAAACATCTTTAACAGTTCCTTGAATTTTTGTCTGCGCAAAAACAAAACTGCTGGTTAGCAAAAAGAATATCAATGAAATCGATATAGTATCGGCTTTCCAATGAAATAAATTAGACAATGGTTTTTTCATAATAAAAATTTGTTAGTTAAGTTCAATAGAACTCCAAATGGCTATTTTGGAGTCTATCTTTGGTATTAATTAGTATGATTTATAATTAACAAATTTATAACAGTACTTAACATCAAATTAATATTATTATATCATTTAGTGATAATATATTTTCAAAATGAAAAATTTAATTACACATAATAAAATTTAACGACTTCTTTTTTATGTTATTAATATTTAAAGCTTAAAATATTAATATTTTAAATAATTATAAAAATAAAAAAACTCTTAAAAACAGTGTCTTAAGAGTTAAAAAAAAAAAAAAAAAACAGTAAGCTTCTCTACAAAATCCGCTTTAGTCCCGAAAAATCATCTCGGTATTGACTGGGAGTACATTTCTTGAAAGCTTTAAAACTTCTATTAAAATTCGCTATATTGTTAAAGCCGGATTTGAACGCCACCTCAGATATACTGAGATCTTTCTCCACTAACCATCTGGCGGCATAACCTATCCGGATATCGTTTATATAATTGACAAATGTTTTTCCTGTACGTTTTTTTATAAATCTATTGAATGAAATAGTTGTCATATTAGCAACACCCGCTACTTCTTCAAGCGATAATTTTTCAGCAAAGTTCTTTTGGATATAATCATATATCAATTTCATTTTATCATACTCCTCAAATGTGTCATTTTCAACTGTAAAAGTTGACAAAAGTCTTTGATTACGGGAATTAGAAAGATCATAGAGTATAGAGACGATTTCCAGAAAATAATCCATCCCATCCAATTTTGATATTTTCACAAACCTTGGAGTCAGCATTTCCGCTACCTGTTTTGAAAATAAAATACCATGTACAGATCGGTTAAACATCTCCTTTATAGGAGTCATAATCCGCCTGGAAAGCAAAAACTCATGAAAAAGATCATGATGAAACTGAATCGTTATTTCATGAATATCTCTATTTTTACATTTATGCTGTTCCCATCCATGATACAAATTTGGTCCAACCAGTACAAGCTCAATATCGTCAATCTCTTCTATATTGTCACCTACCACCCTTTTTACTCCTTTTCCATTCAATATAAAATTGATTTCAAATTCAGGATGATAATGAATTGGATAATCAAATTCATCTTTAATCCTGTCAAAAACTAAAAAACTGTCTTGCGCCGCAAGGGGAACTATTTCTCTATGAAAATTTTTAAAAGCGCTCATATTTCATTTTTTATTTGCAATAATAAGATATAATATTGATAAAATAATATTAATTCAAAAGATGTTATTACTTTATCTTTGAAAAATGAATTTATCTTTTTACACATAAAGGTATTCTTAAAAAACAAAAACCACATTAATACTGCATTTTTTTAATCATTTTGTCAAAAAATTAGCAAAAACATGTGATTTAAGTTTTTAACACATTCAATTTATTTTAATAACAAACCATAGAAAAAAGAATTACAACTCAACAAGCAAATACTTTTCTTATAGATTATGACAAAATCAGCTTACATACTTTTACTTGTACTCACTTTTGGGGCAGTTTACATATCACGATCACAAACAAATGATACTAAATCATCATTAAGCGACAAAAAATCAACAAAAAAAACAATTATATTGTATAATAATTTACACAAAACAGCAAATAAAGGCATTTTATTTGGTCATCAGGATGATTTAGCTTATGGTGTAAATTGGAAATATGAAGAAAAAAGAAGCGATATTAAAGAAGTAACTGGTGATTATCCTGCTGTATATGGCTGGGATATTGCAGGAATAGAAAATGATAATCCAAAAAACATAGATGGAGTTCCTTTTGATAAAATGAAACTATACATAAAGGAAGCAAATGAAAGAGGCGGAATATCTACAATAAGCTGGCATTTTGATAATCCGGCTACAGGAAAAAATGCTTGGGATAACACTCCGAATTCATTAAAAACAGTACTTCCAGATGGAGAGAATCATCAGAAATTTATTTCCTGGCTAGACAAAGCGGCTACTTTCTTTTTATCCCTGAAAGATAAAAAAGGAGATAACATTCCTATTCTTTTCAGGCCATATCATGAACTCACCGGAAGCTGGTTCTGGTGGGGTAAAGGCAACTGTACACCTGAAGATTTTAAATCATTGTGGAAATTTACCTTTGATTATCTGCAGAAAAAAGGAGTACATAATTTGATTTATGTATACAATACTGCCGATTTTGGATCCAGGGAAGATTTCTTGGAATACTATCCAGGCTCAGAATATGCTGACATATTAAGCTTTGACAAATACCAGTATAGCGATCCTTTAAAAGACAATTCCTTTATTGAAAGCTGTCAAAAACAATTTGCGATTATGGATCAGATTGCCAAAGAGCAGAACAAAATTATTGCTTTTGCAGAAACCGGTTACGAAGCCATTCCGTACAGCAAATGGTGGACAGACACACTGCTGAAGGCAATGGGTTCCTACAAAATATCCTATGTATTGCTTTGGAGAAACCACGGCTGGCAGGAAAAAGAGCAGAAAATGCATTATTATGCACCTTTTAAAGGGCAGACTAGCGAAAAAGATTTTGTGGATTTTTACAATCTGGAAAACATTCTTTTTGAAAAAGATGCTGCCAAGATAAACTTATACAAAAAATAACCCCAAAGAATATAACCTTAAAAATGGAAGAAAAAATT
This sequence comes from Flavobacterium aestuarii, assembly GCF_040049115.1. Taxonomy (NCBI): domain Bacteria; kingdom Pseudomonadati; phylum Bacteroidota; class Flavobacteriia; order Flavobacteriales; family Flavobacteriaceae; genus Flavobacterium; species Flavobacterium aestuarii. The sequence continues at coordinate 42,695 of NZ_JBDLZZ010000011.1, forward strand.
AAATTAAAAGAAAAAATCGGTTACGGATTAGGAGATGCTGCTTCCTCCATGTTCTGGAAAATTTTCAGCATGTACTTAATGTTTTTTTATACAGATGTTTTTGGCATAGCACCCGCTGTAGTTGGAACAATGTTTCTTATTACCCGTATTTGGGATTCCTGCTTTGATCCTCTAGTGGGCATTATTGCCGACCGGACTAAAAGCCGATGGGGAAAATTCAGACCTTATTTACTATGGACAGCCATACCTTTTGCAATAATAGGAGTACTAACTTTTTACACTCCGGATTTTGACGAAAAAGGAAAAATAATCTACGCTTACGTTACATATTCCCTGATGATGATGATTTATTCGGTAATTAATGTACCGTATGCATCTCTATTAGGCGTTATGTCGGGTGACCGCAAAGAACGCACAACACTGTCCTCTTACCGCATGGTTTTTGCCTTTGGCGGAAGCTTACTGGCACTTTGGTTAATTGAGCCTTTGGTAAATCATTTTGGCGGGAGCTTAAATTCTAAAACTGGATGGCTTTACACCATTGTCGTTTTTGGAATGATTACAACCGTTTTCTTTTGGGGATGTTTTTTCTTCACTAAAGAAAGAGTACAGCCAATTAACGATGAAAAACCAAATTTAAAAGAAGATTTAAATGACCTTCTTAAAAACAAGCCCTGGTGGATCTTACTTGGCGCAGGAATCGGGGCATTGATATTCAACTCGATCCGTGACGGAGCTGCTGTTTATTATTTTAAATATTATGTAAGCAGTACTGTAAGCTATAGTTTTGACTTTTTTGGCGAAAATTTTGCAATGACCCCAACAACGCTCTATTTGGTATTAGGACAAGCTGCTAACATTATTGGCGTTATAGCTGCTACACCAATTGCAAATAAAATCGGCAAAAAGAAAACATTTTTTGGAGCAATGGCAATTGCTTCAGCATTGAGCATCATTTTCTATTATTTAGGCAAAGAAGATGTACTACTTATCATGGTTTTCCAAGTACTGATCAGTATTTGCGCTGGATGCATCTTCCCATTAATATGGTCTATGTATGCTGATAGTGCCGATTACTCAGAATGGAAACAAGGCAGAAGAGCTACCGGGCTTATTTTTTCAGCTTCTTCAATGTCACAAAAATTTGGCTGGACTATTGGCGGCGCAGCTACAGGCTGGCTATTGGGATACTTTGGTTTCCAGGCCAATGTAGCACAGACTTTAACCGCACAAACAGGAATACAGCTCATGCTGAGTATTCTTCCTGCCATTGCTGCAGCAATCTCTGTACTTTTTATCCTATTCTATCCGCTAACAGAAGAAAAATTACAAGCCATTGAAGATGATCTCAATGATAAAAGAAATATAAATAAATAATACCTGATCTAGAAAATTCAACTTATGAATACAACAGCACTACAGCCAGATTTAAAAGAAATAAAAGCTGGGCTTGAAAAACAATTCAACACATTGATACAAACCAAAAATGCACCACAGGATGGCATTGGGAACGGAATATATACTCGTTATAAAAATCCAGTCTTAACAGCAGCACACGCTCCGCTGGAATGGAGATTTGATTTCAATCCAGCTACAAATCCATTGCTGCTGGAAAGAATCCAGATAAATGCAACATTTAATGCAGGAGCTATGAAATGGAATGATAAATACATTCTGGCAGTACGCGTTGAAGGAGCCGACAGAAAATCATTCTTTGCCATTGCTGAAAGCCCAAATGGTGTGGATAATTTCAGATTTTGGGACAAGCCTTGCGTAATCCCTCAAACTGAAGAACCGGATACTAACGTCTACGACATGCGTTTAATAAATCATGAGGACGGATGGATTTATGGTATTTTCTGTACCGAAAGAAAAGATCCTGCTGCTCCAAAAGGTGATACTAGTATGGCTGTAGCCAATGCAGGAATTGTGCGCACCAAAGATTTAGTAAACTGGGAAAGACTGCCAGACCTAATTTCTAATACAGGACAGCAGCGCAACGTGGTACTGCATCCTGAGTTTGTAAACGGAAAATATGCATTGTACACCCGTCCCCAAGATGGTTTTATTGATGTAGGAAATGGCGGTGGTATTGGGCTTGGCTTTGTAGAAGACATGACAAACCCTATCGTAAAAGAAGAAAAAATCATTTACGGAAAACAGTATCATACGGTTTATGAATTGAAAAACGGCCTTGGACCAGCTCCAATCAAAACCGAAAAAGGATGGCTGCACTTGGCACATGGCGTACGTAACACCGCTGCAGGATTGCGCTATACATTATACATGTTCATGACTGATCTGAACGATATAGCTAAAGTAACACACGCACCCGCTGGTCATTTTATGGCTCCCGAAGGAATAGAAAGAGTTGGAGATGTCTCTAATGTTCTGTTCTCTAATGGATGGATTGAAGATAATGACGGCACTATTTTTATCTATTATGCTTCTTCAGATACAAGAATGCATGTGGCAGTTTCATCGGTAGAAAGATTAGTGGATTACGTAATCAATACCCCAGAAGATACTTTGACTTCAGCAGGTTCAGTAAATACCATTATCAATCAAGTGAATAAAAACAAAGCAATTTCATAATCGTGAATTCTAATTTAAAAAATCTAAAAACAGAACTCAGCCTCGAACTCGAAAGTATCCTCTCCTATTGGATGGAAAATACTATGGATGAAAAAAATGGCGGTTTTGCTGGACAGATAGATTACAATAACAACATAAATAATGAAGCTGAAAAAGGGTCTGTACTAAATGCGAGACTGTTATGGACCTTTTCTGCAGCTTATAAAATTTCTAAAAAACAAGAACACATAGACACAGCCAAACGTGCTTTTGAATACATTTCGGAACACTTTTACGATAGTGAATTTGGTGGTATCTTCTGGAGTCTTCATCCCGATGGAACTCCAAAAGACACAAAAAACCAGATTTATGCTTTGTCATTTGTTATTTATGGGCTGAGCGAATACTATTCGGTTTCAAAGGACGAAAAATCACTTAAGCTTGCTATTTCCTTATTTGATAAAATTCAAGAACATAGCTATGATGCCGAAAAAGGTGGTTATCTTGAAGCTTTTACCCGCGAGTGGCAGCCAATAGATGATTTACGCCTAAGCGAAAAGGATGCCAACGAAAAAAAGACAATGAATACCCATTTGCATATCGTAGAAGGTTTTGCAAATCTATACAACGTCTGGAAAGATGAATCCCTTCGAAAAATCATTATTGAATTATTGGAAACCATTGAAAAATACTTCATAGACACCGAAACAGGGCATTTACGGTTATTTTTTGATGAAAACTGGGTAGAAAAAAAAGATGTTATCTCCTACGGCCATGACATCGAAGCTGCCTGGCTCCTATTGCAATGTGCCGAAATTGTTTCAGACGTAAAATTAATTGGCAATTATAAAAAATATGCCATTCAAATGGCAGAAGCGACTAAGGAAGGAATAGATACCGATGGTGGCCTATGGTATGAATTTGATCCTGATACTAACGAGCTAATGGCCGAAAAGCATTGGTGGCCACAAGCCGAACTGATGATTGGTTATTTCACAGCTTGGCAGCTTTCGGGAAATAAGGAGTATCTGGATATCGTTTTCAAAAATTGGGATTTTACAAAAAAACATATTATTGACACAGAAAATGGCGAGTGGTTCTGGGGAGTTCTGCGTGATTATTCCACCATGAAAAACGACAAAGCAGGCTTCTGGAAATGTCCTTATCACAATGGAAGAGCCTGTATTGAATTAATCCACCGAATTAAAAGCTAGATAAAAAACTATTTTAATTTAAAGTAACCTCTAAATTTAATTGATTATGAAAGCATTAGCTGTATTAAGTCTTTTTTTTATTACTGTAACAAATAATGCTCAGACCAACCTTATTAAAAATGGCGGGTTTGAAACAGATTTATTAAATTGGAGAGGCGAAGATGCTGCAACGATTTCTGCTTTTGATAAAAAAACGGGCAAAAACAGCTGCGTCATTAATCAGTATGTTGGAGCCGAGTGGAAAGCAGTCGATCAAATAATAAATATACCTAAAAAAACAGCTGCCATTGAATTGAGCGGCTGGGTAAAAACATCCGGTATAGAAAAAGGAAAGGATGTATGGAATACAGGAAAGTTTGATATAGCCTTTATGAATTCTGGTGATAAAGATATTCAAAGCGAAAGTATTGCTTCGGTATTAGGGACAACACCATGGACTTTTTACAAAAAATTAATTACAGTTCCTGCAGGAGCTTCCAAAGCAAGAATAATGCTAGCATTGGGACAGGCTAACGGAACCATATTTTTTGATGATTTAAAAGCGGTTGCCCTGACTCAAGAACAGATTGACAAAATTCAAGCAGAAGAAAATGCAAAAACAGCTGCTTTTTCAGAAACCAAAACAAAAGAATTGGCAAATACCGGCTTCGAAAACGGAATAGATTCCTGGCGCGGAAATGCTATAGTCTCTACTGCTGTGTTTAAAGAAGGCAAGGCTGCTCTTGTACTAAATTCAGCTGCATTTGACTGGAATGGAATTGACCAGATTGCCAGTGTGCCAGAAAACACAACATCAATAACAATTTCGGGCTGGTTAAAATCCGATGCTATAAAACAAGGTAAAGATCCATGGAATAACGGGTTATTCAGTGTCGAATTTACTGGAACAGATAATAAAAAAACAGGAGAAGACCAAAACATAACCTTTGTAACTGGAACCACAGATTGGACTTTTTATACTAAAACCTATTCAATTCCAGCTGGAACTAAAAATTATAGAATCATGCTAGCCTTAGGATTTGCAACAGGAACATTGTATGCAGATGCCCTATCGGTTGATTTTAAATAGCATTCAAATTCTCTCCAAATTACTAAACCATAAAGAATTATATGAAAAAAACTTATGCCTTTGCAATGCTGGCTGGTGTATTGTTCCTCTGCTCCTGCTCTGGAGATTCAGATACAACTACTACACCAGTAGTAAATCAGCCGATAGATACCGATCTTTTGACAGTACAAAATGTAAAAAACTATATGGTTGACCCAAATGCCACTGCAGAAACGGTGGCTTTATTTTACAACTTAAAAAAACTGGCCAAAACTAAATTTGCTATAGGCCAGCAGGATGCTTTTAGCGGCTTTTACAACAATGGGGCTGCAAATGAATCGGATATAAAAAAAACAACTGGATACGATCCTGCAGTTTTGGCTTCCGATTTTATGTTTATCACAGACAAAAACAATAATGAACAAGCTAACAACTGGTTTTATCAGCAGGAAATTGCTATAACCGACGATGTCAAAGAAGCATATGCCAAAGGCATGATTAATACTTTTTCATGGCACATAAGAGAACCTAATAAAGACGAAAGTTTTTATACCGCTGATATGACAGCAGAAGAAAAAGCCACTGCTTTCAAAAGTATTCTGCCAGGCGGTGTAAACAATGAATGGTATAAAAAGAAACTCGATAAAGTTGCCAGTGTAATATCCAATTTAAAAGGTTCTAAAGGAGAATTAATTCCAATCATTTTCAGGCCATTTCATGAGTTTGACGGAAGCTGGTTCTGGTGGGGAGCTAATTTCTGCACACCAGAAGAATATAAAGCAGCTTATCAGTTTACTGTTACTTATTTGAGAGACACCAAAGGAGTTCATAATATTTTATACGCTTTCTCTCCTGACAATTCTTATTCTAAAACGGCTGATTATCTGAGCCGTTATCCAGGAGACAAATATGTTGACGTTTTGGGCATGGATAATTATGGTGACTTTAATAATCAAGGACAGACTGGTGCTGATAAAGCCAATGCCAAACTAAAAATGATATCCGATTTAGCAGCAGATAAAGTAAAAATTGCTGCATTGACTGAAACTGGTTATCAAGTTACAGCAAATATCTCTCCAGTAGCCAATTGGTTTTCGACTTACTTGTACGGTGCACTGACGGCAAACAGTATCCAAATAAGTTATGTGGTTTTCTGGACTAACTATAAAGATGGTTATTATGTTCCAACGCCTAGTGCATCAAATGCAGCTGATTTTAAAACATTCGCAACAAAAACCAAATCGGCATTAGTGAATTCTTTGCCTAAAATGTATGCGCTTCCTAAATAAATTTAAAATTTAAATTTATAACGTGCAGCCCTAGCCCTGATAGAAGAGAAAAGCCCGGAGCAGGAAAAGCAAAATTTTCTTGTTGCAAAAAAGCGACCAAAGAAGCTCTTTTTGTAACTTTAGAAAATCTGCTTTTCCTGCGAGGACTTGAAACGGATAGCAGGATCAGCTTCTTAAAAAAGAAACATAAGTATATATGAAAAAGACATTTCTACAATTAGCATTACTTGCATTATTAACGGTAAATTTTGAAGGCAGTGCCCAAAAACAGCAGGCCAGAATTACCGTAAAAGGAACGCAGTTTTATAAGGGTGACAAGCCATATTCGTACATTGGAACCAATTATTGGTACGGAAGTTTATTGGCTTCCAAAAAAGTGGGCGACCGAAAAAGGCTGCTTCGGGAGCTGGATTTAATGAAAAAAAACGGCATTGACAACCTAAGAATCCTTGTTGGCGGTGATGGCGGAAAATATGATTATACTGTGCGCCCCGCTTTGCAGTACGAGCAGGGAAAATATGATGCTGACTTACTGGATGGCCTGGATTTTCTTATTGCTGAAATGGGTAAACGCAATATGTATGCAGTATTGTTTTTGACCAATAACTGGGAATGGTCCGGCGGTATGTCGCAATATCTGGAATGGAATGGAAAAGGTGCTATTCCAGTTCCGGCAATTCCGCCAAATACATGGCCACAATTTATGGCCTATACCCAGCAATTTTATAGCTGTGAGCCTTGTATGGAAGGCTTGAATAATCATGTCAAGTATATCATTGGCAGAACAAACGCTTACACCCAGAAAAAATATACCGAAGACAATACCATTATGGCATGGCAGGTTGGAAATGAGCCAAGGCTTTTTACTGTAGAAAATGAAGCGAAATTTACCGTCTGGCTGAATAACATTGTAAATTTGATTGACAGTCTGGACAAATATCATTTGATTTCAACTGGTTCTGAAGGACTAAATAGTTCAAACGACAACATTGAAATTTTTGAAAGAACACATAAAAATCCGAATATTGATTATTTGACAATGCATATCTGGCCGAAAAACTGGAATTGGTTCAAAGCCGATAATGCCGAAAAAACATTACCGACAACTCTGGAAAATGCAGGGATTTATATTGACAAGCACATCAAAGCTGCTCAAAATCTGAAAAGACCTATTATTATCGAAGAATTTGGCCTGCCAAGAGAAAATGAAAATCTGACCAGCAGTTCTTCTGCTGCTAACAGAGATATTTTTTACAATTATATCTTTAGCCGTGTTGCAGAAAGTGTAGCTAAAAAAGATGTGCTTCAGGCCGCTAATTTCTGGGGATTTGGCGGTGAAGGAAAAGCAGTCACTGCTGATGGAAAATGGAATCCAGGCGATCCGTTAACTACTGATCCACCGCAGGAGCCACAGGGACTGAATTCGGTTTTTTCTTCTGACAAATCAACTTTGGAAATCGTTAAAAAATACAATTCTAAATTCAAAAAGTAATGAAGCAGACAATCGCATTATTCCTTGTTTTATTGTTTTTCAATCTTTCTTCTGCTCAAAAGAAACAAGACTTCAGCTTGGATTCACCAAATGGAAAAATTCATGTCTCAATTACCGTTAATGATAAAATAACTTGGACTGTTTCGCATGAAAAGGATGTTATTTTAGCTCCATCGGCAATGGCAATGACTATTGATAACAATGAAGTTTTAGGAAAAAATGCTGTTGTTCTGAATTCAAAAAAAGAAACCGTTGCCGCTTCATTTGATTCTCCTTTTTACAAAAAAAAATTAGTTAAAAACAATTACAATCAGCTGACATTAAACTTTAAAAATGAATTCAGCATTGAATACCGTGTTTTTGATGACGGTACTGCCTATCGTTTTATCACCAAAAAGAAAAAGGAAATCACCGTGCAGTCAGAAGAAGTGGTTTTGAATTTCGATCAGGATTACAGCACGCTGATACCTTATGTCCGCGATTTGAGAAACCCCAAAGACCCTTATATTTCATCATTTGAAGCACATTATGAAAACAAAAAAATCAGTGAATTTGCCAAAGATACTTTGGCATTTATGCCATTTTTAATTGATTTTAAAAATCATAAAAAAGCCGTTTTCTTAGAAGCCAATCTGGAGGATTATCCTGGATTATTTGTAACCAATAATAATTCTAAATCCGGTTTTGAAAGCCGTTTTTCTAAATATCCGCTGCAGGAAAAAAACGGCGGGTTCAATAATATCAACAGATTGATTACTGAAAGAGCCGATTATCTGGTTAAAACCAAAGGAACACGAAACTTTCCTTGGAGAATTGTTGTCATATCAGAAAATGACAAGGATCTGGCGAATAATGATATGGTTCAGAAATTATCCGAGCCAACGAAAATTAAAGACATCAGCTGGATAAAACCGGGAAAAGTTGCTTGGGACTGGTGGAACGACTGGAACATTTACAATATTGATTTTAAAGCCGGAATCAATACCGAAACGTATAAATATTACATTGATTTTGCATCCAAAAACAAAGTGGAATATGTCGTTTTAGACGAAGGCTGGAGTCTGGAAGAAGACATTATGAAACACAATCCGAATGTTAACCTTGAAGCATTGATCGCTTATGGAAAAGAACGCAATGTCGGGATTATTCTTTGGAGTTCCTGGATGGCTCTGACCAAAAACACAGACGGAATTTTAAAGAATTATGCCAGCTTGGGAATCAAAGGTTTTAAAGTAGATTTCTTGGATCGTGACGATGCCAAAATGGTGAATTCTGTTTATGATATTGCACAAAAAGCGGCCGATAATAAACTGCTTTTGGACTTCCACGGCATGTATAAACCAACAGGAATCCAGCGTACTTTCCCAAATATTCTAAATTTTGAAGGCGTAAAAGGTCTGGAAAATAATAAATGGACTCCGAATGATGATGTTCCAACGTATGACTGTTCGATTCCGTTTATCAGAATGATGGCCGGTCCTATGGATTATACGCCTGGAGCGATGCGCAATGCGACCAAAAGCGAGTTCAAACCTAGTCATTCAAATCCGGTAAGCCAGGGAACAAGATGCCATCAACTGGCATTGTACACCATTTTTGAAGCGCCACTACAGATGATGGCCGACAGCCCGACTGCTTATATGAAGGAACAGGAAAGTACCGATTTCATTGCCAAAACGCCGACTGTTTTTGATGAAACTGTAGCTTTGGACGGGGAAGTTGGAAAATTCGTTTCTATTGCCCGCAAAAAATCAAACACTTGGTATTTGGGGGCTATTACTAATTGGGATTCCAGAGAAATAACTATTGATTTTTCTTTTCTTGAAAAAGGAAAAAAATACGAAGCTGAAATTTTCTCAGACGGTTTAAACGCTGACAAAGCTGCGAATGATTATAAGAGAGAAATTATCACAGTAGATTCCACTACTAAAATGACCTTTCATTTGGCTAGAGGCGGCGGATTAGCAATGATTATTCAGGAGAAATAATTGAAAAAATATTAAACACTAATTTCACTAATTTTCACGAATCGTTGCTTCTAACATGTTTTCGTGGAATTAATTTCACGAATGAATTCGTGAAAATTCGTGAAATTAGTGTCAAAATTCCTTTTATATTACTAATAAACGGCAGCTTGTTTTAATTCATTAGAGAAAAAGTATCATATACTTAATTGCTTATTATGATTTACAATTAGAAAGTAATACCAAATTTCAATCATACAATAGTTCAATCTTTTCAGGTATAAATGCCGTTGTATATTTCATTTAGTCCAATTTTTTATTGGACTAATTTGAAATAACAAACGGTATAACTACTTTTATGCGCTCTAATACCACAAATTTTGAAACACTTCTTAAACTTTTTTGCCTTATTTTTTTTTGGAACAGTACTTTGTTTTCCCCAATCCCAAACTGTCTTTAAAAAGATAAATAAATCATCTGGATTGTCTAATGGCAGGATCACCAGCATGGCAAAAGAAAAGGACGGATTTATATGGATTGGTACTAATAATGGATTGAACCGCTATGATGGTTTGGGTTTCAAAGTGTACAACAAGCAGAACAGCACCATTGGATCCAATGATATTTCGGATATTTTAATTGACAGCAAAAACAGAATCTGGATTACAACTCTGGGAGGCGGATTAAATTATTATAATCCGCTGGATGATACTTTCCAAATTTTCAAAAACAATCCCGGCAATCCTAAATCACTGATATCTGATAACGTCAGTACCTTAATTGAGGATTCGAAAGGACTTATCTGGCTTGGAACGGAAAAAGGATTGTGCAGCTTTAATCCAATTACCAGACAGTTTGTTTCTTATACCAATAAATTCAGTAACAATCAGACCAAAAAGAGCAACAGTATTACCAGTATTTATGAAGATAAAAATAAAAAATTATGGATCGGGACTTTTGGGAACGGTTTGTTTTTATTTGATAAAACTGAAAAAAAATTCACCCAGATTAAATCTGAAACAATACATGTTTCTGACTTCATAAATGTTATTTCGGCTTTAAATCCTGATAAAATTCTTATTGGCACCAGCGGAAGCGGACTGCTGTTATATGATTTAGCGACACAAAAATTCTCTGATTTTTTAAAGGATAATTTGGCTTTAAAACAGGAAATAAACATTGTCCGTTCTGTAAAAATTGACAGCAAAAACAATTTATGGATCGGCACTGATGGAAATGGTGTTTTTGAAGTGGAATATCCCAATGCCAGTCATCCTGTGATTCATAACTATTTGTATAATCCACAGTTAGAAACCTCACTTTCCGGAAATTCTATTTATACCATAATCGATGATTCCGACTCTAATATCTGGATTGGGACGGCATGGAACGGTATCAGTGTTTTGGATAAAAAAAACAGAAGCGAATTATTATTTAGTGATATTGTAGGTTTAAATCCATCGCCGGTACTTTCCATTTACAAGAAAAACAAAGAATTATATCTTGGCCTTGACGGCGAAGGATTAACTGTATTTAATGCTGCATCAAACAAAGCCAGATACTATAATGAAAAACATCATAATACTTCTATAAAGGGCCGGTATATTCAAAAAATTATCGAAACGACTGACGGAATGCTATGGCTGGGGACTTTCAAAAACGGACTTGTAAAATTCAATAGAAAAAGTGACCAGTTTGAGCAGTTCAATCATAAGTTTGGAAATAAAAGTTCGATCAGTTATGATGACGTAAGAGATATTATTGAGGATAAAGACCATAATTTATGGGTTGCAACCTGGGGCGGAGGGCTGAATTATTTTGATACTAAGACAGAAAAATTCATCAGCTACAGAGAAAGTGCTAATAATAACCGAACCATAAACAATGACAACCTGATTGACATGGTTCAGGATGGTGATAAAATATGGATTGCCACTTTTGGAGGCGGGTTAAATGTTTTTGATATTAACAAAAAACTGTTCCGCTATTTTAAACACAAAGATTCAGACCCGGCAACAATCAGCAATAATAATATCTTCTCTCTATGTAAAGATTCAAAAGGTTATTTGTGGATTGGCACAGCCGGCGGAGGTATAAACCGGATGAATTTAAAAACCAATAAAATAGAACGTTTTGAAAAAAATGATAATATTAAATACCAAACGATAACCGGTATTATTGAGGATGACAATCATACCATCTGGTTTAGCACCAAACAAGGCATCATTAACTACAATTATTCGACCAATACCTTTAATAATCTGCCTAAAATAACATCTGAATTTCATATCAATTCTATTTTTAAAGACGAAAAAGGATTGATTTATTTTGGCGGCATCGACGGCGTTGTCAAACTGAACCCCAAAACAATAGAAATGAACAGTAAGCCGCCAAAAGTGAAGCTTACTAATTTTAAATTATTCAATAAAGAAGTTGCTGCCGAGAAAAACGGAATCTTAACCAAGGATATTGCATTTACAGATGAAATCACCCTCGATCACAATCAGGATGTACTGACTTTTGAATTTTCGGCACTGCAGTTTCCTTTTTCCAATAGCTGTGAATATGCCATCAAAATGGAAAATTTTGATGCCGACTGGCGTTTTATAGGAAAAGACAGGACAGCAACTTTTACTAATTTATCACCCGGAAACTATATCTTTAAAGTAAAAAGTAAAGAAATAGGCGGGCAATGGGGAAAAGAATACACTTCTGTAAAAATTCATATTTTAAGGCCTTATTGGCTGCAATGGTGGGCTTATCTGATTTATGGAGCTGTATTGGTTTTTCTGTTTTATTTATTTAGAAAATACACTATCGAATGGGAGCGTTTAAAAACGAATCTGGAGTTTGAAAGGCTCACTCACGAGAAAGACAAAGAATTATATAACCTGAAACAGCAGTTTTTTACCAATATTTCGCATGAAATCAGAACTCCGGTTACCTTAATTTTAAGTTCGATAAACCGATTGTTCGATAAAGGCGAAATGCTGGAAAGCAGACAGCTGAAATCGGCACATACCATCCGGAAAAACAGTAATTTGCTGCTTCAATTGGTCAATGAGCTTTTGGATATTAAAAAATTTGAAACAAATGATGTCCATTTAAAAATTACCGAAGGCGACTTTGTTTCGTACTGCAAAGAGATTTATCTGTCGTTTTCTGAAATTGCTTCTGACCGAAATATTGAATATACTTTTGACTCAGAAAAACCAAAAATAGATTTATGGTTTGACAAAAATCAATTCGAAAAAGTGCTTTATAATTTATTGACAAACGCTTTTAAATTCACCAAAAATGGCGGAAGCATCAATATTGAAATAGAAACTGATGATGAGGCGGTGTATCTGATAGTGAAAGATTCAGGAATTGGAATGTCCGAAGGAAATCTGCGCCAAATATTCAATCGTTTTTACCAGATTAAAAATGCAGAAACAGATGGAAAATCAGGATTTGGTTTAGGCTTATCTATTGCAAAAGAAATCATAGATCTCCACAAAGGTTCCATTGAAGTAAAAAGCGAAAAAGGCAAAGGAAGTATTTTTGAAGTAAAGCTTCTTAAATCAAATACCCATTTTTATGAAACTGAAATTGAAAAAACAACTGTTGTGCCCAAACAGGAACTGGACACCATTAAACATTTAAAACAAAAAACGGTAAAAAACGAAGTCAAAAAAGAAACCATCTTAATTGTTGAAGACAACACCGCTATTCAGGAATCATTAAAAGAAATATTGAGTAATGAATATATAATTCTTCAGGCGTTTAATGGTGAAGAAGGTTTGAAAACTGCTTCCGAAAAATTTCCCGACTTAATTATAAGCGATGTCATGATGCCGGTAATGGACGGAATCGAATTTGTGAAAAAATTGAAATTAAACACTTTTACAAATCATATTCCAATTATTATCCTGACGGCAAGAACTACTATACAAAACACGATGGAAGGCTTCGAAACCGGAGCCGATGATTATGTTGCCAAGCCCTATGATGAAGAATTATTAAAAGCAAGAATCAGCAATCTGCTTAACAATAGAAAATTAATCCGTGAAAAATTCATAAGCGATAATCTTTTAAACCCAAAAGAGCTTGCTATCAGTTCACCCGACCAGTTATTTCTGCAGCGTCTCTATGAAAGCTTAGAACCCAAGCTGGAATCCACAGATCTAAAAGCAGAAGTAATTGCAAAAGAAATCGGGATGAGCCATTCGGTGATGTACAAAAAAATTAAAGCACTAACCGGCTTGTCTTATGTCGAATTTATCCGTGACTACAGGCTTTCTATTGCCAAACAGCTTCTGCAGGATCTGGGCTATTCTGTTTCGGATACCTGCTACAAAGTGGGCTATTCTGACCGTAAATATTTCAGTAAACTGTTCAAAGAAAAGTTCAAAAAGAACCCTTCCGAATTCCTGAAAAAATAAAAACTTTTTTTTGCGTTATACTCAATTTATTTATTTCTTTTTTCTCTATTTGATTAAAATCGAGTGCTTCACCGCCCAAAGCGATGAATTCTACACCCCTATTTAACGAAATTGACCCTCATCAAAGCTCATAGAATCGAGGTAATTGCAGCCATTGAATTTAGTAGGTTTTATTTTTAGCCAGTATCAAAAAATAACACTTATTAAAACTAATCTAACCAATTTAAATTATATTTTATGATGAACCGTTTTCGAAAAAGAAAGCGCTATTTTGAGGTAAAACAGTATTTCTTCATTATGCTGTTTTTATGTTTTACAATAGGCGCATTTGGACAAAAATTAAAAATTTCAGGGCTTGTTACTGATGCCGCAACGGGAACTACTATTCCAGGGGTTAGTGTAACTATTAAGAGTTCTAATCAGGGAACTACAACTGGTTTTGATGGTAAATATCAGATCCAGGCAAATCAAAATGACGTTCTGGTATTTTCTTTTATGGGATATCGAAAAACTGAAATGACAGTAAGCAAATCAGAAACTATCAATGTCCGTTTATCAGAAGAGAATCAAAAACTAAATGAAGTTGTCGTTATTGGTTACGGAAGTACCAAATTGAAATCGGCTACTGCATCAGTAACTGCTGTAATGGCAAAAGATTTTAATAAAGGAAACATTGTTACTGCAGAAAATCTTTTAACAGGACGAGTTGCTGGTTTATCTATTACCACTGGCGGTGATCCAGGTTCTGGATCTACTATCAGAATACGTGGTGGAGCCTCATTAGGAGCTTCAAACGATCCTTTGATTGTTATTAATGGCCTTCCGGTAGACAACAATACAATTGGAGGCTCACGTTCTGTATTGAGTTCTATTAACCCAAGTGATATAGAATCTTTTTCTGTTTTAAAAGATGCTGCAGCTACAGCTATCTATGGTTCAAGAGCATCGAACGGTGTTATTATTATCACATTAAAAAAAGGAACTAAAACCCTTGCTGCAAGCTTAGATATGAGCATGGGTGTTAATACAATTACAAATACAGTAGATGTTTTTAACGCTAATGAAATAAGAAGCCTGATATCTGAACAAGATCCTGCCTTATTGCCTTTATTAGGAACAGCAAATACGGATTGGCAGAAAGAAATTTATAGAAACAGTATTTCTTCTAATCTGAATTTTTCGGTAAATGGAATGCTGTTTGACAAAGTTCCGTCAAGACTTTCTGTCGGCAGAACATTGCAGGAAGGCTTGATATTAACTTCGGGATTTGAACGCAGCAACGCTTCGATATCTTTGAATCCAAGTGTGCTGGATAATCATTTAAAAATTACAGTCAATGCAAATGCTTCTTTGGAAAAAAACAGATTCAACAAAGGAGTTCAGGGGACTGCAATAACTTTTGATCCTACACAGCCTGTGTATGATGCTAACTCGCCATTTGGAGGATACTTTCAATATTATAAAGATAATAATGACGGAGTTATCAATAAAAGTGATTTAACGGAACGTGCTCCGCTGAACCCGGTAGCAGATTTGATGCAGACTAACAGCCGAAGCACCGTAAAAAGAATATACGGAAATGCCAAATTAGATTATACCTTCCATTTTTTACCTGAATTATCAGCAGTTTTAAATGTTGGTATGGACAGAAGTACAGCTGATGGCTACACAAGAGTTTCTGACAAAAATCCGCTTTCGCAGGCAGATGGGCGCATTATAGGTTCGTCAACTGAATATTCGAATGAGCAGAGCAATAATTTATTAGATGGATATCTGGCTTATAAAAAAGCAATAGGAATCTTAAATTTTGATGTTACAGGCGGTTATTCCTATCAAAAATTCACGAATAAAAGATATGCTTCCAATGAGTTACTGGACGATGGCGTAGATAGTTCCCCAGTTACAAACGCAGATCCAGATTTAGTTTTGATTGGATTCTTCGGAAGAACAAACCTGTCTTTTTATGATAAATATCTGTTTACATTTTCTTATCGCAGAGACGGTACTTCCCGTTTTAGTGAAGACAACCGCTGGGGTAATTTCCCTGCAGCAGCTTTTGCATGGAAAATCAAGGACGATTTATTTCCAGAATCTAAAACACTATCTAATTTAAAATTAAGATTAAGCTGGGGTATAACAGGGCAGCAGGACATCGGTCAGGCAAATTTAGATTTGTATATGGCAAGATATATCCGAGGCTTACCTACTTCTCAATACATTTTTGGAAATACAATCACAAATATTGGAATACCGCAATTTAGAAATGAAAATCTAAAATGGGAAGAAACTACGACTTATAATGCTGCTATAGATTTTGGAATGTTTGACGATAGACTGACAGCAACTGTTGAAGGTTTTTACAAAGAATCTGAAGATCTGCTTGCTAATGCTGCTATCTCAGATGGTTCTAACTTCAGTAACTCTGGTTTTCAGAACATTGGTGATTTCACATCAAAAGGTCTTGAATTTTCTATAAATGGTGATATAATTAAAAACCCAAAAGGTTTTAACTGGAATGCTAATTTCAATACCACTTTTATAAAAACACAAATTAAGAGCCTGGCATTGGGACAAGATCAGTTTATGGGTTCAACAGGCTCAGGTACAGGATCTACCGCACAGATACACAGAGTAGGCTATACTCCTTATTCGTTTTATGTGTACAAACAGATTTATAATGAAGCTGGTAAGCCAATTGAGGGAGCGTATGCCGATCTGAATGGCGATAATGCTATCACTAGTGCGGATTTATACATTCACCACAATGGTATGCCAACTGTAACTATGGGATTTGCATCCAATATGAATTACAAAAACTTAGATCTATCTTTTAATATGAGAGCAAGTTTAGGTAATTACGTTTATAACGCTGCTAATGCTTCAAGAGCACAATACAATTTATTAAGAAACAGTTCAGTAGTATCCAATATACCAACTTCAGTCCTAGATACCAATTTCCAGTCTAATGAAGCTGTATTATTATCTGATTACTACATCGAAAATGCTTCATTCTTAAAAATGGATAACGTAACTCTTGGATATACATTTAAGGAAACTTTTAATGCTAATTCTTCTATACGTTTATCTGCTGGTGTGCAGAATGTATTTACAATTACCAATTATTCAGGTTTAGATCCAGAGGTATTTGAAAACGGAATTGATAATTCAATAACTCCTCGTCCTAGAACTTATCTAATAGGAGCTAATATGAAATTTTAAAAAGAAACAGTATGAAGAATATAATAAAACATAAAGCAATTTTCATTTTAGGAACTGTATTAGTACTGGCAGGCTGTACAAATGATCTTAATATTGATGTTAAGGATCCGAATGTACTGCTTGTAGAAAACTTTTATTCTACCCCGGAATCTTACAAACAAGGATTGGCTGGCGTGTATGGTAATCTGGCCTTGACAGGAGCTACAGGCCCTGGAAGTTCTAATATTTCAGGTCTAGACGCTGGAACGAGCCAATACGGAAGAGGTTTCTGGAACATGCAGGAGCTGACTACAGACGAAGTGAAATGGTCATGGGAAAATGATCCGGGATTAAAAGGATTAAATAATAATACATGGACATCTGATAATGTAGTTATCCGAGGTTTTTTTGGAAGATGCATGACACAGGTAGCTTTTGTCAATGAATATCTTAGGCAGACATCAGATGCTAAATTAGACAGCCGTGGCGTAAGCACCGAATTGCGTAACGAAATTAAAACCTACAGAGCCGAAGCCCGTTTTTTAAGAGCATTAGCTTATTATCATTTGATGGATTTGTTTGGCAAAGCAGGATTTGTTACAGAGAATGATCCGGTAGGAGCTTATCAATCACCACAATACGATCGCAAGCAATTATTCACTTTTATTGAATCTGAGTTAAACGCAATTATTCCAGATCTAAAAAATGCACGTGAAAATGAATATGCCCGTGCAGACAAAGCAGCAGCATGGATGGTACTGGCCAAAATTTATCTGAATGCAGAAGTGTTTATTGGTGAGAAAAAATACGATGAGTGTCTTACGAACTGCAAAAATATAATTGATGCAGGATATACTTTATCTCCTGTTTATGCTAATAACTTCAATGCAGATAATAATAGTAATTCGGCAAAAAACGAAATTATATTCCCTATTGTTTCGGATGGTGCAGTAACACAAAATTACGGCCCTACAACTGTGATGGTTAATGCGCAGGTAGGAAGTTTAGAAAAAAATGGGGCTGATTTTGGTGTTGCAGGATGGGCAGGCGGACTGAGAGTTACCAAACAATTCTCCGAAACTATGCTAAACGGCAACTATGACAATGATGATAGAAACACCATTATCAGCAAAGACAGAACCATAGAAATGACAGACATGAACAACTATGGAACAGGATATATTACTGCAAAATGGTCTAATAAAACGTCTGCGGGAGTGAATGGTTATGCAACCGAAATGGTTGATACAGACTTCCCAATGTTTAGATTAGCCGATGTGTATTTAATGTATGCCGAAGCCGTTCTTAGAGGAGCAGCTGGCGGTTCATTAACTACAGCAAGAGACTATTTCAATCTATTGCGTGCCAGAGCTAACAATACAAAAAGAATATTGACCAGCGATCTCAATTTGGACTTGATTCTAAAGGAGAGAATGGTAGAACTATATTGTGAAGCCCACAGAAGACAAGATTTAATCCGTTTTGGAAAATTCACCGGAGGAAGCTACAACTGGTCTTGGAAAGGAAACGTGATGAGCGGTATTGCCATCAGTGATATCTACAATGTATTTCCGATTCCTAAAGCGAGTATAGCTGCAAATCCAAATCTTATTCAAAACACAGGTTACTAAAAAAAGATATAAAAAATCAAAAATATAGATACAATGAAAAAACTAATCTTACTATTTATAGCACTTATCAGTTTAAATGCTTGTTCTGATGATAATTCACCCGTTTTTACTGCAAAACCAGATGTAGATGGTATCGCATTTACCAATACTTTTGCTTCTGCTTATTTAATATCTCAGGCTACAAAAGACAACGTAGCTGATCGATTTATGTGGGAATCAGCAGATTTTGGAGTAGCAACAAATATTACTTATGAACTTCAAGGTGCTCTTAACGCTGATTTTACAGATTTTAAAATTGTGGGTACAACCAGCGAAAATAATTTAGCTGTTACAGTTGCTAAATTATTAGACTTTGCAAAAGATTTAGGTCTTGATGATAAACCAGAAACTGCTAATCCAGATGGCACACCAAATAATACTGGACAGGTATACTTTAGATTAAGAGCAACTGCTGGCACAACTGGAGCTAATGAAACGTTATCCGGGACACAGGTTATCACTATTAAAGTGATTGAAACTGCAGCTGCAGGAAACGGCTGTCCTTCTCTTTTTGCAGTTGGAGATGCTTTGACAGATATCGCTTGGAATTTTAAAGCAGAAGGTGAAATGAAATGTGATAATAATGTTTTAAAGTTTAAAGCACGTTTCGGTGCTGGTAACTTTAGATTTTTCCAAGAATCAGGAAACTGGTCATCAGCTTTAGGTTATTCACATTATAAAGAAGAAGGCTACACTATCGATGCAAACTTAGAAGATACTTCAGATAATGACAGCAACTTTAAATTTGTGGGAACTCCTGGAATTTACACCCTTACAATTGATAATACTAAAAAAACAATCGCATTAACAGCTTCAAGCTCTCTTTGGGCTGTAGGAGGAGCAGTACCTGGCGGATGGTCTTTTGATGCTGCTAAAACCATCGAATTCACTGAAGCTAAGCCAGATATCTGGTCAGCATCAATTACATTATCAAATGATGTTTTCAGATTTTTCCATATCTTTAATACTTGGGACACGAAAAATAACTTCGCTTCTTATTCAGATGCTGGTTATACTATCAATAACAATTTAGTAAACGACGGCAGCGGTGATGCTAATTTTAAATTCACAGGTGCACCAGGAACATATAAATTAACCATTAATGGAATTGACAAAACAATAACATTAGAATAAATTAAAAAATGTTGTGAAATGAGCATAGTCTAAAATTGGCAAGTTGAAAATCATCAAATACCAATAGCGGCTATGCTCATTGCATATTCAAATAAAAAACAAATAGTATCAAGATATGAAAAAAGTAATAAAATTTTGCATCAGCACGTTTGCTATTCTAGCCTTTTTAAATTTAGGTTCCTGCCAAAGTGATGGTGAAACAACTGAAAAAGACCCAGTAGTAACTCCTCCAGTTAGCGAAAACATTCCTTTCTATTACGGTGCTGATCTTTCGTATGTAAACGAAATGGAAGATTGCGGTGCTGTTTATAAAAATGATAAAGGTGCAGCGCAGGATGCTTATAAAATTTTTAAGGAAGCGGGTACAAATTTGGTCCGTGTTCGTTTATGGCACAATCCTACTTGGACAAATTATTCCAATTATAATGATGTCAAAAAAACAATTTCCAGAGCAAAGGCCTTAGGCATGAATGTGCTGCTGGATTTTCATTACTCTGATTCATGGACAGATCCTGAAAAGCAAAAAATTCCTGCGGCTTGGAAAAGTCAAATGAACAACAAGGAGGCTTTAGGAAAATTGCTTTATGATTATACCTATCAAACCTTAAATAATTTATCCAAAGAAAACCTGCTGCCAGAAATAGTACAGGTTGGAAACGAAATAAATCCAATGATTCTGCAGGATGACGAACTTGTCTGGCCAATTAACTGGGTACGTAATTCTTATCTTCTTAACAACGGTATTAAAGCTGTGCGTGATATTTCAAAGGAAAAAAACAAAAAAATAGGAGTTATGCTTCATATTGCACAGCCCGAAAATGCATTATGGTGGTTTAAGGAAGCAACTGCAAATGGAATTACTGATTATGATTGGATTGGATTGTCCTACTATCCTAGTTATTCTACATATACGCTGGACAATGTTTCGACACCTCTAAAAACGCTTATAAGTACTTACAAAAAAAGGCTGATGATTGTTGAAACAGCTTATCCATTTACTTTAAATAATAATGATAACGCTAGTAACAATCTTGGTACCGAAGCTTTAATCAATGGGTATCAAGCTACTCAGGCTGGACAATTAGGATATCTAAAGAAACTAAAAGAGGTAGTAGCAGCAGCTGGAGGGGAAGGTATTATTTATTGGGAACCGGCATGGGTTTCAACATCATGCAAAACTCTTTGGGGAACAGGTTCTCATTGGGATAATGCCACTTTATTTGACAACTCAAATAAAGCAACTTTAGGAATGCAGTTCTATAATGGCTCTAAATAATTTATAGCCAATGGACATCCAAAAATTAAATATAAAATATTTGTAATGAAACAGTTTAAAACTCTTCTATTCGCTTTTTTTATAGTAACGCAGATTTCCTTTTCACAAGTGCGTACAGTAAGAGAATTGGATACCAACTGGAAATTTCAAAAAGGCGATTTCGAAAATGCTTTTCAAACCAATTTTGCTGATTCAAAATGGCTAACAGTAACTGTCCCGCATGATTGGGCAATTTATGGTCCTTTTGATAAAGAAATTGATAAGCAGAGCGTTGCAATTGTTCAAAACGGAGAAACTGCAGCTTCTGAAAAAACAGGAAGAACTGGCTCATTGCCTCATATAGGTTCAGCCTGGTACCGAAATAAATTTACAATTTCGGCTGCCGAAAAAAGCAAAAAAGTGATTTTGCTTTTCGAAGGTGCCATGAGCGAACCGCAGATTTATCTAAATGGCAAAAAAGTAGGTGAATGGGCCTATGGCTACAGCTATTTTTATTTTGATATAACTGATTTTATCAAGACTGGCGATAATACTTTGGCTGTAAAATTAACCAACAAAGAATTTGCTTCGCGCTGGTATCCAGGTGCTGGTCTGTATAGAAAAGTTAGCCTTATTATCAAAAATAAGGAAAGCATCGACCAGTGGGGAACTTCTGTCACGACACCGTTTATCAATAAAGAAGAAGCCAAAGTAAATATAAAAACCAAGGCTTCTGGAGAAAATGGCTATCTGGTTACTACAATTTTTGATGCCAATGGTCAAAAAGTAAGTTCAGATAAAGTAACAACAAAATTCGGAAACGAATTTGATCAAAACATTAAAGTTCAAAATCCGAAGCTATGGAGTCCTGAAACTCCATATTTGTACAAAGCCGTTTCACAATGGTTTGTAGGCAGTGAATTGAAAGATGAAGTTACGACCCGTTTCGGAATTCGTGACATAAAATATGAGCCTAATAAAGGATTTAGCTTAAACGGTGAAATCCGAAAGTTTAAAGGCGTTTGTCTGCACCATGATTTAGGTCCACTGGGAACTGCAGTAAATGTGGCAGCTTTGCGCCGTCAATTAACGATACTGAAAGATATGGGCTGTAATGCCATCCGCAGTTCTCATAATATGCCTTCATTGGAACAATTAGAATTGTGTGATGAAATGGGTTTCATATTCTTGGCAGAAAGTTTTGACGAATGGGCAAAGCCAAAAGTTGAAAATGGATACAACCGTTTTTTCGAACAATATGCTGAAAAAGATATTGTCAATTTAGTTCATGCGACCCGAAATCATCCATCTATTGTAATGTGGAGTTCTGGAAATGAAGTTCCCGATCAATGGGGAGATGAAGGAGTAAAACGTGCCAAATGGCTGCAGGACATTTTCCACCGTGAAGATCCTACAAGACCCGTGACTGTTGGTATGGATCAGGTAAAAGCAACAATGGAATCCGGTTTTGGAGCTTTGTTAGACGTTCCTGGATTAAACTACCGCGTTCATTTATATGAGGAAGCATTTAAAAAATTTCCGCAGGGATTTATTTTAGGTTCTGAAACTGCCTCTACCGTTAGTTCCAGAGGAATTTATAAATTTCCTGTAGTACAGGCCAAAGACAAACAGTATCCGGATTTTCAATGCTCTTCTTATGATTTGGAAGCCTGCAGCTGGTCCAATGTACCTGATGAAGATTTTGTTTTACAGGATGACAAACCTTGGGTTATTGGTGAATTTGTCTGGACAGGTTTTGATTATTTAGGAGAACCAACTCCTTATGATGAAAAATGGCCTTCCCGCAGTTCTTATTTTGGAATCAATGATTTGGCGGGATTGCCAAAGGACAGATTTTATTTGTACAAGAGCCGCTGGAACAAAAACGAAAAAACCTTACACATTTTACCCCATTGGAATTGGGAAGGACGCGAAGGTCAGGTAACACCTGTATTTGTGTACACTAATTATGATAGTGCCGAGCTTTTTGTAAACGGAAAAAGTATGGGTATTCAAAAAAAGAATAACTCAACACCACAAAACAGATACCGTTTGATGTGGATGGATGTGAAATACGAACCTGGAACTGTAAAAGTGGTTGCATTAGATAAAGATGGCAAAGCAGTCGCAGAAGAGGAAATTCATACTGCCGGAAAAGCCTACAAAATAGTACTTGATCCAGACAGAAAAACAATCAAAGCCGATGGTAAAGATCTGTCTTATGTTACGGTTTCAATAGTAGACGAAAAAGGAATTCCATGTCCTAACGCAGTCAATCAGCTGCAGTTTAAAGTTACAGGAAAAGGGACTTACAGAGCAGCATGCAATGGAGATGCAACTTCACTGGAATTATTTCATCTGCCAACAATGAAAGCCTTTAGCGGAAAAGCTGTAGTACTTGTTCAGTCGCTGAAAGAAGCTGGAGACATAGAACTTACAGTTAGCAGCAAAGGACTTAAAACTGCAACAGTGACTCTTAATTCTTCGAACTAGAGTACTGAATTATATCTTTTCAATTTCTAAAAAAGGGGCAAATTGCCCCTTTTTTTATGCTAATATTTTATCGATTACATTTATTTCATCCTGCGTAAAATTCAGATTCTGCAGACATTCGATATTATTATTTAATTGTCTGACAGAACTTGCACCAATTAATACCGAAGTAATCCTTTTGTCTTTCTGCAGCCAAGCCAAAGCCATTTGTGCCAAAGACTGGTTCCGGTTTTGAGCAATTTCGTTCAGCTGAATTAATTTCTGAATACGCTCCTGCGTAACCTCATCTTCTCTTAAATGTCCGTTTGGATTATGCGCTCTGGAATTTTCAGGAATTCCGTTTAAATATTTATCGGTTAAAAGTCCTTGTGCCAAAGGCGAAAATGCAATACAGCCTACTCCTTTTTCTTCTAAAACATCTAACAGTCCATCTTCGACCCAGCGAACCAGCATCGAATATTTTGCCTGATGAATGAGACAAGGCGTTCCCAGCTGTTTTAAAACATCAACAGCAACTCTGGTCTGCTCCGCAGAATAATTGCTTATTCCCACATATAAGGCTTTCCCGCTTCTCACGGCATGATCAAGAGCCATCATGGTTTCCTCAATCGGCGTTTCAGGATCAGGACGATGCGAATAAAAAATATCTACATAATCAATATTCATACGTTTTAAACTCTGGTCTAAACTCGACAGTAAATATTTACGGGAACCCCAGTCTCCATAAGGTCCATCCCACATCGTGTAGCCTGCCTTTGTAGAAATTACAATTTCATCACGCAGGTTTCCCTGGAAATTATGCCATAATATTTTTCCAAAATTCTCTTCGGCTGAACCTGGAACTGGCCCATAGTTATTCGCTAAATCAAAATGAGTGATTCCTTTATCAAAAGCTTCTTTGGCAATACTTTCGGCATTCTCGAAATTATCTACTGAGCCGAAGTTATGCCACAATCCTAAAGAAATCTCAGGCAGTAACAACCCGCTTTTTCCGCATCTGTTATATTTCATCTTATTTATTTACTGATTGAAGTTTTAAGATTTTAAAAATATAAAAAAAAATCACGCAGCTATAGCAGATTTCCATATTCTGCTATAGCTGCGTGAAAATATTTATGGGGCTGTTTCTAAATTTATCTTAACTCAAAACCACCTTCCAAGCCATTATCAGAGTTTCCTCCTGCCATAATTTTGAAAGTCCCTGGCTCAACCAAATAATTCCCTTCATTGTCATAAAAACCTAGCTCTTTATCGGTTAAGGTAAAAGAAACTGTTTTGGTCTCCCCTTTCTTCAGATCAACTAATTCAAAACCTTTCAGCTCTTTTATCGGACGTATAATACTTGCATAATCATCATGAATATACAGCTGCACTACTTCTTTTCCGTCATAATTCCCTGTATTGGTAACCTCAACAGAAACCTGTACCGGCTCTCCTTTTGCAAAAACAGTTTTATTTAGCTTCAGGTTTTTGTATTCGAATGCTGTATAACTCAAACCAAAACCAAATGGAAATAAAGGTGTTTTTTCGACATCAGTATAATGTGACCAGAAAACATTTTTATCTGTATTTACAGGTCTTCCAGTACTGTATCTGTTGTAATAAATTGGTACCTGGCCCACATTTCTTGGGAAAGACATCGGCAGTTTTCCGCTTGGATTATAATCGCCGTATAAAACCTGTGCAACTGCGTTTCCTGTCTGGGTTCCCAAATGCCAAGCCTCAACAATAGCAGGAATATGTTCTGCTGCCCACGGAATACTCAAAGGACGTCCGTTATTTAAAACCAAAACGATATTAGGATTCACTTTATAGATTTCTTCCAGTAATTCCTGCTGCACACCTGGCAGATCAAGATCAGTCCTGCTGCGTCCTTCACCGCTCTGGAAACCATGTTCTCCCAAAACCATTACAACAACATCTGCTTCCTTAGCCGCTTTTTTAGCCGCTTCAAAACCGCTTTTATCCGTAGTATTGAAGACAACCTCATCTAAAAAGGAAGTTTTCCCAACAATTAAATCAGCTCCTTTTTCAAAAGTCAGCTTATTGTCTTTATACTGCTGCATACCTTCTAAAACCGATACTGCCGTATTATCATCCGATGCAATTCTCCAGCTTCCCAAAGGACTGTTTTTATCATTTGCCAAAGCACCAATCAAAGCTATTTTCTGACCTGATTTCTTTAGCGGCAGTAATCCCTCCCCCGTTCTCCCCGAAGGAGAGGGAGCATTCTTCAATAACACAATAGACTTTTTGGCCATATCCAGCACACCTTCATTATTGGCTTTACTCCCAATAACTTCTTTTTCGCGTTTTTCATCACAATATCTGTACGGATCATCAAATAATCCTAATTCAAATTTCACGCGCAAAATCCTGCGTACCGCATCATCTACCAATGCTTCTTTAACTTTTCCTTCTTTAACCAGACCGACAAGTTTTGCAACATATAAATACGATTCCATATCCATATCCGAACCTGCAACCACACCTTTCAAAGCAGCATCATCCTCATCTTTGGCATAACCATGTGCTATCATTTCGCGGATCGAAGCGTAATCTGAAATCACAAAACCGTCAAACTTCCATTTTCCTTTCAGAATATCTCTCTGTAAAAATACGTTTCCAGTTGCCGGGACACCATTCAGGGTATTAAATGAATTCATAAACGTACGGACACCCGCATCAACAGTAGCTTTGAACGGTGGCAAAACCGAATTATACAATTTAGAATTACTGATATCCACAATATTATATTCTAATCCTGCTTCTACATAACCGTATGCAGCAAAATGTTTTGCGCAGGCAGCGATCGTGTTTACTTTTGCCAGATCCGCAGTGGTTTCTCCTTGAAAGCCTTTTACCCGGGCAATTGCAATTTTGCTTCCTAGATATGGATCTTCTCCAGCACCTTCCATTACACGTCCCCAGCGGGCATCATTGGCAACATCTACATTAGGACCAAAAGTCCAGTTAATTCCAGAGGCCGAAGCTTCATCTGCTGCTATAGCTGCCGATTTTTTAATCGCATCGAGATCCCAGCTTGCTGATTCTGCCAGCGGAATAGGGCTCAAAGTTTTATAACCATGAATTACATCGAAACCAATAATCAGTGGAATCCCCAATCTCGTTTGTTCAACTGCAATTTTCTGAACAGCACGAACCTCTTTTACCCCACGTACAGTGAGCATCGAACCCACCAGGCCTTTACGCAGATGCTCATATTTAAGCTCTGCTGTACCGCCTTTTGGAGCTGGGCCAGTGACTTCCCAAAATCCGTTGTACTGGTTCATCTGTCCCACTTTTTCTTCCAATGTCATCTGCTTCAGAAGCAGCTCTACTCGCTCTTCAATAGGTTTTGTTTTATCTAAATGAGGTAATTTTTGTGCATTCATGGTTCCAATAGTAAGTAAGGCAGCAAGCCCCGTAATCATTATTTTTTTATTCATCATTAGTTTATTTATCTTGGGGCGTGTCCCTGCGGGTCGGGCTATGCGTTACAATCTCCCGAAAAAAACGGGAGGATTTTCACTTCTATCCCTCACGCAAATTCAGTGCAGATAACAGTATTTTATATTTCAAATACCCATTATATCAATATCTGCCTTAAACTTCAAATTTATTAATATAAAGATTTTTTACTCCGAAATAAAACTCGAAGCAGGTAAATCGGCTTTATTGAAAAGAGTGGACTGATCCGTATTCTTCCAGGCATAACGCACCTTTACAGGACTTTTTACCTCAGCAGACTGCAATACTACAGTGTTGTTTTTAATAACTGCATTGGCTTTATGAAATACATTATCAGAACCTGCAATTTCAAATAAATCTGCTTTTTTTTCTTTAAAATATAATCCATCGGCGTAATCGAAAGTCACTGTAACTTTATTTTTCTCAATTGTGATTCCTTTATAAAGTGGTCCATTCACCGTTGCTGTATTCGTTTTATATGTATTGGCTAATGCCAGATTAGCCAGGCGGATCCCTACCGATTTCTTATCTTTTGGATGAATATCATCAGTAGGCGAAATATCGCTGGTCACAGCCATTCCAGTATTTGTAACTTCCTGCAAAACTTTCCGCTGTGAATTTCGGATAATCGTTCCACTGAAATGATCTTCACCATATTTATAAGGCGCAATCTGAACAAAATAAAACGGAAAATCGTATCCCCATAATTTTCTCCAAGACGTTATTAACGCCGAAAGCGTTTTATCATAAACCTCCGATCCCACATTGCTTTCTCCCTGATACCACAATGCTCCAGCGATTTTAAATTTGGCCAATGGATAAATCATTGCGTTAAAGGCACGTCCAGGCTGGTTTGGTCCATAGCTTTCTTCTTTACGTGTCTTAGCCGACTCTAATAAAACCGCATCATTCTGAATCACTTCTTCCGGCATCCAGATTTCGGCTGGTGTTCCTCCCCAATTGGACGAAATCAAGCCGATAGGCACATTCTTTAATTCTTCCTGCAGACGTTTTCCAAAAAAATAACCCACTGCACTAAAATATTTCATCGTTTCCGGTGAACATTCTGTCCAATTTCCGGATAAATTATTCTGTGGAGAGGTGGCAGTTAATTTCGGCACCAGAAACAATCGGATGTTGGGATTTGCAGCATTTTTAACTGCTTCATCACCATTTTCAATTCCCCAGCCGGCATTCATTTCCATATTGGACTGCCCGGAACAAATCCAGACTTCACCAAGCAGAATGTTTTTCAGAACTATTTCATTGTAACCTTTTATAGTAATGGTGTAAGGACCGCCTTCCTTTGGAGTTGGAATCGCAATCTCCCACTTTGCCTGATTGCTGGCTTTTATTTTATAACTTTCATTATTCCAGCTTGGTGTTATCACAACTTCTTCCTGCGGATTGGCAAATCCCCAAAACAGTACTTCGCTATTACGCTGCAACACCATATTATCCGAAAAGATATTCGGAAGCGTAATATTTGCGGAAGCGGTATTTGAAAAAATCAGGGAAAGAACAAAAACAATGATCTTATTTTTCATTTAATATCTTTTTAAAAACTGGAATTAATTGGTCTGCCATTACTTTATCATCAGCAATATCTGGGTGGTAGCCACAGCCTTTGGGAGACATTGGCTGAAACTCGAATAATGCAATCGGCTTGTGCGTTTTATCATTTTCAAAAGCCTGAATCACTTTTTTGAGGCATTTTACCAGCGTTACATTTTTATCTCCCGAAACCATTGGACTGGTCAATAATATAATTCGGGTATTAGGTGCGTGCTTGTAAACTGTTTTTATAAAATCAATATAATTGGAAACGTACTTTTCTTCATTAAACGGCAGCCTTTCTTTTTTTCCGTCACCATCTGAAAGGTCATTAGTCCCTAAACAAATACTAACCAAATCAGGCTGAAAAACAAAGTCATACGGTTTTGAACTGTCTTTATTCAAATATAGATTTTCATAAACATCCGGAATATTAGGCTCAAGAATATGTTCATCATTCCAGTTGCGGTACATCCCGTAACCAGAAACAGAACTCAATACAAAATCGATATTCAAAGCTCTGGAAAGAACCGGCCCGTAAGCCCAATACGCATTATGCTGATCGTACCAATCGCCGCTCCCGCAGGGAATTGAAGACAGATCATTGCCATAACCGCAAGTTATAGAATCACCAATCAGTTCAATTTTTTTCTTCTTTTTGGATGCTGTATTTTTTGTTAATTTAGCTGTTGTTCCTGCAAACAAAACACCTCCATTAGCCGCTTCTGTAGCTTTGTAAATCGAAAGATGATGCGTTTTTTTGCCATTAGAAGCTTTAACAGGGTAGTTTTTTATTTCCCCCTTCTCGATTCGGACTCTCCCGATATAGTTTCCGTCGAGTTCTATTGAAACATAATTTTGATGATCCTCCACGCTTTGCAGAGATACGGAGCAGGAATCGCCAATAAAATCAAAAGAAACCGAAGAAGCAGAACCTATGAGTACCGCCTTATTGTCTGCTAATTTTTCGATCCTTCCGTCATAATCAAAAAATGATTGATCTTCAACCGTTTTTTGAGCAAAAGAAAAGGATGAAATGAGAATCAATAAAAATAAATGGTATTTTTTTTTGTAATTCATAATCTTTTAAAGCTTTTATAATAGTATAGACAACAAATATAAATTGATTACAATTTAATAATATATACTATTTTTTCAAACT
Source organism: Flavobacterium aestuarii (assembly GCF_040049115.1). Taxonomy (NCBI): domain Bacteria; kingdom Pseudomonadati; phylum Bacteroidota; class Flavobacteriia; order Flavobacteriales; family Flavobacteriaceae; genus Flavobacterium; species Flavobacterium aestuarii. The sequence continues at coordinate 72,637 of NZ_JBDLZZ010000011.1, forward strand.
ATAATCAAAAATCGGCAAGAGTACTATTTGCAAGCAAAAAACCACCTAAAAGAGGTGGTTCAATGTACATTTATTTTATTAAAAATCAGCTTTTCACACTAGCAGCTGCTGCAACTACAGTTCCCTTAATAGTCAAAACTTTAACAGCGGTTTCAGCATTTGTAGTCACTGATACTGTTTTGGTAAAAGCACCCGCATTTGCCGCATTATAAGTCGCCGTTACTGTACCTGATTTTCCTGGAGCAATTGGTGCTTTGGTATAATCAGTTGCTGTACAGCCACAGGATCCCTGAACATTTGTAACTATTACTGCCGTCTTTCCCGTGTTTTTGAATTCGAAAATAATAGGTTTTGGAGTTCCCTGCGGAATCTGTCCAACATCAATAGTCTCACTTTTCCATGCGATCGTAGAGACTGCACCAGCTGTTTTTGAAATTATAGTTTTTACAGGAGCGATTGCTGAAAATGACATTAATCCTAGAGTTAATGCCAACATTGAAATTTTAATCACTTTCATAATTATTTATTTTTATTGGTTACGATTTTTGAATAATTCAAAAGTAGATTAGAAAAACGAGCCCCCTTGTTAAGCGGTTTCAAATCTTTGTTAACGACTTGTTAATGCAAAAAAGACAGCCGAATTTTGATTAATATTACATCATGAAACTGACCAAGCTCAACAGCAGTATCCTAATTGGATTAATCGCAATTATAGGAATTCTGATAGCGCAATTGCTTTGGACAAAAGAAGCCTTTAGTATTGAAGAAAAAAAATTCAGTCAAAAGACACATGTTGCCCTATTGGAAGTTGCCAAAAAATTATATCTGGGGACCAATCATGACCTTTCCGGCAAAAACCCTGTACGGAAAATTTCCAATGATTATTATATTATTAATGTTGACAATGATTTTGAACCCGAGATTTTAGAGTTCTACCTCATATCCGAGTTCAAAAAAATGAATATTACCACTGATTTTGAATATGCCATGTACAATTGTCAAAGCGATGAAATGGTCTATGGCAACTACATTTCCTTATCCCAAAAGAAACAGACAAAACATTCGGTATATTTCCCAAAACATAAAAATTTAGTCTATTATTTTGCCATTCGGTTTCCCAATGAGACCAGTTATTTGTTTAGTTCCTTACGATTTTGGTTTGTGCTTTCGATTGCCTTGATTGTTATTTTACTGGTGTATGTATATTCGATTTTTACGCTTTTACAGCAAAAAAAATATTCCGAACTGCAACGGGATTTCATCAATAATATGACACATGAATTCAAAACACCATTATCCTCCATACTGATTGCTTCCAATTATCTCTACAAGCAAGATCCAATCAGACAAGATGAAAAACTGGAAAAATACACACATATTATTATTGATCAAAGCAACAAGTTAAACCAGCATATCGAGAAAATCCTGAGCATCGCAAAATCCGACAATACTCCTTTGGAACTGAATAAAACAGTTTTAAATGCATTACCAATTCTAGAAACCGTAATTGAAAACATAAAGCTGAAACATCCCGAAGCCAAAATAGAGATTAAAACCAATTTACCATCCATTTCCATTGAAGCCGATGAATTTCATTTCACTAATTTGGTTTACAATCTACTGGATAATGCCGTAAAATATAGCGAGAACAAACCCGAAATCTGTATCGCCATTGCAAAAGCTGGAAAACAATTGCAATTTAGTTTTATAGATAATGGTATTGGAATTGCTTCCAAGAACATTCCGTTTGTCTTTGACAAATTCTACAGAATTCCAAGCCAAAAAAGCAATGAAGTCACCGGATTTGGATTAGGTTTGTACTATGCAAAAAAAGTGTGTGACCTCCACCGCTGGAAAATAACCGTAAAATGCAATCCCGAAAAAGGCTGTACTTTTTCACTATTAATCCCTCAAACCAATGAGTAACTTTAAAATACTATATACCGAAGATGATGCTACCTTGGCATTCCTGACCAAAGATAATCTGGAACAAAACCATTATGAAGTCACCCATTGTGATGATGGAAAATCAGGCTTGGAAGCTTTTAAAAATAGTGCTTTTGATATTTGTATTTTGGATATAATGATGCCAAAAATGGATGGTTTTGAATTGGCTTCCGAAATCAGAAAACTTGACACGGAAGTTCCTATTATTTTCCTTTCGGCCAAAACCCTGAAAGAAGACCGCATAAAAGGCCTGCGCTTGGGAGCCGATGATTATCTCGTAAAACCTTTCAGCATTGAAGAATTACTGCTAAAAATTGAAATATTCTTGAGACGTTCCCGCAAGAATACTGCAATTGAAAAATCCATGTATGAAATTGGAAAATACCAATTTGACACCAAAAATTTCATTCTTTTCAATGAAACAGAAAAAATATCCCTTACCCAGCGCGAAGCGGATCTCTTAAAATTATTCCTTGACAACAAAAATGTGGTTTTAAAGAGGGAACAAATCCTGACTTCTCTGTGGGGTAATGACGATTATTTTATGGGACGCAGTCTCGATGTTTTTATTTCCCGCCTGCGCAAAATTTTGGCCAACGAAAAAGGGATTGCGATTGAGAATTTACATGGGATTGGGTTTCGGTTTTTTATTGAATAATTTTATAAAAAATAACAATTACATTTCAAAAATAGTCTGATATTCTTTCTCCATCAATTCTATTTCTGCATCGGTTAGTTTTACAAAATCTTTTCTTCTTCGTTTTGGGAATAAGCCCTTATTTTGATGAAGAAAAAGTATCATTCTACTAATTTCCATATCGGGCATATCAACAATTTCTTGAATAGAAAGCCTCAATTCGTCGTATCTCATAATAAATTCAAGTTCATTTGGAATGTCTGTCATCACGGTTTCTTGAATCGTTTTTCCCAAGAAAGAAGTTTGCGCTGTCAAATCTGGAAAACGGTAGTAACTTTCTATTTCCTCAAAATTTAAAATACGAATATTACCCTTGTCATCTTTTTCGTAATCAATTATCTGCATTAATTCTTTGGAAAAATCTTCCAATACAGCATCATACTCTTTGATATTATTCAATATATGCGCTGAAACGGGGATAATCAAACCATCTTGAACCACTTTATCCCGAACCAAAGTATCATGAATCAAAAATCGATGCAAACGTCCATTCCCATCTTCAAATGGATGAATAAAAACAAATCCAAACGACAAAGTGCTGGCTCGAACCAATGCAGATACAGTTTCTGTTTTTAAGGCAACTTCTTTTAAGCCCTGCATCAAAGAAGACACACTTTCTGGCGGTGGGCATATATAATGAAGCATTTCCGAATAATTGGGAAGTGATTGTCCCACATAATTTTGGAAGTCACGATAGCCATTTACGGCAAATCTTGGATCCACAATTTCATTTTGCATGAGAGTCAAATTTCTCTCTTCAAACATAATATCTTGAGGAACTGTCCCTGCTTTCATCAACAAGGAAATGAAACGTTCTATCCGTTTTGGAGAAGGTTTTTCATGTTCAATTTCATACGATGATTTTGTTTCTTTTCCGTATAAATAATTAGTTGCCCTGTTAAAAATGTCTGACGAATACTCTCTTCGCAATTGCATTATTTGTGCCGAAATATCAATACTTTGAAAAGTTTCTATTTCGGTTGTTTTTCTAACTATTGGACAAAAATCCGGAGTTCCCAGCAGGTTATCGTTAATCTTCCATTTCGAATTCTTAACTGTTTTTCCAACGATATATTTTTTCTCGTCTAATAAATCAACATAATTCCCAGAAATAACAAAATCTAAATCAATTGATTTACGCATTAAAAATTCATAAAGAAAACCAATTTTCCGTGTATAAATACCCTTTGGAAAACTCATTATAAAGTCTCGTATTTCTCTTTCGGGAATGCATTTAAAAACCGATTTTAATAAATGCAGATTCAGATAATCAAACTTTAAACCAAAAATAATATGGTTTATTGGATTATTCTCTACTCCATATTTTAAACCAAACACACGCAAAACTACTCCTTTGGAAGTCAATTCCATTTTCTCATTATTCCCAATATACGATTGACTTTTCAGCGAAAGCTTATGTAATTGATAATGATTTTTGAGCCAATAAAATCCTGCACTTTGTTCCATTACAGCTTTACGGTAAAATGAATATTTGTTACAGTAAAAGTATTAAAATTAATTTATTTACAGTAAAACATATAATTATAACTATAAAAAACATAAATAAATACCATTTTTACGGTAAAAATTATATTCAAAACAAACAACATCTCTGTTTCTATATATTTCAACTGCAGCAAAGTTAATACAGTAAAACATATAAATATACATATTTTTACCGTAGAATTTATATAAATAAAAAAATCAATAACTACAAAGGAATATTCCCATGCTTCCTATCAGGAGTCTCACTTACTTTATTTTCCAGCATGGCAAAAGCTTTTATCAGTTTGCGTCTTGTATCTTGCGGCAGAATAACCTCATCGACAAAACCTCGCTGTGCAGCTGTATATGGATTTGCAAAAAGTTCGGCATATTCAGCTTCTTTTTCCAAGAGTTTGGCTTCGTGATCTTCGGCATCTTGGATTTCTTTTTTAAAAATAATTTCAGAGGCTCCTTTGGCTCCCATTACCGCGATTTCGGCTGTAGGCCAGGCAAAGTTCATGTCGGCACCAATGTGTTTAGAATTCATCACATCATAAGCACCTCCATAGGCTTTTCGGGTAATCACGGTAACTCTCGGCACGGTCGCTTCACTTAAAGCATAAAGCAGTTTTGCACCGTGAACAATAATTCCGTTCCACTCCTGATCGGTTCCCGGCAAAAAGCCCGGCACATCGACCAATACCAATAACGGAATATTAAAAGCATCACAAAAACGGGTAAAGCGTGCGGCTTTTTTTGAACTGTTCACATCCAGACAACCTGCTAGAAACATAGGCTGATTAGCTACAATCCCAATGCTTCGTCCTCCCAATCTGGCAAAACCTACAATGATATTTTCGGCATAATTTTTATGAATTTCAAAAAACGAATCTTCGTCAATAATCCCTGTTATTACGTTATGCATATCATAAGGCTTATTCGGGTTGTCCGGAATAATTCCGTCCAATTGTTCCCGTATTTCATCGGTGAGTTCATACGGCAGATTGCGTGGCTTTTCTTTGTTATTTTGGGGCAGATAACTCAACAGCCTCTTGATATCTTCCAAACAGACCACACCATTAATTGCAGTGCGATGTGCCACTCCCGATTTAGTCGAATGTGTACTCGCACCGCCCAATTCCTCTGAAGTCACCGATTCGTTGGTCACGGTTTTCACTACGTTCGGACCAGTAACAAACATATAACTCGTTTCTTCGACCATAATCGTAAAATCGGTGATAGCGGGAGAATAAACCGCTCCTCCTGCGCAGGGACCCATAATAGCCGAAATCTGAGGAATTACGCCGCTCGCCTGCACATTTCTGTAAAAAATATCGGCATAGCCTCCCAGCGAACGAACTCCTTCCTGAATACGCGCACCGCCCGAATCGTTGAGACCAATCATGGGTGCTCCAACTTTTACAGCCATATCCATAATTTTGCAGATTTTCTCGGCGTGTGTTTCTGATAACGAACCTCCAAAAACCGTAAAATCCTGTGCAAAAACATACACCAATCTTCCGTTGATTGTGCCGTAACCCGTTATGACTCCATCTCCGTAGTACATTTCGTTTTCCATTCCAAAATCGGTGGTGCGATGGGTTACCAGCATACCAATTTCCTCAAAAGAACCTTCATCCATCAAATAATTGATGCGCTCCCTTGCTGTCAGTTTTTTGTTCGAATGCTGTTTGGCAATACGTTTTGTCCCTCCTCCCAAATGAGCTAGGGCAATTTTGTCATTTAGTATTTTTATTTTAGACTCCATTTGTTGTCATTTATTATTTTTTAGTTTTAGATATCGCTTAAAAAATTTAAACACATAGAAATGTAGATTAAATAGAAAAAGAAAGACACTTTGTTTAAGATAGTTTACATAGTGCTATGTGCAAAATTTAATTTCTAGAAAAATCTAATTTTCAGTATACAATTCTATGTTTCTATGTGTTAAAAATTTATTATTGAATTGGTAAGCGTACTATTTTTTTATCTTCAAAATACTGTTTCAATGCCACCAAAGCAGCAATTTCGGCTTCTTTACTAGCCTGCTCTTTTAAAATTTCAGGACTGTAAAATTTCTTCACAAAATGTGTGTCAAATTTTCCCGAACGAAAAGCTTCATGCTCAAAAACAAATTTTCCGAAAGGCAGAGTCGTCTGCACGCCTTCTACTTTGTAATTTTCGATGGCTTTAATCATCAGCTGAATTGCTTCTTCCCGCGTTTGTCCGTAAGTGATTAATTTGGCCAGCATCGGGTCATAATAAATTGGAATATCCATGCCCTGTTCAAAACCGTTATCTACACGAATACCTTCGCCAACAGGCAATTGATATACATCCAAATGACCAACGCTCGGCAGGAAATCATTCAATGGGTCTTCGGCATAAACACGCAATTCAAGTGCATGACCCCGTATTTTTAAATCTTCCTGTTTTATATTTAATGCTTCTCCCCTTGCGACCTTAATCTGCAGTTCGACCAAATCAGTACCGGTAATCAACTCCGTAACCGGATGCTCCACCTGCAAACGGGTATTCATTTCGAGGAAATAAAAATTATTATTTTCGTCCAATAAAAACTCTACCGTTCCAGCTCCAAGATAATCACAGGACTTAGCTACCAAGACAGCTGCCTCACCCATTTTCCTGCGCAGTTCTGGTGTTAAAACCGAAGACGGTGCTTCCTCAACCACTTTCTGGTGACGACGCTGAATACTGCATTCTCTTTCAAAAAAATATAAAATGTTTCCATGACTATCTGCCATCACCTGAATTTCGATATGTCTTGGAGAAGCCACATATTTTTCGATAAAAACCGAACCGTCGCCAAAAGCTGCAACTGCTTCGCTTATCGCACGATTCATTTGAGGTTCAAAATCAGCTTCGTTATCCACCACACGCATACCTTTCCCTCCACCACCAGCTGAAGCTTTAATCAGAATCGGAAAGCCAATTGAAACTGCTGCCTGCTTTGCTTTTTCGATATCGGTAATCGCTTCGTCAATACCGGGAACCATCGGAATACTGTATGCTTTAACAGCATCTTTGGCTGCCAATTTGCTTCCCATTATTTTGATGGCATGTGATTTTGGTCCAATAAAAATGATATTATTTTTTTCAGCTTCTTCGGCAAATTCCGCATTCTCACTCAGGAAACCATATCCGGGATGAATGGCATCAACATTCAGTGATTTAGCAGCCTCTATAATTTTGTTTCCGAGTAAATACGATTGATTTGACGGCGCTTCCCCGATCCAAACTGCTTCATCGGCAAACTTTACGTGCAGTGCATTCCGATCGGCAGCCGAATAAACAGCTACCGTTTTAATACCCATTTTCTGTGCGGTTTTCATCACCCTGATGGCGATTTCACCTCTATTGGCAACCAGTATTTTTTTCATATTTTATCACTAAAAGAATATAGCGAATAGAATAAAGAACAAAGACTTTGAAAATCTGCCTTTGGTTTACATCTATTTTCTATACTCTATTTTCTTTTTTCTCTTTACTCAAACTCTATTAATAACTGCCCTTTCTCAACCGCATCTCCAGTATTTACAGCAATGTTTTTGATTACTCCATCTCGTGGCGACAAAAAGCTATTCTCCATTTTCATGGCACTAAGAATGATTAAGTTGTCATTTTCTTTCACGGCCTGTCCCGCTTCAACACTAATTTCCAAAATCAATCCTGGCATAGGTGCCTTAATCGTATTGACTTGCTTGGTCAGTCCAACTTCAAATCCCATCTCTTTGATCAGAATATCCAAAGAATTTGAAATTGCTACCGTATAAATCGTGTTATTGACTTTCACCTTATAACTTTTACGATTGAAATCCGAAGTGATAATTTCTGCTTTATACGGTGTGTTTTGATGTAATACATGGAACGCATTGGCATCCATCGGCACAGCATCCAGCTGCGAAATGTATCCTTCGTCCAAATCATAATGGAAAGAATCATTTACAGTTACTTTGTAATTGGTGCTCATTTTTACTCTTTTTAGGATAGTAAAAATAGGAAAAGAAAACGTTTTCGTGAAAAAAAATAAAAATTATGAGAAAACCTTTAAAGAGATATTATTAAAAAATGCATCTGTAAGGGTACAAAACCAAATGCAACAATAAAAATTAAAATTATTAGAGACAATCTAAGGAAGTCTTATTATTCAAGATAAAAAACATAGCCAAAAGTAAGCCAAGCCTGCCAATCGTTATATTTGTTCTCGGTAAAAATTTCTTTATCAGGATTTAATCCGTCCACCCAGTCAGAGCCAAAATACTGAAGACGGCCTTCCATTAGCAGATCTGACATTTTGTTTAATTTATATCGCACGCCAATACCAGAAACCACAGACCAGGTACTGCTGTTTTCGCTGGCAAAACCATACGGATGACCATCTGAAGGAATCAGATATTTTGGAAATGTTGTTTCTGGAGTTCCTAATTCTCCAAGTGCCGATGAAGATTTTGAATTAAAAAAGCTGTACTGAATCCCTACACTAATGTATGGAGAAAAACCGCCAATACTATATTCGAAATCATGGATCCTGCTGAGTGGATAGTATTCTAGCTGCGTACCCAAATTTAGAATAGATGTATTTCCTTCCATAGCCCTTAATTGCAGCTTGCCGATGCTATTGCCATTTTCGGCCCAGTCACCAAAGTGATGCAGCTTCGTTTTATTAAAAGACAGTTCGGAACGCACTTTAAAATGTTCTTTAAAATAAGCTGTGCTCATGGACTTCGATGAAAAATTTATATAATGCACCAAGCCCACACCAAAACCCGTATTCTTAAAAGTTGAAGAATCATCATTTCTTTGCCCATAATCGGATTTAATAATACTGGGACCAGCAAAAACACCAATTTCATGTGCTAATGAAGTTTGAGCTGCAGAAATAGCAGGAAAACTAAAAAAAACAATAAAAAAACAGATGCAATTTTTGGACATTCTAGAGCAAATTTATTATCGATTCAACCTTAATCTACAGACTTACAATTCATTTGTGTTTACAAATACACACAAATTTAAAAGCGCAAATAGAATAACTTAAAAACGCAATAAAAATTAAACTCGTTTAATGGAGATTTTTATAGCTAAAATGCAAAATTTTGAATTAGAAAGATGTAAAATATTACAATATCCTGATTGTAAGCAATATGTAAATATTTTTATTCAAAATACTGATAAAACAAACATTTTTCTTTGAAAGCTGAGAAATAGCTATACCACAAGAATATCAGCTAGTTATATTTATATTTTCTTCTAAAATCAGTTTAAATTCAAAAAACATAATCTGCAGTGAACCTTAAAGCAAACTACTCTATCATAATACCAGCAGACCAAACTCTCTCAAAGTATTTACTGGTTTAGAATACCAGAACAATTCAAAATTTTCCAATTGAATTTCAAAATCGTTTTTTATTTCCTGAAAAGAATAAGTTTTGGCATTGCAGACCGATAGCCTTTGAAGCATTTCATCAAGCCATTCACCTTCAGCCTTGCTGGTTTGAATGGTAAAGCTCTCTTTTTTATCGTGAAAAGTCAAAGCCAGCATTTCCCAGCTGTTCCCTTTTTTGGATTTAGTAAAATAATCGACTGAAGGTTTTCCGCCCAGCCAGACAATTTTGGCAGTAGGTTTTATATTGAAATTGGATTCCTCCTGAAGTGCATCAAAAATAAAATCGGGACTGATTTTTGTCTTTGGAATTTTGAAATCGAACCACTCCTGCAGTTCATACTCAAAACAGATTCCGTGCATATAATTAAAGAGCGATTTCTTAAGTCCAAAACTGAATTTATCATGATTAATTCCTGTAGAATCCACAAAATTAATATCATTATTAGCAAAAGTCCCAATAGCTTCAGTTTCCTTTACCGCACCAAATTGCTCTGGAAACATCCCAACTGGACTGTGTGCCGTCATAGCAAATTGATGCCAAAATCCCGATTGCAATACCTGAGCTTCAAACAACTGGCGCACCATTTCGAGGCTGTCTACAGTTTCCTGAACGCTTTGCGTTGGATAACCATACATTAAATAAGCGTGAACCATTATGCCGGCTTCGGTAAAATTGCGGGTAACTTTTGCGACTTGTTCCACCGTTACGCCTTTATCGATAAGTTTCAATAATCGGTCTGAAGCCACTTCTAACCCTCCCGAAACTGCTATACAGCCAGAGGCTTTTAATAATATACATAAGTCTTTTGTAAAACTTTTTTCAAATCGAATATTCGTCCACCAGGTAACGGCCATTTTTCGGCGAAGGATTTCGAGTGCCAAAGCTCTCATCAGCGCTGGCGGTGCCGCTTCATCTACATAATGAAAACCGGTTTCGCCCGTTTGGGCAATCAGTTCTTCCATGCGGTCGCACAATAAACTTGCGGCAACAGGTTCGTACACTTTTATGTAATCCAGAGAAATGTCGCAGAAAGTGCATTTGCCCCAATAACAGCCGTGCGCCATTGTGAGTTTGTTCCAGCGTCCGTCGCTCCACAATCGATGCATTGGATTTACGATTTCGATAACCGAAATATATTTGTCCAAAAGCAGGTCGGAATAATCTGGTGTTCCCACTTGAGATTGTTTGTAATCTGGCTGAGTGGAATTATTTTTATAAACAACTTTTCCGTCTTCCAGCAGAAAAGTTCTTTTAACCTCCCCTAATCCCTCCAAAGGAGAGGGATTTGAAACCAAATTACATAATAGTTCAATTGGAGTTTCACCATCATCCAGAGTGATATAATCGAAAAATTCAAAAACGCGCGCATCCGACAGCGAACGTAATTCAGTATTCGGGAAACCGCCGCCCATCGAAATCTTTATGCCCGGATGGTGTTTTTTCACCCATTGCGCCGAGCGGAAAGCAGCGTACAAATTCCCAGGAAATGGAACCGAAATCAAGAATAATGTTGGCTGAATAGTTTCTATTCTTTCCTTTAAAATGGACAGTAAAATTTGGTCTATATAAGTTGGTTCCTGCTGCAGAGCTTCGTACAATTCATCAAAAGAATTGGCGCTTCTCCCCAGTCTCTCTGCATATCGGCTAAAGCCAAAATTTTCATCAACACATTCAATAATAAAATCGGATATATCTTCGAGGTACAAAGTTGCCAAATGTTTGGCTTTGTCCTGAGTTCCCATTGTCCCAAAAGCCCAGTCCAGTTCTTCCAATTGCGCAAAACGGGAAGCTTCGGGCAGGAAATCTTCCTGACATATCTGCAAAGCCAAAGTTGGATTTTTTCCCTGCAAAAAAGCAATAACCGAATCGATGGTTTTAATGTATTCGTCCTGCAAAGCGAAAATTCGTTTGCAGTTGTCGGTTGTTGGCTGTTGGTTATTGGCAAACAAATTTTGCAATCCTTCTTTCGAAAACAATTTCAAAATCACTTCTATTCCTAAATCTGCCTGCACCGACTCAATGTTTTTCGTATTCAGAAACCCTTTGATATAAGCCGTTGCAGGATACGGAGTATTCAGCTGGGTAAACGGCGGCGTGATGAGGAAAAGTTTTGGTTTCAAAAGTGAGATTGTTTTTTTGCAAAAATACGGGATATTTAATGACTTTTAAGTAAAAGATTTTTAGGAGCTGTAATAGAATTTAGAACTGTAATTTACAGCATTGTTTGTAGATATTTAATTACATTTGCAACAATCCAAATTATACTGATGAAACATACATTACTTTTATTTTTCTTTATAATTACTATTCCAATATTTTCCCAAAATAAAAACCAATCCATGGGTTTTAAAGAAAATAAAGGCCAGATTATAGATCAAAAAGGGAAACCAAACTCTGCCGTAAAATATCTTTTAAACACTAATGGATTAAACGTGCAGTTAAAAAAGAATGGTTTTTCGTATGATATTTACGAAGTAAAAAAGAATCCCATAACGGGTTCAAATACCTCAAAAACATTGCCTTATAAAATCCCTGAAAAAGATAAAAACAATCAGTCAAACTATAGTTTAGAATATTTATATCATAGAATTGATATTGACTTTGTTAACTCCAATCCAAAAGTAGAATTGGTTACAGATCAAAAATCTACCGATTTTGACAACTATTATAATGTTCCTAATAAACCTGAAGGAATTATTGGAGTTTATCAATACAAACAAATCACTTACAAAAACATTTATCCAAATATTGACATTGTTTTTTCAATCCCGGCTGATCCTAAAAAAGTCGTTGAATACAATTTTGTGATTCATCCAAATGGAAAAGTCTCTGACATTCAATTAAAATTTAAAGGAGCTGAAACGGATTTAATTGAAAATAAAATCCAAATGAATGTTCGTTTTGGAAAAATGGAGGAAACATTACCAATGAGTTGGATCGAAGATAGAGAAAATAAACAAGAAATAGCAATTGGCTATAGAAAAATTAAGAAAAATGTTTATGGGTTTGAAAGCGCTGAAAATATTTCTGATAAAACTGTAATTATTGATCCTGTGCCAACAAGACTATGGGGAACTTTTTATGGAGACGAAACTAATTCATATCAAGCTCTTAAGCCATCTAGTATTAGTACTGATTCTTTTGGAAATGTGTATGTATCTGGAAGTACAAATGCATCAAATTCATCATATGCAACGACAGGAGCTCATCAAACAACACAATATTCAGCATATTTAAATGGGATCATTGAAAAATTTAGTCCTAGAGGAATTCATTTATGGGGAACTTACTACGGCGGACAAAATTACACTGATATATCGGATGTAAAACTAGATTCTCAAGATAACATTATTGTAACGGGAACAACCCAGTCTCAATCAAACATCAGTACAACAGGATCATATAAGCCCAATTTATCAGGATATCAGGATGCATTTTTGGTAAAATTTAATAGTTCAGGTTTTAGATTATGGGGGACCTATTTAGGTGGCGAATATCAAGATTTAGGATTTGCAGTCGATGTAGACAATAACAATAACATTTACTTGATTGGGCAGACAACTAGTACAACAGGAATTGCAATAAATAGCAAGTTTCAGACACAACTAAACTTAGACCCAAATTTTTCAAATTCTATTGATGGATTTCTAACTAAATTTGGATCTGCAGGTAATTTAATTTGGAGTACTTATGTAGGAGGGGAAACCATTGATATACTTAATGATATAACAGTAAAAAATAATTTCTTGGTTATTGGTGGCACAACATATAGTTTCAATAATATTTCTACCTCAGGAGTTTTTCAGGAATTACATGACCCAATTACTCATCCCGATGGAGTTGTATACAAATTTTCACTAGATGGAGAAAGAACATGGGCAACCTATTATGGAGGTGAGCAAATTGAAGATATATATACAGTGGAAATTGATGACGAAGATAACATCTATATAGGTGGTGAAACTGCGAGTAATAATAACATAACTACGCTTTACAGCTTTGAAAGTAGTAATGCTTTTTCATACAAAGGTTTTTTTGCAAAATTAAATAAGAATGGACAAAGAATATGGGGTTCTTATTTAGGACAGGCTAACGTTTACTCAATTATTTTTAAGAATAACTCAATTTATATAGGTGCTACTGATTTTGGATTTAATAATCCAAAATTGACAAATTTATGTTCCTATAGAGCAAATGGAAATTTTGAAGGATACATAGGGAAATTTTCTAAACAAGGAGATTTTATATGGGGTACATACATTGGAGGTGATAGTACCTTTGAAACTACAAAAATCACATTAGATAATGATAATAACATATTTGTTAGTGGGATTTCATCTCAAAACAATGGCATCGCAGATGATTCTTCTTATCAATCTTCAATTTTAGGATGGCCTAGCAATTATTTTTTAATGAAATTTTCAGAAGATATTATCTCCTTACCAAAAATTTCAACCAACTCACCAATCTGCATTGGCAAAACGCTTGAACTCAAAGCCTCTGGAGGAACAGATTATGCATGGACAGGCCCAAATGGTTTTGCATCATCAGACCAGAACCCAATTATAACAAATGCAACTTCATTAAACAATGGAGAATATAGTTGCGCAATTACAGGAGCCGATATTTGTAATACTACTCTAAAAATAAATATTATTGTTGGCAATACTCCTCCTCCTACCGGAGATACAAATCAGCCTTTCTGCACAGGACAGAATCCAACAATTGCTAATATTCAAGTTACTGGAACATCAATAAAATGGTATGACGATGCAGCTCTTGGCAATCTTTTGACTGATTCTACTCCATTATCTAATGGTATAACTTATTATGCTTCACAAACCTTAAACAGCTGCGAAAGTGCAAGATTTGGCGTTACAGTTTCTATAGTCAATACACCTTCTGCCCCAACGGGAAATGCAAATCAGCCTTTTTGTAAAAGCCAAAATGCAAAAATCAGCGACATTAACATAACAGGACAAAACATAAAATGGTATGACGAATTAACAGCTGGAACACTTTTAACAAACACAGCTTTATTAGAAAACAATAAAACCTATTTTGCTTCACAAACCATTGGATGTGAAAGTGACAGGACTTCAGTTTTAATACAGGTGAACGACTCTCCAAAACCTGAAGGAAACAGCAATCAGCAATTTTGCATTGATGAAAACGCTGCAATTGCCAATATCAATATTACAGGAACAGCAATTAAGTGGTATAATTCTGCAAGTAATGGAACTATTTTACCAGAAACAGCCCTTCTGCAAAATGACATTTATTATGCTACGCAAACACTAAATAATTGTGAAAGTGATCCATTTACTGTTACTGTAAAAATCCAAGATACCCAAAATCCAATTGCTAACTCGCCACAAATATTCTGCATTCAGAAAAATGCAAAAATCAGCGACATTGATATTGCGGGGCAAAATATTAAATGGTTTGAGAATACTTCATCCACAATAAATTTATCGGAATCTACAGTACTCGAAAACGGAGTGACTTATTATGCTTCGCAAACCATTTCTAATTGCGAGAGTGGAAGAATTCCGATAATAATTCAAGTTCATGAAGCCACAACTGCCGATTGCATTAACTTTGTTGATGAACTTCCCTATCCTAAATTCTTCACTCCAAATAATGATGGCTTTAATGATTCTTGGACAATCGATTTTGCCTATCTGGAACCAAATTCTACAATAAGGATATTTGACCGTTATGGAAAATTTATAAAAGAATTGACAGCAAATACTTCATGGGACGGAAACTATGCTAATCAGCCTTTGCCATCTACCGATTACTGGTTTGCAGTTAAACGTTTAAATGGAGCTGAATTTAAAAGCCATTTTAGTTTAAAGAGATAAAAAAAAGCCCTTTTGGGCTTTTTAAACTATAAATTCATTTATTTCACTTGAACCAAAACCCATTTAGAAATTTCCTCCAAAGCAATTGGAGAAAAAGTCTGTTCAATAGCTGCATATTCATCAGGAGAACCAGTTTTGCATTCCTGAAAAAGGTGATTTAAGTTCGGTATCTTCTTCGCTGTTACGTTTTTGTTTCCTGCTTTTGCAAGTACTGTTTTTATAGCTTCCAGATTAACATCGGCTGGAACCTGCAAATCTTTTTCGCCATTGAGGGCAAGAACTGGACATTTCACTTTTTCCAAAGCAATTGAAGGATCCAGTTTTAGAAAACCAGTCATCCAGGGACTTGTAACCTGGGCAGATAATGTTTTAATCTGGTTGTCTACCATTTTGTCACCTAATTTCAATGTCAGATAACTGCTTACTCTGCTTTTCAGGCTAGGATCACCAGCTGGTGAAGCTGTTATAATCTCATAAACACCTTTAAAAGTTTCTTGTGCTTTTTGGATTTCGTCTTCAGAAACTCCCATTTGGCGTTCTATTTTTTCTTTTTGCAAAAGCAGTAATTTATCCCCTGGAATCCCTGTCCCTGCCAGCAGCACAATAAAACTAACATCTTTGGAATCTCCCGCAACAATTGGAGCGATTATGCCACCTTCGCTGTGACCAATTAAACCAATCTTCTTTTTATCAATTTCGTTTCGGGTTTTCAGATAATCTATTCCGGCCTGAACATCTTTGGCAAAATCTAAAGTAACAGCTGTCTTAAAATCACCTGTAGATTTTCCGACACCTCTATCATCGAATCGTAAAACACCAATCCCTTTTTTAGTTAAATAATCTGCCAGAACAAGAAACGGCTTATGCCCCAGAATTTCTTCGTCTCTGTTTTGTGCACCACTTCCGGTAATCAAAATCACTGCTGGAAACTTACCTTCTTTTTGAGGCAAAGTTAAAGTCCCTGCCAAAACATTTTTATCGGTTTTGTTTTCAAAAGTAACATCTTCTGTATAATATGGATAAGGTTTTGTGGGTTCTTGCGGTCTCTTTACAATTTCTTTTTCTAGTTTTTCTTTAGATAAATTAAGAGGAAAGGATTGTCCACTTTGTGTAAAAGTGCCTACAATCACATTATATTGATTCAATTCCCCTTCAAAAACAATCCGCGCACTTGGAATTTCTAATTTTAAAATACCATTCACAAAATTTGTTGCCGTTACCGGAATTCCTTTGGCTCCCTGATCTGGACTGTCCATTGTAGCAGTAAAACCGCTTTCATTTTTACTGATATTAAAAACTAATGCCAATTGTCCTCCAGCGACTTTTAAAAAACCATTCCATTGTCCCGTAATTTCTTGTGCAGTTACAGCACAAGAAAATAAAATTGCTGTTAAAAAAAATAATACTTTTTTCATAATTTATAATTAAACACGTAAACTTATCATTAACAATTCTTATCCTTTTTGCTGTAATTCCTTAAATTTTATATACGAATATGCCATTGGTACAAAAGCCAAAACTGCAACAATAGAAATAAATATAATAGTGAAAAACTCAATTTCAAAAATCAATGCGCCCAACACTATCAATAACCCTCCTATGAACCATAATTTTCCAGCAAAAATGTGTGTTACTCTCCAGACTTCATTATTTTCTAATGTCCATGGAGTCCGAATTCCTATAAAATAATTAGGCTGAATCACTTTAAAATAATTACCTAATACTAAAAACAGGGTGCCAATCAGTATAAAAATAAAAGCAGGGCTGGAAAAAGATTGATTCTTTGAAATGTAAATAATAAACAAAGACAAAAGAGACATGAGCAATACAAAAATAAACTTGAATTGATAATACTTCCCACCCATTAAGGCAATTCTCTTTTTAGGATCTATTTTGGGTATCAACAAAAGCAGGATGTATATAAAAACAGGCAGCATAAAAGGGACTCCAATTAATGAAGATTTATCTCCCCAATGATCAATTTCACCTAACTTATTCCAATGTGTCGGAACTTTTTCGGGTAAAGAGTTCCAAATAAAAGCCAAATAAACAAAAGGAAGCAGTACAATTCCGATAACTGGAAGTTCTTTTTTTAAAGTTGAGCTCATTATATTATTTTTTAAAGGTTAAAATCCATTGCAGTACATCTTCCATTATAGTTGTATTGATAGAATAATAAATAAATTGCCCCGATTTTTCGGCAGTAATCAGATCGGCACGTTTCAAAATATCCAGATGATGAGAAATACTTGGCTTAGACATATTAAACTGATCCGCAATTTCACCTGCAGAAAGGCTCTTTGTTTTCAAAAGCTCTAAAATCTCTCTTCGTGTGGCATCATTCAATGCTTTAAATATGTCATTCATTATTTAAAGTATTTATATATTTAGACAAATGTCTAAATATATTTTTACACCGCCAAATAAATTTTAAAAAAACTGAAAGAACAAAAAAAAGAGTTACAAACAATTTGCAACTCTTTAAACTGTATTATTCTTTTAGAATTTATGCTCTTTTTTACTTATCACTAATAAAGCAAATAACGAAATACAGGCGGCAAAGGTAAGATAGAACCCTACATAGGTCAGGCTATAAGTTGACGCCAGCCAAATGGCAATCATAGGAGCAAAAGCGGCTCCGATAATTCCTGCCAGATTAAATGTGAGTGATGCCCCCGAATAACGGACGGCTGTTGGAAATAATTCAGACAAGAAAGTTCCCAAAGGTCCATAAGTAAAACCCATCAAAGCCATTCCTGCACATAAAAAGAATGTTACCATTGCTGTGTTTCCGGAATTTAAAAAATAGGAAAAGAAAAACCCAAAAACTGCAATGGCTGTCGTAGCTGTAATTAGCATTTTGCGTCTTCCGATTTTATCAGCAACTATAGCCGAAACTGGAATAAACAAGGCAAAAAACAGTACCGAAAATAATTGAATCAACAAGAAATCTCTTTTCTCATAACCCAGATCAGATGTTGCCCAGCTTAATGTAAATACAGTCATTAAATAAAACACCAAAAAAGTAGTAATAGATGCCAAAGTTCCAAATAACAACTGATTTTTATAGGATTTAACCAAAGTTACGAAAGGTACTTTTACTTCTTCGTGCGCTTTTTTTGAATTCTCAAAAGAAGGAGTTTCGGTAATTTTAGTTCGGATATAAAAACCTACTACTACTAAAAGTGAACTGGCAATAAACGGAATTCTCCAGCCATAATCCATAAAATCTTTACTGTTCATAGAATCAGTCAACAATAAAAATGTTCCTCCTGAAAGCAGCAGCCCAATTGGCGCTCCCAGTTGTGGAAACATTCCATACCAAGCCCTTTTGCTAGGCGGTGCATTTTCGATTGCCAGTAAAACAGCACCTCCCCACTCGCCTCCAAGTCCTACGCCTTGCCCAAATCGGCACAACATCAATAATAAAGGTGCAGCAATGCCAATACTTGCATAACTAGGCAAAAAACCAATGGTCACAGTCGAAATTCCCATAGTCAGCAAAGCAGCAACCAATGTGAATTTGCGCCCAATTTTATCTCCATAATGCCCAAAAAAAGCAGAACCCAAAGGACGCGACAAAAACGCTATCGAAAAAGTGGCCAGCGATTCTAAAGTAGCCATCGTAGTATCTGAACTCGGAAAAAATAATTGCGGAAAAACCAATACAGCAGCATTGGCATAAATATAAAAGTCAAAAAATTCGATTGTCGTGCCTATAAGGCTTCCAAAAAGAACATGTTTTAACGAGTTCTTTTTATTCTGATCCTGTTTCATCCAGTTTTTAATATAGTTTTTTTTAGAAAATAGGATGTAAAAATGAATCTTATTTTTGAATATGGCAAATATTTGTTTTTAATATTTAAACCTTAATTTTATTTAAACAATCAAAAAAATGTGACTTCATTTTGCCAAATACATAAATCGATACTTAAAAAGAACAAAAACTTGGTGTTTTGTTAAATAAAACGTAAAATTACAGAAAATTAACTATACCTTAATAATCCAATAGCCTCAAATTAATTTTGAAAACACAGCGTAACCATATTTACATTTTAGATGATTTCACTTTGTGGAATAATTTGAAAGCTGGTGATGAAAAAGCTTTTTCAACACTTTTTGAAAAATACTATTCAGATTTAGTGCGTTATGGCAATTCTTTGTGTTCTTATGATGACAGAGTGCAAGATTGTATTCAGGATGTTTTTACAGATATTTGGGTATATCGAGAATCGCTTTCGTCTGACGTTATTATCAAAGCTTATTTATTATCAAGCGTCCGCAAAAGAATAGCACGATTATACCAGCGTGATCCTTTTTTCACAAAAAAGAATAACATAGAAACTACTGAATTTTTATTTGATTTCTCTATCGAACAGCAGTTAATCGATGATGAAATTACAGCCGAAAAAGTGTTACAGCTCAATACGCTTATTAACAACCTGCCTCCAAGACAAAAAGAAGCTTTGTATCTGCGTTACCATCAGCAGTTATCGGTAGAGCAGATTGCCGAAATAATGTCAGTGAATTACCAGTCTGCGAGCAACATTTTATTTAGAGGAATACAAAAATTGCGCAATGACTGGAAAGAGAATATTTCAATCATTTTACTGCTGGCTTCTTCATCCATCTAGACTTTTAAGATATTTTTTTAAATATTTAAAAAAAAATCATAATTAGGTGAGTATATAACATAAGACTTGTCCTTATTGTTTTTGTAACCCTTATTATAAAGATGCAAAAGCGAAACAAATATACTCGGGCAGAAGACTTTTTAGGTGATGATTCCTTTCGTCAATGGATTCTGCAGAATAAAAACAATTCCAACTGGGAGAATTGGATACTTGAAAGCCCCGAAAGAGCAAAATTAGTAGAAGAAGCCCGCTTATGGGTTCTTGCTACCAAAGTTGAAAAACCGCAGATGTTAGCCGCAACTGTGGAATCGGATTTAGAAAATACCTGGAAAAAAATCGCTCTCAAAGAAGCAGCTCTCAAAAAAACACAAAATCCAAAAACTAAAATCTGGAATAACAATTGGTTTAGATCTGCTGCAGCCATTTTGGCAATAGGACTGGCTTTTTCATGGGCATATACCAATTATTTTGATTTAACAGATAACAGTCCAATCTATAAAGAACTCCTTATAGAAAATAAGGAAGGATTAGTAGAAGAAACAAATAACTCCAAAAATCCTCAAATCATAACACTTTCTGATGGAAGCTCTGTTTTATTACAGCCTAAAAGCAAATTGAGTTATCCTAAAACTTTTAGCGGAAATGAACGAAAAGTGTATTTGTCTGGTGAAGCTTTTTTTGAAATAAGTAAAAATAAAAGAAAACCATTTTTTGTTTTTGCAAATGAAACTGTTACCAAAGTCGTAGGAACAAGTTTTAGAATCTGCGCATTTGAAAACCAGCCAAATGTTGAAGTGGTAGTCCGCACTGGAAAAGTAAAAGTTCACTCGAATATTCTGACTGCCAAAACCTCATCTGAAGAGGTGGTTTTATTACCGAATGAAGCTGTACGCTTCGTAAGAGAAACTGCCAAATTTGATAAAATAACAGATGTTACCAAAGATATTGTCCTGAAACAGTCTGCAAAAACCATAGAACAATTGAGTTTTGATTTTACAGACACGCCTGTCAGCCACATATTCAAGACAATCGAGCAGGCCTACGAGATAGAAATCGATTTTCCAAAAGAAAAATTAAAAAACTGTCACTTGACTACTTCATTGATCGACCAGCCTTTGCCAGAAAAATTAAAGATTATCTGTAAAAGCATTGGAAATAATACCAGTTACGAAATGAATGGAAACAAAATTATCATAACGTCCGAAGGATGCAATTAAAAATCAAGCCTATGTAGAAAAAATATTTTAAAAAAAAGCGCCAAATATGCTGTAACACATTTGACGCTGAGTTAGTATCAAAAAGCTTTCTGTAAAAAGCATTTTTGGTAAGTTTTTCAGAACACCCATTTAAAAAGTATTAATCAAAACAAAACCAAAATTATGAAAAAACCTGTTGTCAAACAACGATTACTCTATCGAATCATGAAAATAACACTCTTTCAGATTGTACTGGCTTTTGTCTTTTCTACTGTTGTAATGGCGAACAGCGTCAAAGGGCAGAAAAAACTAGATACAAAAGTCACCGCTTCGATTACAAACGTGAGTTTATCCAAAGCATTATCTAAACTTGAAAAATTAGCTTCTGTAAAATTTTCATATAATTCAAGGATAACTCAGCTTAACCAGAAAGTGAACATTAATGCTGAAGATGAGATGCTCTCCAGTGTCTTAAACGAAATACTTTTACCTTTAAATATCAGTTACTCAGAAATAAGCAATCAGATTATTCTGCAGACTATACCTGCTAAAGAACCTGCAGATTTTAATCTTTTAGAATCTTTAAATTTTAATTTGATCGCATCTATCATTGTTAAAGGTAAAGTAATCGACAATAGCGGAAGTCCTCTGCCAGGAGCATCAGTACTTGTAAAAGGCACTAAAGTTTCAACATTAACAGATTTTGACGGAACTTTCTCTATAGAAGTACCTTCTGGAAGTACCAAAATAATAATTAGCTATATTGGTATGAAAACGAAAGAAGTTGATGCCACAGCTGACTTTATGACTATAACTTTATCTCAATTAGGACAATCTCTTAACGAAGTTGTCATCACTACCGGATATGAAAAAACGTCAAAAAGAACTTTTACCGGAGCTACTAGTAAAATTAGTGACAAAGAATTAAAGGTAGACGGAGTAGTTGATGTAAGCCGAATGATTGAAGGTAAAGCTGCCGGGGTAACAGTACAAAACGTTACAGGAACTTTTGGTACTGCACCAAAAATTACGGTCCGCGGATCTTCATCCATTTTCGGAGATACAAAACCGCTGTGGGTTATAGACGGTGTGGTGCAGGAAGATATTATCAATCTTTCATTTGCTGATCTGGCTTCAGGTAACTCAGAGACTTTATTAAGTTCATCAATTGCAGGTTTAAACGCAAACGACATTCAAAGTATCGAAATTCTTAAGGATGCATCTGCAACTTCAATTTACGGATCAAGATCTCTTAACGGTGTTGTTGTAGTAACTACCAGACAAGGAAGGAGAGATTCTCCTTTAAAAATAACATACTCATTGGAGCAATCCCTTAGAACTGTCCCAAATTATGGACAGTATGACATTTTAAATTCTCAGGAGTCGATGAGTATTTTTAAAGAAATGGAAGCTAAAGGATATTTGGATTTACCAACAACTGTAAATGGAAGATATGGAGGCGCATATAATATTTTAGGAAGAGCTATCAATACATATGTTCCGGAAACTGGCGGTTATATAGTAAACAATGACCCAGTAAGCCGTAACAATTTTCTGAGAAAATATGAATTAGCCAATACCGATTGGTTTGAGGTTCTTTTTAGACCGGCAATCACACAAAATCATTCATTGAGTTTCGCTGGAGGTGGCAAAAACAATACATTTTATGCATCTTTAGGCTATTACAATGATCCAGGATGGACTATTGCCGATAAGGTAAACCAATTATCATCAAACATTAAAGGTACATTTTTTGTAAATGACAAATTAAATATAACCTTATCTACTCTGGCTTCTGTCCGCAATCAAGAGGCTCCAGGAAGTTATGAAAGTGAAAAAGACGAAGTTTTTGGAAAAGTTACCAGAGATTTTGATATCAATCCTTTTAATTATGTTTTAAATACCAGCAGAACATTAAGACCTTACGACGAGAATGGTAATTTAGAATACTATAGAAACAATTGGGCTTCAATGAATATCCTAAATGAATTAAAAAACAATTATATGGAAATTGATGTTAAAGACATTCGTTTCCAGCTCGATTTAGATTATAAAATTAATTCCAAGCTAACCTATAGTTTAACTGGATCCGGACGTTATGCAAACACAAGCCGGGAGCATAAAATATTAGAAAACTCAAATGTTGTTGGTGCCTACAAAGCAGGAACTCCTGAAGGTGAAGATGGTGTTAACACATTGGTTAGAGATGAGAATATCTTTTTATACCAAGATCCAAATGACCTGACAGCTCCTAAAGTTTCGGTGCTGCCAAATGGCGGTTTCCTTAGAAAATTCACAAACGACATGACTTCTTACAATCTTAGAAACAGTATTTCTTACAGAGATATTTTCAAAGAAAAACATGAATTAGAAGGTTTCTTCGGGACTGAGATGCGCATTGTAGACAGAAACAGTGATAATTTTACTGCTGCCGGACTCCAGTATGACAGAGGTCTTACTGCTTTTACCGACCCAAGAATTATTGAAAAAGTAATTAACGGAGGAGATTCTTATTATGGATTTAATGCAGAAAAAGAAAGAACGGTAGGTTTCTTTGGCAAAGTGGGATACACTTATGACCGCCGCTACACGGCTTCTGTGACTGGCCGTTATGACGGATCAAACAGACAGGGAGACAGTGGCTCTTCAAGATGGCTTCCTACATACACTTTTAGCGGAAAATGGAATCTTTCTGAAGAAAATTTTATGAAGAATGTCACTTCTGTAAACAATTTAAGCCTGAGAGGTTCATACGGACTTACTGCAACGGCTGGACCTGCAACAAACTCATTGGCAATTTATAAAAGCTATATTACTGATCGTTTTAATATTAACGATAGAGAAACTGGAATCCAAATTGAGGAATTACAAAACGGAGCATTAACATGGGAGAAACAATTTGAAACTAATTTAGGATTAGATTTAGGAATGTTTAATAACACAATACAGCTTACAACTGATGTTTACAGCAGAAAAGCTTTTGATTTAGTGGATTATGTTATTACCTCTGGAATTGGAGGGCAAAGAATAAAACAAGGTAACTATGCAAATATGGAAACCAAAGGTCTTGAAGTTGGTCTTATTACAAAAAACATTAATAATAAAGATTTTAAATGGTCAACAACATTAAACTTTTCAATTTATAATCAAGAAATTACAAGATTACAAAACAAACCTACCGCATTCGATTTAATTGATGGCAACGGCGGTAATACTGTTGGACATCCAAGAAATTCAATTTATTCATATCAATTTACCGGCCTAAATAATCAAGGTTTACCAACTTTCGTTATGCCTGAAGGAGTAACAGACAATATCACTGGAGCAGATTTTCAGGATAATCAAGATGTTACTAAATACTTAAAATATGAGGGATCTATTGAACCTAATAAATCCATTGGTTTAGCAAATACATTTACCTATAAAAGCTGGTCTTTATATGTCTTTTTCGTTGGATCAGGAGGAAACAAAATACGTTTGAATCCTATTTATGATAGTACTTATGATGATTTAACAGTTTTCACTAAAGAATTTACTAACCGCTGGATCAATCCTGGAGATGAAAATTACACAAATGTTCCAGTCATTGCTGATAAGCAAATGAACACCAACTACAAAGGATCAAGAACACTGGAAAGAGCTTATAATACATATAATTATTCCGATGTTCGAATTGCAGATGGTGATTTTGTAAGATTAAAAAACATATCCTTAAGCTGGGAATTTCCAAAAGATTTGAAGAAAAAATTAGGACTGAGCACTTTTACTTTAAGAGGTTCATCAGTTAATCCTTGGCTGATTTATTCTGACAAAAAATTAAACGGCCAAGATCCTGAATTCCGCAATACTGGAGGTGTTGCGATGCCTGTTACCACTCAATATACTTTTGCTATCAACCTTTCATTTTAATATTATAAAATCATGAAAAACATAAAAATAACACTATTACTTCTAATGCTTGCAGGTATTAGCAGTTGTGATGATTTTCTTTCTGAAAAACCCGATAATAGAACCGAAATAAATACTCCCGATAAAATCTCTGAAGTTTTGGTCAATGCTTATCCTCAGATGAGCTATTTTGACATTGCCGAAACAATGTCTGATAACGTGTTTGATAGTGGAATTCAATTTGGAAGCATACTTCAAAAAAACCTTCAAAACTATAATTGGGAAATTCAGACAGAAACTAACAATATAGACACTCAAGCTTATTATTGGGATGCGTGCTATAAAGCGATTGCTCATGCAAATACAGCACTGCAGGCGATTGAAAATTTAGGAAATCCAAGCAGTCTAAACCCTCAAAAAGGTGAGGCATTATTAGCAAGAGCCTATGCTCATTTTATGTTAGTGTCTTTCTGGTCACAACGATACAACCCAGCAACAGCAAGCTCAACTCCAGGAATTCCCTATCTTACTGAACCAGAGTCAGAATTGTCTCCTCAATACAAGCGAAACACAGTTCAAGAAGTTTTTGATTTTATTCAAAAAGATATTGAAACAGGGCTTCCATATATAACAAATGAATATAAAGAGCCTAAATTCCATTTTAATAAAGATGCAGCCAAAGCATTTGCAAGCCGTTTTTATTTAGTAAAAGGGGATTGGAACAGAGTTCTTGAGTTATCGAAAGATTTAGGCTCAAAACCTGAAGGAAAGCTTAGAGATTTTGCCTCTTATACGGTAATGAATGCAAATACCCAGCGAGTAAGCTATGCCAGTCCTGCTGGTCAGTCCAACTTATTAATAGTATCTGCCAATTCAATTGTTGGAAGATCAGCATCTGAAAGCAGATTTTATCTCACAGGTCTTAGATACCCAGAAATTTTGGGGCCTGGTACTAATCCTTTTCAAAAATACTGGCTGTACAATTTTTATTCATACAACGGCAGTTTAACTGTATTCATGCCTAAATTCTATGAGTATTTCAAATATACGAATGTCTCCGCTGGAATTGGGGAACCTTATGTTGCCGAAGTTTTACTAAGTTATGATGAGTTTTTCTTAAATCGTATAGAAGCTCATGTTATGAATGGACAAATAAGTTTAGCAAATGAGGAGTTAGAGTACTTTTTATCCACAAGAACCGAAGAATATGATGCAGATACTGATCAGCTAACCGAAGCTTTAATTGTTGACAAATACCCTGTCATTGCAGGTGAGTACACTCCTTTTTACAGCATGACTCCACTACAAGCATCTTATATAAAAGCAATTGCCGAAACAAGACGCAGAGATTTTATACACGAAGGTATCAGATGGTTTGATATAAAACGTTTTAACATTGAGGTCAAACACGAAATTGAAAACAAACCAGCCAATATTTTAGTCAAAGATGACAATCGCAGAGCCCTTCAAATACCTCTTCACGCATCGGGTAATGGCATCGAAGTAAATCCTAGATAATTTTTAAAAAACAGAATATCATGAAAATAATAAAATATAATATAATAGCAGTTTTGTTTTTGACGTTGGCTATACTTTCTTCTTGTTCGAATGATGATCAAGTTGGCGAAAGCCAGCTCAACTATAATCAGCCAGTAAAAACTGCACTAGATAATTGGATAACTGCAAATTATCTGAATCCTTACAATATAAATGTACAATATAAGTGGAATCAAAATACGGTAGATAATACCCGTTATCTGTTTCCGCCGTTAGTAAGCAAAGTCCAGCCAGCACTTGAGATAGTACAAAAAATATGGCTTGACAGCTATAAAACAATCGGAGGGGCAGATTTTGTAAAAAAAATTGCTCCTAGAGAAATTGTTTTAGTTGGAGGTGTTAATTTAAACAGTGTGGGTACAAGAACCTTAGGATTGGCCGAAGGAGGACAGCGCGTAACACTGTTTGAAACAGATTACATTGATAAGACTAATAGAGCAAATATAACAGAGTTTATACATACTATACAGCATGAGTACATTCATATTTTAAATCAAAACAAAGCTTTTGATGAAAAATCCTGGGCTAAAATTACTCCAGTTGGATATACTGCCGACTGGTACAACTATGGAAATAATGTTTCAAATGAATTAGGTTTCATTACTAGTTATGCACGATCTAATATTAATGAAGATTTTGCCGAAACAGCATCTGTAATTTTAATCAGCTCTAAAGCAGATTACGCCGATTTTTTAGCAAATATTAAAAGTGAATCAGCATATTTCGCTTTAATAGCAAAAGAAGCATTAGTCGTAAAATATTTTAAAGATGCTTTTGATATGGATTTTTATGCTTTGCGTGATGAAGCTGAAAAAAACACAAATGCTGTTATAAATTAATTAAACACCAATAATTATGAAAGCACAATATATATATAAATATTTAATCATTGGGTTTATAGCCCTATTGCTCGCATCCTGTACCAACACAGATGCTGAACAAAAATTTGAACAGACACCAACAGAACGGCTAAATGCACAGAAAAAAGAATTAAATGATCTTCTTCTTTCTTCAGAGTATGGATGGAAAGCCGTTTATTTTACCAACAATACTATTTTAGGAGGCTACACTCATTTATTCAAGTTTGCAAAGGATGGAACCGTCCAGATGGCTTCTGATTTTGATGCAGATACTGCCGTGTATAAAAGTGAATATGATATTCAGCTAGGAAGCACCGTAAGTTTGGTATTTACTACAAAAAACAGAATTCATCTTTTATCAGAATCCGATAATTACCCTATTGAAGAATTGGAAAGTAAAGGATATCTGGGTGATTTTCAGTTTTTATATTATGGGCAGGAAAACGGGGAAATTATTTTTAAAACAAACAGAGTTAATGAAACAACTGGTGTCAATGGAGAATTACGTTTTGTAAAAGCAACTGAAGCAGACTGGGCAGATTTAGAAAAAAACATTGACATGATTGATAATGTCGTTGGTGATGATTCCAGACCACTTTTTAGACTGCTTGAAACTAATGATGGTAAAACAATACACCAATTCGATTTTTCTTTTTCGGAAGTTACTCGTTTTGCTAAAGCAAATTCTATAGAAACCGGTTACTCTGTATCTTATAATATGGGAGTTGGTTATTCCCCAACAGGCATTATTGTAAGTCCCGCCGTAGAAGTTGGAGGACAAAAATTAACCGATTTTGTTTACAATGATGAAGACGGAAGCTTTACTTCAACAGGAACACAAGGAGTTAGTGCAACTATTAAATATTCTACCAAGCCACTAATTTTAACAGATGATTATAAAATTCTGTTAGAAGGCCAGCCACAAACTGTTTATGGATATATAGCAGCAAATCTGTATACAGCACCAACAACATCAGAATATTGTAAAGATTTACTAAATAAAGCAAATGCAACCTTACCTGCAAATCAAAAAATTAGCAGGATTCAATTTTATTTTAACACACCTTACGGTACCTATATTGAATATCGATTTACAGGAGGAAAACCATCTTTATATCATACAGTAACAGTTACTGAAGATGCAGATAATAAAACCATTACCCTTAATAACGAATACTGGGATGATGGAAACGCTATAATCAGTGAACCAGCATTTTTAAAAGAAATTGATGCAGAGCTCACTAATGTAAACGGATTGTATGCAAAAAAAGAAGCTTTTAAAGTAACCTATACTAATACTATATGGACATTTACAAGTACTACAAGTAATTTTAGAATCACTACATACGCTTTATAATCATACTTTTTAATTATAAGAAGAAAGAGGCTGTCTAGACAGCCTCTTTTTGATTTTAAATTTGTTTTGAATTAGTTTATATAATGCTTAAAGGTCTGCTAAAAAGCAGAAAGCCGAACTATCATGATAGTCTGCTAATGAATTCAGAACCAGACAATAACTCAAAAGGTATCCGTTTTAACAATCTCCTGCAATATTTTTTATTATTTTAGCAATAAAATAAAAACTTATGCCTACCGACTGTATCAGCTATCAAACCTCAGGATATTTCTCCAAATTGATACAAGATTATTTAGATCAAAAACCAGAATTAAAATCACTATATAATCATTTTCCAGCTCTCGAAAATTTTGAAAAACAAATTGAGGAGAAAAAAACTAATTTTAATAACAATGACAAAAGACAAACTTTAGTGAATGTCTTAAAAAGTCAATATGCCAAATTGAATATTTCCAAGGAAACTTTAAACCATATTGAACTTTTAAACAATTCCAATACCTTTACAATTACAACAGGGCATCAGTTAAATCTTTTTAGCGGTCCGCTGTATTTTTTATACAAAATCATTTCGACCATTAATTTAACGAAAGAATTAAAAACAGAATATCCTGAATATGATTTTGTGCCGATTTATTGGATGGCAACCGAAGACCATGATTTTGAAGAAATAAATTATTTTAATTTTCATGGAAAAAAATTCAGATGGAACAAGGAAAGCAAAGGACCTGTTGGGCGATTAGCTACCGAAGGCTTGGACGATTTTTTAGAAATTTTTGCTTTAGAAATAGGCGGAAGTACCAATGCAAATTCTATCAGGAAACTCTTTGAAGATTCTTATCTTAAACACGATAACCTAGCAGATGCTACGAGGTATTTAGCCAATGCACTTTTTGGAACTTCCGGCTTAGTAATTTTAGATGCCGACAACAAGGATTTGAAACGCAATTTTATTCCATATATAAAAGAAGAGCTGCTTCATCAAACTTCCTTTAAAACTGTAACCGAAACTATAGCGACAATAAAAGATTACAGCATTCAGGTTAATCCGCGCGAAATCAATCTGTTTTATATCGAAGATAATCTGCGCGAAAGAATTATTCTAGAAAACGGAATTTACAAAGTTAATCATACCAAAATACAATTTACAGAATCAGAAATTCTGGCTTTACTGGAAAGCAATCCTGAAAAATTCAGCCCAAATGTGATTATGAGGCCATTGTATCAGGAAGTTATCTTACCCAACTTGTGCTACATTGGCGGTGGTGGAGAAATTGCATATTGGTTAGAATTAAAATCATTTTTCGCATCCGCAAAAGTTACTTTCCCTGTTTTATTGCTAAGAAACTCAGTTCTTTTGGCAACTGAAAAACAAAGCAAGAAAGCCGATAAATTGAATCTGACCTGGACTGACTTATTTTCGAAACAAGCCGATTTAACCAATCGGATTACCCAGAAATTATCCGATTATCCAATTGATTTTACAGAACAAAAAGAAACTTTAAAAAAACAATTCGAAAAACTCTTAGAACTGGCAAATCATACCGATAAATCATTTTTAGGAGCGGTAAAAGCACAGGAAACCAAACAAATTAAAGGTCTTGAAAACCTTGAAAAAAGACTGCTTATTGCTCAAAAAAGAAAATTCCATGACGAATTGCAGCGTATAATTGAGTTACAAAATGACTTATTTCCTAACCAGAGCCTGCAGGAACGCCAAGCCAATTTTTCGGAATTTTATCTAGAAAATGGTGAGCGATTAATCCCCCAATTAATGAACCAGCTCAATCCTTTAGAACAAAATTTTAACATTATTACATTGTACTAAATGATTATTCACCATAAAACCCCAAAAAGCAATGACCAAAGACCGTCTTATTTCACTTGATGTTTTCAGAGGATTAACTATTTTACTAATGACCATTGTCAATAACCCTGGCAGCTGGTCTGCAATTTACCCGCCGTTAGAACATGCACCATGGCATGGATGCACTCCCACCGACTTGGTTTTTCCTTTCTTTGTTTTTATAATGGGAGCAGCAATTTCATTTGCAATGCCTGCCAAAAGTTACGATAGCACTACTTTCAATAAAATTTTCACCCGTTCATTACGCATGGTATGCTTGGGGATTTTCTTCAATTTTTTCGGTAATATACAGCTCTTCGGACTGGAAGGAATTCCATTGCTTATTGGCCGCCTGTTAATTACTGCCCTAGCTGGTTATGCCTTAATGGGGAATTTCAGTGCTAGATTAAAAACCTATTTGGCAGTATCTATTTTTATAATATATATGATTCTCGCGTACAGCGGTATCGAAGCCTATGAATCGGTTCGTTTACCGGGCGTTCTTCAACGCATTGGCATAGTATATTTTATTGCCTCGCTTTTGTATTTAAAAACAACTCAAAGAACTCAATTAGTGGCTGCAATCTTGATATTGCTGGGGTATTGGGCAATCATGACATTAATTCCAGCTCCAGGATTCGAAATAACAAACCTCGAAAAAGGAACCAATTTAGCCGCCTGGGCTGATAACATTTTATTAAAAGGACACATGTGGGAAGCAACCAAAACCTGGGATCCCGAAGGAATATTAAGTACAATTCCTGCCATTGCTACTGGAATAATAGGACTATTGATAGGTCAAATACTAAACAGTACCTTACTAAAAAACGAAAAAGCAAAAAAACTGCTTCTTATAGGAACAATTTTGATTATCCTTGGGCAAGTTTGGAATATCGTTTTCCCAATAAATAAAGCACTCTGGACAAGTTCATACGTATTATATACTGCCGGGCTCGCCACATTTGTCTTGGCTATTTTATACTACTTAATTGATGTTGCTGATTATAAAAAAGGCACCAGATTATTTCTGATTTGGGGAGTAAACCCAATGATCGTTTTCTTCCTTTCGCAAATTATTCCTCAAGCTATGGGGATGATTTCAATGCCAAACCCAGAAGTTCCCACACAACAGACTAATCTTTGGGATTATTTGTATTTCTTAGGTGTAGAGCCTTATTTCCACAATCCCATGACTGCATCATTAGTATTTGCCTTGCTTTATGTAGGTTTCTGGTCAATAATTCTGGCGTATTTTTACAAAAACAAAATGTATTTCAAAGTCTAAAAACAATAGAGAAAAACCAATAATAATACCTTTTTATCTTTAAATTGATAATTTGCTGAAATCTTTCAGCAAAAAAAGTATATTTTTGCACACAATTTTAAACACAGAAAAAAATGGTGACTAATAGAACTTTTACAATGATTAAACCAGATGCGGTTCAAAACGGGCACATCGGAAACATATTGGCAATGATTACAAACGGCGGTTTCAAAATCGTTTCGTTGAAATTAACTCAATTAACAGTTGCTGATGCTAAGGCATTTTACGCTGTACACGCTGCAAGACCTTTCTACGGAGAATTGGTAGAATTTATGTCAAGAGGTCCAATTGTTGCTGCAATTTTGGAAAAAGAAAATGCTGTTGAAGATTTCAGAACGTTAATCGGTGCAACAAACCCTGCCGAAGCTGCCGAAGGAACTATCCGTAAGGCATACGCTACATCAATCGGAGAAAATGCTGTTCACGGTTCAGACAGTGACGAAAATGCCGCTATCGAAAGTGCTTTTCATTTTGCAGGAAGAGAGCAGTTTTAATTCAGACTTCTTAGAATTCTAGAGTTTTTATATAAAAAACAAACCCCACTTAGTCGTTAAGTGGGGTTTGTTTGTTTTCCAGCGTTTTATAAAATGAAAATCAGAGAAATCTAAATAATTATCCTAATCTAATAATCCAAACGGTCTATCTAAGAACAACATCTTTCACCACATCTCTCCTTAATTCCTCATTGATCATTTTTATAATCTTGGATTTACCGTGGCTCAATTCTTCACGCAAAACTGCCGATGTTAACTGAACATAAAGAGTAGAACCCTTCAAAACCACATTATTGGTATAACTGTTCACGCCATTTCCCATCAAATTACGCCAGGCGTCTTTCACATCAATCTCATCCATTCCGGACTGCAGTTTATTTACCTCAATAATCTGCTTCAGAATATCACCTACCGTACATTCGTTATTTAGTCTTTTTGCCATAGTCATCTAGATTTATCGGTCCTGCTTTTTTATAATGATATTCCTTTTTCTCCTTATTCAAAACCACGAGTTCTTTATCTGTCAAAACCACTATTTCTTCGCTCCACTTCATATACGGAGTACTGTAATCTAAAAAAATCTGGTCATCTGCAAACCGGATCTTTACATTTTCAAACGTATCATTCACCAAAAAAGTGCCGTCCAATTGAGGCATTACTTTCTTTCTGATTCCAGCATTATTTTTATCAAGCTGAAAATAATCAAAGGATTCATTAACACCATATTTCTTCTCATTTCCATCTTCGAAAACCACTTTTTCAATTTCCCAATACCCATTGAGTTTTGCAACATCAGCTGGAGTAATTTTTTGTTTACACCCAGCAAGCAAAAGAGCAATAAGCAAAACACCAAATACTTTTTTCATAAATAATTCATTTTTTAAGGAGCTGTTACCTGCTATCCGCTTGTATCTTTTTTATCTCAAAAAAACGAGACAAAAAAGGATACCGCTTCTATCAGGGCTAGGGAATCCAATTAATCAGCAACTTTAGTAAACCTACAAAGTTAAACTTTATAATTCCACAGAAAATAAAAAAACACATCCCTTTTAAACTATTTTACATATTTTTGGTCTTACCCAGAACTAACCTCCATAACCATGTCAAAATCAATACTTTTATTAGCCATTTCTTTTTTCTGTTTCAATTGTTCTTCCGACAATTCAGAACCAGATCCATCTCCAGCAACAACCGAAACACTCTATTTCCCGCCAATTACTGGTAACAATTGGGAAACCAAATCCATAGAAAGCCTGGGCTGGAAACAATCGGCCGTTCAGCCTTTATTAGATTATTTAGAACTCAAGCACACCAAAGGCTTTATAATCCTTGTTAATGGCCGTATTGTTATGGAAAATTATTTTAATGGACATGATGCCAATGCTACTTGGTATTGGGCAAGTGCAGGCAAAACATTAACCTCAGCTATGACAGGAATAGCCCAGCAGGAAGGTATTCTTAATATCAACAGCAAAGTTTCAGATTACATAGGAACCGGCTGGACCAGTATGCCGTTGGCAAAAGAAAACTTAATCACAAGCAGACATTTACTGACTATGACATCTGGCATTGAAGATATCGCAAATGGTGATGGTGTAGATCCCGCAAGCCTCACTTACAAAGCCGATGCAGGAACGCGTTGGGCATATCATAATGTATATATAAAATTACAGGATATAATTGCTGCAGTATCCAAACAATCATGGTCCAGCTATTTCAACTCAAAATTAAGAGACAAAATAGGAATGAATGGCACATGGTTTACATCTGGCAACAATATTGTTTACAGCAGTACAACAAGGAGTATGGCAAGATTTGGCTTGCTG
Source organism: Flavobacterium aestuarii (assembly GCF_040049115.1). NCBI lineage: Bacteria > Pseudomonadati > Bacteroidota > Flavobacteriia > Flavobacteriales > Flavobacteriaceae > Flavobacterium > Flavobacterium aestuarii. The sequence goes on from NZ_JBDLZZ010000011.1 coordinate 107,017, forward strand.
ATGTACAATAAAGGAAAATGGGACAATAACGAGATTTTGAATGAAAACTATTTTAGCGAAGCTGTAAATACTTCTCAAAACATCAACTTAGGTTACGGCTATTTGTGGTGGTTAAATGGTAAAGCTAACTATCATTTGCCACAATCACAAGCTGTTTTCCAGGGAAGCATCATTCCAACTGCCCCAAACGATATGTTTATGGCGTTGGGGAAAAACGACCAGAAAATCTATATTGTTCCCAGCAAAAAAATGGTGGTTATCCGCATGGGAGATGCTGCAGACAATGTAAACTTAGCACTATCTGATTTTGATGAAACCCTTTGGACAAAAATTAGTGCCTTGTATCAATAACAAATGAATCAGGATCAAAATGTTTTTTTGGTACCAGCTTGATATAACAAAAAAAACAGCACAATTGAATTATGCTGTTTTTATGATATATCTATTTTTATTTTTGCCTTTGTTTTATTCTTCTCATTAATCCTAAAAAGAAAAAAACCAAGCCAATAATCAACAAAGCATAATACAAAGTAATATTAATATTCCTAATAGCATTTGCTATGACAAAAGCACCAATACTTATAAAATAAAAAAATATCGGGCTGGCATTTTTTATTGAAGAAAAATTCATGAACTATTATTTAAAAAAACTATCTACAAATTCATATTTATTGAAAACCTGCAAGTCTTCAATTCCCTCTCCAACACCAATATATTTTACAGGAATCTGAAACTGGTCTGAAATACCAATAACAACACCGCCTTTTGCAGTACCATCTAATTTGGTAACGGCAAGCGAAGTAACTTCAGTAGCAGCAGTAAATTGTTTGGCTTGTTCAAAAGCATTTTGCCCTGTAGAACCGTCCAAAACAAGCATTACATCGTGAGGTGCATCAGCAACCACTTTCTGCATTACTCGTTTTACTTTTGAAAGCTCATTCATCAGGTTGATTTTATTGTGCAGACGTCCAGCCGTATCAATAATAACAACATCTGCATTTTGAGCAACAGCTGATTGCAATGTATCAAAAGCCACCGAAGCAGGATCGCTGCCCATTTCCTGTCTTACAATTGGCACTCCTACTCTATCTGCCCAAATCTGTAATTGGTCAATAGCAGCCGCACGGAAAGTATCTGCTGCGCCTAGAACTACTTTAAAACCAGCTTTCTTAAATTGATATGCTAATTTCCCAATCGTTGTCGTTTTGCCAACTCCGTTTACTCCAACTACCATCAAAACATACGGTTTTGTATTAATTGGAATAACAAAATCAGTTCCTTCTCCAGTATTGGTTTCGGATAATAATCCCGCAATTTCGTCTCTCAGGATCTGATTCAGTTCATCAGTTCCAAGGTATTTATCTTCTTCAACTCTCTTTTCGATTCGGGTAATAATTTTAAGAGTTGTATTGACCCCTACATCCGAAGAAACAAGTATTTCTTCTAAATTATCCAGAACATCATCATCTACTTTTGATTTTCCTGCAACTGCTTTAGTTAATTTAGAAAAAAAACTGGTTTTGGTTTTCTCTAGGCCTTTGTCTAATGATTGTTTCGCCTCTTGGCTCAGGCTAGAGTCTTTTTTCTCCGAAGAGAATATTTTTTTAAAAAAGCTCATTATAAAATGGAGTTTTATGATTTGAATTTACATTTGTCAACTTAAGCAAGAAAAATCAATAAAAATAATCGAAATTGCCACCTTAAAAAAACATTATTTTGAGATGTAAATATAGAAAATAAAAAAGCTACTTCCGAATGAAAGTAGCTTATCTATAAAATGTAATATGATTATTTCTTTTTCAAGAATTCATCAACTTCTTCAGGAGCCATAATAGATTCAACGAATGTATATGCGCCAGTTACTGGAGATTTCACCATTTTGATGGCTTTTGATAATCTCTTAGAAGATGTTTGTAACGATGCTACGGTTTTCTTTGCCATGATTCAAATGTTTTACAAAACTTTTACTTCAAGTAAAAATCTCTAATTATTTAATTTCTTTATGAACAGTTACTCTTTTCAAGATTGGATTAAATTTTTTAATCTCTAATCTGTCTGGAGTATTTTTTTTGTTCTTAGTAGTTATATATCTTGAAGTACCAGCAACACCAGTAGTTTTGTGTTCAGTACATTCTAAAATTACCTGGATTCTATTTCCTTTCTTTGCCATCTTGCTATTTTTTTATTTTGGAAAAGATTATTTAATAAATCCTTCTGACTGCGCTTTTTTCAAAACTGCAGCGATTCCATTTTTATTAATTGTTTTTATCGTAGATGCTGCTACTCTAAGAGTAATCCATCTATCTTCTTCTGGAAGATAAAAACGCTTTTTAACTAAGTTTACAGAAAACTTTCTCTTAGTTTTGTTCATAGCGTGAGAAACGTTATTTCCTACCATCGCTCTTTTACCTGTAAGGTCACAAACTCTTGACATTATACTTATCTTTTATCGTTATTCAAAATCAGGGTGCAAAGAAAAGAAAAATAAACCTATAAACCAAAAAATTTATTGCTCTTTTTTTGAAATTTCTTTCAGCAGCATTTCAACCCCTTTGACCATTGCCCTATCTATCACTTTTTCACGTGGTTGACCAAAATTAAACATTTCAACAAGCACATCATTTGGCGTCGCCAAGGCAATAAAAACCGTCCCTACATCTGCATCAGACTCTCCTTTAGATGGACCTGCATTGCCTGTTGTTGCGATAGCATAATCTGTTTCAAGCAATAGTTTCACATTCAAAGCCATAGCTCTAGCAACTTCGGCACTCACAACTGTATGTTCTTCAATTAATTCTTTTGAAACATTTAATACTTTTTTCTTTACTTCCGAAGAATAAGCCACTACACTTCCCTTGAAATAATTCGAAGCTCCGGGAACAGAACTTAACAGCTGCGCAATACTCCCTCCAGTACAGCTCTCGGCAGTAGAAACAGTTTTATTCAGCTGTGTTAAAACTTTGCCTACGACTGCCTCAAGTGTCTCATCATCTTCAAAACCAACAATAATATCTCCAATTATTTCAGTCAAAGAGATCACATTTTCATCAATAGTTTTTTCCAAGAATTCTTTATCAGTTCCTCTGGCCGTAAGACGCAATCGCACTCTTCCAGGAGCCGGTAAATAAGCCAGCTTTATAAAATTGGGCAGGCTATTTTCCCAATTTTCAATCTGTTCTGCTACAGCACTTTCTCCCCTGCCATAAGTCAATATTGTTTTATGAAGAATATAAGGGCGGTCATAATCTCGGACAACTTTCGGAATAATTTCATTTTCTACCAAATATTTCATCTCAAATGGTACACCTGGAAGAGATACAAAGACTGTATTTTCTTTTTTCATCCATAATCCTGGCGCTGTCCCTACTTGATTATGAAGCACTGTACATTTTGAAGGAACCAGAGCTTGATCTTTATTAATCTGAGTAATGGTCCGTTTATAAAAACCCTCAATCAATTCAGTTACATGCGCAAGAACTGCAGTATTAACAATTAATTCATCTTCAAAATAATCACAGAATGTTTTCTTGGTAATATCATCCTTAGTTGGTCCTAAACCACCTGTAATTATTACTATATCAACTTTGTTTTGAAGTTTAGAAAACGTATTTAAAATATGTTCACGAGAATCACTTATAGACAGCATCTCATGAACTTCGACACCAATTCTATCTAACGCTTTGGCTATAAAACACGAATTTGTATCTACAATCTGACCAATCAGAATCTCATCTCCAATTGTAACTATGGCTGCTTTCATATTTTTAATGCTTTATTGAATAAAAAAAATCCAACTGTTGTATTAATCATACAACTGTCAGATTATTTTATGTGTTTTTGTAAAATAAATTTAAAAATTTATAACGGCTATTTAAAGATCAAAATCTTTTCTTAGCTCCTTAATAGCATCTTTCACCTGAGATTTAACACTCTTATAAGTCTCTATTATTTCTTTCTTTTTGCCTTCGGTTTTTGTCCAGGCTTCTATCTGCAGAATTTCTTCAAATGCCACGTTCAAACCAAGCAGGTCTAATGTTGGTTTTAACTTGTGTGCAAATGCGTAAGTCTGTTTATAATCTTTATTCTTAATTCCTTCTCCAATTTGTTTCAAATCATCAGGAACTTCGGTAACAAATAAATTCAAAATTTCATTTACAAAATCTGGATCATTATCTGAAAGTGCGTACACTTTTGCTAAATTGTATTTTATAGCCATTATTTTACTTGTATTCTAAATAGTTTTTGTCCTTCTAAAAATCCTTCTAAAACATCATTTGATTTTACAGCTGCTACACCCTCGGGTGTTCCTGTAAAAATAATATCCCCAATTTTTAATGTAAAAAATTGAGAAACATAAGAAACCAGCTCATTAATATTCCATAACATTCTGTTAGAATTTCCTTTTTGAACAGAAATATTATTGTTCCTTAATTCAAAAGTAACATTTTCCAACGAAACAAATTGACTTTTAGGTAAAAATTCTCCAATTACTGCAGAACCATCAAATGCCTTGGCTTTTTCCCATGGCAATCCTTTTTCTTTCAGCTTAGCTTGTAAATCTCTTGCTGTAAAATCAATTCCCACACTAATTTCGTCATAATATTTATGAGCAAATTTTGGCTCAATATATTTTCCAACTTTACTTATTTTGACAATAAGCTCAATTTCATGATGTACATCTTCCGAAAATTCAGGAATTACAAAAGGATGCTGTTTTAATAAAATAGCCGAATCTGGTTTCAAAAAAACAACAGGCTCTGATGGCTTTTCATTTTTTAATTCTTCAATATGACTGGCATAATTCCTGCCGACGCAAATGATTTTCATTTTTTTTAAGTTACAAAGTCTCTAAGTTACAAAGTCTCTAAGTTTCTTGGTGACTTAGAATCTTAGCATCTCAGCAACTTATTTTGTATTTAGTTTTCTCAATTTAATAGCTGTCAAAACTTTTTTGGTATACAAAGGGAAATCTGCATTTTGAATCCAGCTGTAATAGCCAGGTTCTTTTTCTAAGACAGCATCTACTTTAGCGCCTTTGTGTTTTCCGAAGGTAAAAACCTCTTCATTGTCAGCATCAAAAGCGATCATCCCTGCAAAGTCGGCTATTTTTTTCCTGGTGGTAAACTCAGATAATGATTTCATATCATTCTCCAATTCAGGATAACGATCTAATTGTGCTTTTAGGATTTCATAAGTTGCCATAGTATCTGCTTCGGCAGAATGCGCGTTTTCTAAACCTTTTCCACAGTAAAATTTCAAAGCCGCACTCAAGGTACGCTCTTCCATTTTATGAAAAATAGTCTGCACATCTACAGAAACCCTGTTTTTCATATCAAAATCAACACCGGCGCGCAATAATTCTTCAGCCAGTAGCGGTATATCAAAACGATCAGAATTAAATCCTGCCAAATCACTGTCCTTAATCATGTTATAAACTTGAGGCGCCAATTCCTTAAAAGTTGGCTCACCAGCAACTTTCTCATCACTGATGCCATGAATAGCAGTCGATGAAGGCGGAATTGGAATAGTTGGATTCACTAGCCAAGTTTTACTTTCTTTATTTCCATTAGGAAAAACTTTAAAAACTGATATTTCTACAATTCGGTCTTTTCCTATATCGATACCTGTTGTTTCCAGGTCAAAAAAACAAATTGGCTTATTGAGTTTGAGTTCCATTTTTTGTATTTAATTGCGCAAATATAAAAATTTGAGCTTGAATTTTATTTTAAAGTCAGTATTAAAAATATAAAAAACCCGACATTCTAAAAAAAGATAATGTCGGGCTTATTTTGATATTTATTGATTTAATAATCTCTATTTACATCAAATGCTTCCAGGTATTCGGCTACACGTTTTACAAAACTGCCTCCTAAAGCACCATCAACAACACGATGATCATAACTATGGGACAAAAACATTTTTTGACGGATTCCAATAAAATCTCCTTCTGGAGTTTCAATTACCGCCGGCACTTTACGAATAGCACCAAGAGCTAGTATTCCTACCTGTGGCTGATTGATAATTGGCGTACCAAAAACACTTCCAAAAGTTCCAACATTTGTTACAGTATAAGTTCCTCCCTGCGTGTCGTCTGGTTTTAATTTTCCAGCTTTGGCCCGGTTTCCTAAATCATTTACCGCTTTGGCCATTCCAACCAAGTTTAACTGGTCTGCATTTTTGATTACTGGAACAATTAAGTTTCCATTAGGCAAAGCTGCTGCCATTCCAAGATTGATATCTTTCTTTTTTATGATAAAGTCACCTTGTACCGAAATATTCATTCCTGGATAATCTTTCAAAGCCCTTGCGACAGCTTCCATAAAAATAGGAGTAAAAGTCAATTTTTCGCCTTCTCTTTTTTCGAAAGCATTTTTTACCTTATCTCTCCATTTTACAATATTGGTCACATCAACCTCTATAAATGATTGCACATGTGCTGAAGTCTGCACAGAAGCTACCATATAACCGGAAATCAGCTTGCGCATTCTGTCCATTTCTATAATCTCATCACCGCCATTTACTGAAACAGGCGAAACCGTTGGTAATGGAGAACTTTTTGGAGATTCGGCTTTTATAGCTTCAACCGTTTTAGCTGGTGCACTAACAGCAGCTGCAGGCTGCGCTCCTCTATTTTTTATATAATTTAAAATATCGTCTTTGGTTACGCGTCCATCTTTTCCGGAACCAGCAATACTTTCTAGCTCTGCCAAAGAAATTCCTTCTTCTTTTGCAATATTTTTTACTAGTGGCGAAAAGAATTTATCGCTTTCAAAAAAACTAACTGGTGCAGCAACTGATTCTTTGGCAGTCTCCACTGTTTTCTGAATTTCTTCAAGAATAGCATCAGGAACATCTTGAACCGGAATTTCTGCATTGCCTCCTTCAGTTTCAATAATGGCAATGGTTTGTCCTACTTGAACCAAATCGTCTTTGCCAAATAATTTTTCGACAAGAACACCAGAAACCTCAGATGGTACTTCTGAGTCAACTTTATCGGTGGCAATTTCCAAAACAGCTTCATCAGCTTCTATCTTGTCACCAACTTCTTTTAACCAGTTTGTAATGGTTGCTTCCGCAACACTTTCCCCCATTTTTGGAAGCTTTAATTCAAATCTTGCCATATTACCAATCTAAAAGATGATTTTGATTTTATTTTTGCGAAATTATAAAATTTTTAAAACATAAATTACATAAAATATAATTTTTATTTGATTTTTATAATTCCTCCCCTGTCATTAGGAGAATCACTTCCAATACTAAAATTTGTTCCTTTTGGTATTATTCTAAAAACTATCCCTTTATTTCTATGTCTTTCGAGAACATCTATACATTCCTTAAAGGAAATAAATTCATTATCTAAAATAATCTGTAACTCGTTTCTTATTGAATTTGACTGCAAATTTACCTCTTTTTCTGCTTTCCAATCGAGAAAATCAACCTTTTTTTGAACCACAGAGGCTATTATTTTTGCCAATGTTTCAGAGGCTGATATAAGCAAATAATTATCAGGGGGAATTTTAATTTTAGGCCTTCCTTGAATTCTTTTTATCAGGGAAAAAAACACAATACCAATTTTCATAAATACCGAAAAAAGCAGGGAAACCCGAAAGTGTTTTTTATAGAAAAACTCCATCGCTTCCTGAAATCTTTTCATATAAACAGCATCCTTGCTCGTACTTTCGCCTTTATAATGTATTACTGCTGTTTCATGAAAATAATAATTGTTTTTTCCTTTTTGCAAAACCATATACGACAAATCAATATCATCCGAATACATGAAACAATTTTCATCAAAACCACCTATAGCCTCATACAGTTCTTTTTTCAGGAACATAAAGGCACCAACCAATATTTCTACTTTACCAGTTTGGTTTTCGGATATATGCTGGGCATAATATTTATTAAAAAGGGATGATTTTGGAAAAAGCTTATACAAGCCTGTGATTTTAGTAAAGGCGACCCACGGTGTTGGAATTCCGCGTTTACTTTCTGGAAGAAAATTACCAGTTCCATCGATGAGTTTTACTCCTACAATACCCAAATCATTTTTGCTTTTGGCAAATGCCAGCAATTTCTCAAAAGTATCTTCGGCGACGACAGTATCAGGATTTAGAATACAAATATATTCGCCTTTGGCTTGGGCCACTCCTATATTATTACCTTTTGGGAAACCTAGATTTTGATTGTTATGAATAAGTTTTACATTGGGAAAATGCTTCTTTATCATCTCACAGCTCTCATCCTGTGAATTATTATCTACCACAATGATTTCAGAATCTATGTTCTTTAAAGCACTTTCAACGCTTAACACACATAGTTCCAAAAAATAGCGGACATTATAGTTGAGAATGATAACCGATAATTGCATTTTTCAAAGATATATTTTTAAGTCGAAAAGTCACAAAATTCATTATGAGAAAGTCGCTTGTAAATATTCTTTTCTGAAGATTAAAAATTTTCTGAAAGCCCAACCCTAAAAGTCCAGTCATCTTTGCTCATACCATAATCCAATGCCAGATTACTACTATTCTTTCTATTAAATTTTATTCGCAATCCGGTTCCAATGGCAGGAGTCCAATTGGTAAAGCTGTATGTATCCAAATTCGATACTGAAGAAATATTTCCATAAAAAACCGCTCCAAGAAAACCATTTTTGGTAATATCGGTACGATATTCGCTTTCCAAATATAATAACGAATTACTACGATAGCGGTTGCGGGTAAATCCCCTGCCTGTTTTACCATAACGATCCCAGCCGATACTTGGCAAATCCAGATAATGAGGCTTTCCATCAAAAACCGCCCAATAAAAAACCCTTGAAGCCAACACCTTATGCCGTATATCACTAAAAGAAAGATATTTACGAGCATCAATATAAATGGATTGCCACTTGCTATCACTTCCAAAAACACTGGAATTAATACGATAATCGGCTTCAAAATAATAACCTTGATCTGGATTCAATGTGTTTTTTCGAGAATCATACAAGGCCTGAAAAGCAATTCCCGAAGAAAGCTCATCCGAATAATTTCCTTCTTGGTATTTCGTGAAATCAGTTGGGACATCTATTTCGGAATCCTCGGAAATGTTTCCATATTTATCTAACTGAAAACCCAATCCCAATCGAAAATCTCCTTTTATTTTTCTACTGATAAATTGATAAAATCGAATTTGCTGGTAATCTACTTCCGATTGTGGATGTTTGGAACTATTTCCTCCCAAACCATACGTAAACTGAGGGTAAATCATAAACCTGTAATCACCAATAAAATTATACTTATTGTCCTTTGTATATATATAGGATTGTATCGGGAAGGAATACTGGCCGGTAAAGCTTGTTGTTGGAGTAAAATAAACTTCGGACATCTTGGTCGTATCATGGTTTTCATCCATAAAGAAAGTCGTCACAAAGGACACCACAAGACCGCCTTCGGCACTCTTCATGTCAGGTGCAGGAACAAGGGAAAATGCAATTTTACCATGATCTTCCTCTTTCTTTATGGAATCATTATCCGCAAAAATGCTCAGCAAAATTTGTCTTATATCCACATCGTTACTTCGCAAATCAATTTTCTGTGAAAACATGGAAAACGAAGAAAGAAGCACAAAAAACAACAATAATTTGTGTTTATTAAAACCCATATAGTATTTGGAATTGTAAAAAAACAATCACTTTTTAAGAATCCAAATATATGAAAAATTAAAAACTCCGTAAGACAAACCAACAAAGACATCTGGACAATCGCTTTTAAAGGTTTGCACCCCGGACTCCAAATCATTCGCTCCAAACCTTTTTATAATAGAATTGTTTTAATATCTTGGTTTTGAATTTCATTTGAATTTGTGATGCAAAAAACTATTCTGCTTTTGCTTTTGGTTGTGACTGGATCGTATGCCCAAATTAAAGGATGTACGGATGATCTTTCGAAAAATTACGACCCGAAAGCGACCGAAAACAATGGCAGTTGCCGGTACGCTTCCGCAAAAGTGATGCCTGCATTTTCGACAAAACTCAGTGATTCAATACCAATGACTTCCAGCTTAATTTACTTTGATAATTTGCTTTGGACTCAAAATGATCACTTTGATTCAACTTTTTATGGTTTGGATTCGAATGGAAAGATTAAGAAGAAAAACACCTTGCCTTTATTAAAAACCAATGATTGGGAAGAAGTTTCGCAAGACAGCCTATATATTTATGTTGGTGATTTTGGAAACAACAATCAAGGCAACAGAAAGGATTTGAGAATATTTAAAATCCAAAAGCAGACTTTTTTCACTGCCAAGCCAGTAATTGACACTATCGCTTTTTCGTATCCGGAACAGACGGATTTCTCACTTAAAAAAGCAAATACCACCAATTTTGATTGTGAAGCGTTTGTAGTTTTGGACGATGCCATTTATATTTTCACCAAACAATGGTCAGGAGAGAAAACGAGTGTGTACGCCTTGCCAAAAAAATCAGGAAGATATATTGCCGAGTTCAAGAAAACTATCGATGCACAGGGATTAATAACCGGTGCAACGATATTGCCTTCGAAAAAAGGTGTTGTTTTGTGTGGTTATTCTTCAATTATGCAACCTTTTGTCTTGCTTTTATATGGATATCAAAACAATGATTTTTGGTCTGGAAATATGCGTAAAATAAAAATCAAGCTTCCATTTCATCAAATCGAAGGAATTACGACCGAAGATGGCAAATTATTTTATATTACCAATGAAGCTACGGTAAAAAAACCTTTTGTAAATACACCTCAACAATTTCATACTATTGATTTGAGTTCTTTTTTGAAAGAATAAAAATTCAACACGAATTCCTCGAATTTGCACTAATTCTTTTTGAACTTAATCATTATTAAAAAATCACACAACATATCCCTCTAATAACGAATTCGTCAAATAATACTTCCAGCAAATTAGTGGAAATTAGTGGAATTCGTCTTTCTTTTCTTTAGAATCCGATGTATTCCTTAATAGTTGCAAATAAACAATTCGCATTTAGACTCATAATAGCTTACTTTTGCCAAAAAATTACACTCGTGAATTACCTTTCTGTAGAAAACATATCTAAATCTTTTGGGGAGCGTACGCTTTTCAAGGACATTTCATTCGGGATCAACAAAGACCAAAAAATCGCCTTTATTGCCAAAAATGGTTCGGGAAAAACCACTATAATGAGTATCATCAACGGTTTGGACGAGCCAGATACCGGACAAGTTGTACTTAGAAAAAGTATCCGAATGGCGTTTTTGTCACAAGACAATAAATTGCAAGATGAATTGACGATTGAAGAAAGCATTTTTGCATCTGACAATGAAAGTCTGAAAGTGATTGAGGCTTACGAAAAAGCATTGGAAAACCCCGAAGACGAGGAAGCTTACCAAAAAGCTTTTGATGCCATGGATCGGCACAATGCTTGGGATTTCGAAACACAATACAAACAGATTCTGTTCAAGTTGAAACTGGAAGACTTTAAACTAAAAGTAAAAAGCCTTTCCGGAGGGCAGAAAAAAAGGCTGTCTCTTGCTATCATTTTAATTAACCGTCCTGATTTATTGATTCTGGACGAACCAACAAATCACTTGGATTTGGAAATGATCGAATGGCTGGAAAGTTATTTTGCCAAAGAAAACATTACGTTGTTTATGGTGACGCACGACCGTTTCTTTTTGGAACGCGTTTGCAACGAAATTATCGAACTTGACAACGGAAAAATATACCAATACAAAGGAAATTACTCCTATTATTTGGAGAAAAAAGAAGAACGAATTGCCTCCGAAAATGCAAGTATCGACAAGGCTCAAAATTTATTTGTAAAAGAATTGGCATGGATGCGTCGCCAGCCAAAAGCGAGAACCACCAAATCGAAATCGCGTCAGGATGATTTTTATGTAATCAAGGAAAAAGCCCAAAGCCGACGAAAAGAAAATGCGGTGGAACTCGAAATTAACATGGAGCGAATGGGAAGCAAGATTATTGAGCTTCACAAGATTTCCAAAAAATTCAAAGATCACGTTATTCTGGATAATTTCAGTTATGATTTTCAGCGTGGGGAGCGCATTGGAATTATTGGCAAAAACGGAACCGGAAAATCAACTTTCCTGAATCTTTTGACAGGAACCATACCTCTTGACGGCGGAAAAGTGGTTGTGGGAGACACCATCAAAATTGGGTATTACACACAAAGCGGTATCAACCCAAAACCAAGTCAACGTGTTATTGATATCATAAAGGAATTTGGAGAATTCATTCCGCTAACGAAAGGAAAAATCATTTCGGCTTCGCAATTGTTGGAACGTTTTCTTTTTGATGCCAAAAAACAATATGATTATGTCGAAAAACTGAGCGGTGGTGAATTGAAACGTCTGTATTTGTGTACCGTTTTGATTCAGAATCCGAACTTCCTAATTCTGGATGAGCCTACCAATGATTTGGATATTGTGACCTTGAACGTTTTGGAAAGCTTCCTTTTGGATTATCCTGGCTGTTTAGTCGTAGTATCGCACGACCGTTATTTCATGGACAAAATTGTGGATCAGTTATTCGTTTTCAGAGGCCAAGGCGAAATTGAAACTTTCCCTGGTAATTACTCCGATTTCAGGGCTTACGAAGACAGTGTCGATGTAGGTCAAAAAGGAGATTCCTCCAAAGTCGGAATGACAGCTGAAAAGAAAGAATGGAAGCAAAATAATCCAACTGGAAACCTGACTTTTAACGAGCAAAAGGAATATCAAAAAATCGAGAAAGAAATCAAGGATCTTGAAATCGACAAAACCAAAATCGAGCAGTTATTTTCCGAAGGAAAAGTCGCTGATGCTGATATCGAAAAGAAAGCCAAAGAACTTGAAAATATCATCAAGAAAATTGAGGATAAAGAGGAACGCTGGTTTGAGCTGAGTGCGAAGATGGAAGAATAGATTTTTTAGTTTTGGAGTTTGCAGAATTTAGTATTCAGTTAATCAATACTTACATAAAAAACCACAATGGAATTTAATTCTGTTGTGGTTTCGTTTTTAATAATTATTTGTAATCTTTTATTGCTATTTTAGCATTGTTTAAATTTAATCTCAAATGACAAAAAAACATTATTTCATCATTCCATTCCTTTTATTCTTTTGCAACAATTCTTTTGCCCAAACACAGGGAGAAATGAATGCAACAGCAAATGCCAATTATAAAAAAGCAGATGCGCAACTGAATACAGTGTACAAACAGCTTATGGCTATGCTAGATCAAAATGAGAAACTGCTGTTGATTCAAGCAGAAAAAGATTGGGTAAAATTCCGCGACTCTCACTGCAAATTTGATGCATCTCAATACGAAGGCGGAAGTATTCAACCTTTGATATATTCCACTTGCTTGGAAGAATTAACAAAGAAAAGAATTGCAGAAATTAAAGCAAGTATAAAAGCAAGGGATTTATAAAATCCAATATCGTTCAAATAACAAAAAAACAACTGAATTTAATTCTGTTGTGTTTTTTGTATCTTTGTAATTCTAAAACAAGAAATCATGACTTTGATATTGGATAGCACATCTGCCAAAAAAATTTCTTTATTAAAGGAACTTGCTTTGCAATTGGGTGTAAAAGTCACCGAGACTCCAACAAAAACTAGAACTAGGTCAAAATCAAAAACGCCAAACGAAACAACTTTGAAATCAATGGCGAAAACAGACAAAGGCATTGGTCTAACAAAAGCCGACAGTGCAAAAGATATGATGCAACAGATTTTTTCTAAATGAGTTACAGTTTAGAATATTTCAAATAACAAAAACCACAACAGAACCTAACTCCGTTGTGGTTTTTCTCTTTATGATAAAAGTCATTACTCATTAAAAGACAAAAATGTACTTTTGAAACAGTAACACTTACGCAACAAAATTATCTTATAAACCTCATCATGAAAAAAGCATTACTCCTTGTTTTCATTGTCTTTTCGATGCAATTACAGGCACAATCCACAAACGGAACAGACACGACTCATAAATGGAATTTCGGAATCGAACTCGATGTTTTGCCCTACGCTACCGGTGGTTATTTTGGTGCGGGATGGATCGGTAAGGACAAATGGCGCGGAAGAGCCCTTTTTGCAGATGTCAACAAACCCGATTTTGTGACCAAAGACGGTTTTACCAATCATCACATAAAAGCGTATGCCATTATTTTGGATCGTTTTTTAAAAGACAGCTGGAAAGGCTGGTGGATTGGCGGAGGACCTGTTTATTGGAAAAGTGATATTCAAAGTGACAGCAGCAACGCCACAAAAAACTTCGACAACTTTCTGCTAAACGGAAGTTTGGGTTATAATTTCACCATCTACAAAAATATCTATGTTTCGCCCTGGGCAGGTTTAAGTCTTAAAGTTGGCGGTAACGATGAATTTATTCTAGATTCTAAAGAATATAATCTGCCTTTGCTCAATCCAGAGGCTTCAGTCAAATTTGGGTTTTACTTTTAATATCTTTCTCCAGATTAAGCAAGTCCTACCAGGCAATTGGATTATAATCTTTCAAAAACTTTCCGCACCAGTGTTTTCCAGTGTTAATTCCATCAAACAAAGGATCCATAACCCGTGCAGCTCCATCTACAATATCAAGCGGCGGCTGAAAATCCTGCTCTTCCTGTTTCCTTTTTGCTAATTCAGCTGGATCTTCGTCGGTTACCCAGCCAGTATCTACAGCGTTCATGAAAATTCCATCTTTGGCAAGCGTTCCGGCTGCTGTATGCGTTAACATATTCAGTGCTGCCTTGGCCATATTGGTATGCGGGTGACGGTCTTCCTTGAAATCGCGGTAAAATTTCCCTTCCATAGCCGAAACGTTAATGATATGTTTTTTTCCCGTATTGTCTTTCTTCATTACTTCCGAAAGACGGTTACACAACACAAATGGCGCCACCGAATTTACCAGCTGCACTTCGATCATTTCGGTGGTTTCTATTTGTCCTAATTTTAATCGCCAGCTATTCACTTTTCGCAAATCTACCTGCTGCAAATCGGCATCAAGTTCGCCCTCAGGAAAAACCTCCTGTGCTACCAGTGTGTTATCGAAAGAATATGGTATTTGAGATAATTTGGCAGAAGCCCTCAAGCCAATTCCTGGTTCTGGCCCGTGCCAGGTTACCGGCATATTCTGATTGGAAGAAGATCCCGCAGTAAGCACTTTTAATTCATCGAGACAATTGGCATGATCCAATAATAATCCCTGTGCTTGTTTGGGCAGAGAAGCGATTGGAAGCTCTTCATTCTCCATCAAATGCGTATAAAAACCTGCAGGTCTTCTCACTGTCTGTGCCGCATTATTAATCAGAATATCTAGCCGCCCGTACTTTTGCTCTATAAAATTACAGAAAATCTCCACACTCGGAATATGCCTCAAATCCAATCCGTGAATTTTCAATCGATGTCCCCATTCCATAAAATCTTCTTCCTTAGAAAAACGCAAAGCCGAATCTACCGGAAAGCGGGTCGTTGCAATTACAGTTGCGCCACCCCTCAAAAGCATCAGTGTGATATGATACCCAATTTTTAGGCGAGAGCCTGTAATCACGGCAATCTGACCTTTTACATCGGCAGTCTGAAAACGTTTGGCATAATTAAAATCGCCGCAATCAGTACACATAGTATCGTAAAAATGATGCATTTTGGTAAACTCCGTTTTACATACATAACATTTTCTGGGCGTTTCCAGTTCTAATTGCTCTTTATTGGCAAGATCATTCATGCCTAATAATTTTGGAGCCACAAATACACTGGCTTCACGAGCCGATCGTATACCTGTTTCTTTGCGGGCCGTTCTATCTCTCTTTTCCTGCTTGCGTTTGGCAACAGCTTTTCCGTCTTTTTTTCTCCGGATTAACTCATCGCGATCTGGACGGGCAAATTGGCTCGCTGCTTTGATTAAAGCAGTCCGCTGTTCTTTGGGTATTTCAAAAATCTGATCGGTATCAGTATTTAATTCAGTCAAAATAGCAATGCATTGGTTTATTTCCTCCAATGTTATTGCAGTTTTAGGTTCGATTGCTTCCTTCGTCATGATAAAAATTCATTGCTGTTCCTGGATAATTTCCAAAGGAGCAAAGATAGTTTTAAAACACTAATTTCACGAATTAAAAAGCATTGCAGAGAAGCTTTTATACTAAAGATACACCGATTTCACAAATTTAGACAGATCATTTTCTAAAATTTTAATTTTTGCTAATTTGTGAAATCTGTGTTTATTTATTTTTAATTCGTGTCAATTCGTGAAATTCGTGTTTGTTTAAAATTCTCTGATTATCTTTGTGGTTATGCTTTTTCAAATCAAATCCTATATAAAATTCCTTTGGCATTCCAAAAACGAACATGCGGTACATTCACCATTTGTTTTTACTTTATTGACTAAATGTTTTTATGACAAAAAATTCAAACCAGAATATACTATTCTAAAAGAGTACCGTAATGAGCTTTTGCAGAACAAAAATGCCATCGAAATAACTGATTTTGGCGCAGGTTCACGGGTTTTTAAATCCAATACCAGACAAATTGCCCAAATAGCAAAAACTGCTGGGATTTCTCCTAAGCGAGCACAGCTATTATTTCGAATAGCTGATTATTTGCAGCCCGAAACTATATTGGAGATTGGAACTTCGCTAGGACTGGCAACTTCTGCCCTATCTTTGGGAAATCCACAAGCGTCTATTACAACATTGGAAGGATGTCCAAATACAATGGCAATTGCAAAAAATCAATTTAAACAATTTGGTTTAAACAATATAAATTCTGTGGTAACCGAATTCAATGATTATTTAGCAAATTTTAAACTTTCGACTTTCGACTTTCGACTTATCTACTTTGACGGTAATCATTCCAAAAAAGCAACCTTAGATTACTTCGAATTATTATTGCCGACAATTACCAACGAAACTGTCTGGATTTTTGATGATATTCACTGGTCAGAAGATATGGAGCAGGCTTGGAAGATTATAATTAATAATCCAAAGGTTACTGTAAGCATAGATACTTTTCAATGGGGACTGGTATTTTTCAGGTACGAACAGCCCAAACAGCATTTCATAATACGAACCTAGATTTATACTTTAAGAATCAAAAAAACTCACTTCATGGATATTAAACAAATTTTTGAAAACAACCGAAATTGGATAGTTAAACAGCTCCAAATCGACGAAGATTATTTTAAAAAACTAGGGAAAGGACAATCGCCCGAATTTCTCTACATCGGTTGTTCGGACAGCCGCGTATCTGCCGAAGAACTTATGGGATTAGAACCAGGTGAGGTTTTTGTACACCGCAATATTGCCAACATGGTTCCCAATACCGACTTGAATTCCATGTCGGTTATTAATTATGCAGTTGTCCATTTAAAAGTAAATCATATTGTAGTTTGCGGGCATTATGGCTGTGGAGGCGTTTTTGCAGCCATGCAGCAATCCGACTTGGGAATACTGAATCCTTGGCTGAGAAACATTCGCGATGTCTACCGGATTCATCGAAAAACCCTTGATGTTATTACTAATGAAGAAGAAAAATACAAAAAACTAGTAGAGTTGAATGTACAGGAGCAATGTATTAATGTTATTAAAACAGCAGAAGTACAAAGAGCTTTCAGGGAACGAAACTTAAAAGTTTATGGCTGGATTTTTGATATTCATAGTGGCAAACTAATTGATCTGGACATCAACTTTACGGATATATTAAAAAACATTACTCAGATTTACAAAATCTCGGACTAATTGTATTTAATAAAATAAACTTTTAGTTTTATAAAAAAAAAGACAGTCACCCCCATGACTGTCTTTTTGCTAAATAACCTAACCTTAACCTCAATCTTATTAATAAGATTTTAAACTTCGCTTTTTGTTTAAAGAAATGAACTAGAAACGAGTATCAAAAAAGTTTTATTCTTACTAACTAACCAAATAAACTTAAAACTTTGATGATGTAAACTTACTTCTTAAAAATCAAAATTCATAAAAAAAAATCGTTAAAATTAATTTAAAATCGACAAAATACACTTTTGTTAAATTTTAACAATTTTATACTTTCATATTTACAATTTAAAACGCTTTTTATTTAATAAAACATAAACAATTTTTATGCCATTATATTGCATATTACAATCATAAATATGCTTTCCCATCAGTGTAACAAAAAATGGTCAATCGCTACTTATGAAGTATTAAAAGTCTTTTGTACTTTTAAAAGCAAAATAATAATCTTCACGAGTCCGAAGAGCGACTGGCAAGCAATTTAAAATCTGATGAAAAATCCGCTTATAAAAATTACAAATATCAAAAGAGATTTTGTACTTGGTAACGAAATCGTTTATGTGCTAAAAGGAATAAATCTTGAAATTAATAAAGGGGAATATGTAGCATTGATGGGGCCTTCGGGATCAGGTAAATCGACATTAATGAATTTATTAGGCTGTTTGGACACACCAACATCTGGTACTTATGTTTTAAATGGAAAAGACGTAAGCCACATGAAAGATGATGAATTGGCCGAAATCAGAAATAAGGAAATTGGTTTTGTTTTCCAGACATTCAATCTTTTGCCAAGAACAACAGCACTGGATAATGTTGCACTGCCAATGATATATGCGGGATATTCTAAATCCGAACGTACCATACGAGCTGCTGAAGTCTTAAACCAAGTAAATCTGTCAGACCGCATGGATCACCAGCCCAACCAGCTATCCGGAGGACAGCGCCAGCGTGTGGCAATTGCCAGAGCATTGGTAAACAAGCCCTCAATAATACTTGCCGATGAGCCGACTGGAAACCTGGACAGTAAAACGTCATTGGAAATCATGAAACTTTTTGGAGATATTCATGCTCAAGGAAATACGGTTATACTAGTAACACACGAAGAAGAAATTGCAGCTTATGCTCACAGAATAATTCGATTGAGAGATGGAGTTATTGAGAGTGACACCGCCAAAGTTTAACCGTTTATGGGGCTAATCGATTAAACAATTAAACTTTTAACGATTAAACAAAAAAATGAAAGTATATACAAAAACTGGAGATGGAGGAACCACAGCTCTTTTTGGCGGAACCCGTGTACCAAAAGACCACGCCCGCATAGAAAGTTACGGTACCGTTGACGAATTGAACTCATACATAGGACTAATACGCGATCAAGAAATAAACAATCATTACAAAGAAATCCTGGTCGAAATACAAGATAGATTATTCACTATTGGAGCCATTCTTGCAACTCCTCCTGAAAAGGAAGTCATGAAAAACGGTGAACTCCGGCTAAAAAACCTAGGAATAACTGATGCCGATATTGAGTTTTTGGAAAAGGAAATAGACACTATGGAAGAAGTACTTCCGCCAATGACTCATTTTGTTTTACCTGGTGGGCACGAGACTGTGTCATATTGTCATATTGCACGATGTGTTTGCCGTCGCGCCGAGCGTTTAGCTGTACATCTAAGTCATAATGAACCAGTTGCCGAAATCGCAATCAAATACTTAAACCGACTTTCTGACTACCTTTTTGTATTGGCACGAAAGTTGTCATTTGATTTAAACGCTGATGAAGTAAAATGGATACCTAGGAAATAGGGTTTCAGACTGAAAATTAACGATTTTTGATATTAAATTTAAAATCAAAAATCGTTAGTCATAAATCAAAAATCAGCAATCGTTAATACGTTCTTAACTTTACAAAAAATAAATCGTTTTTTACTTGTCTTTTTCAGTAAAAAATTTATTTTTGCACAAAACTAAATCGATAGATATGTATTGGACATTAGAATTAGCATCATATTTAAGCGATGCACCGTGGCCTGCGAACAAAGACGAACTTATTGACTACGCTATTAGAGCCGGTGCTCCATTAGAAGTGGTAGAAAACCTTCAATCAATTGAAGATGAAGGCGAGATATATGAATCAATGGAAGAAATTTGGCCAGATTATCCAACAGACGAAGATTATCTTTGGAACGAGGATGAATATTAAAAAGTAAACCAAGAAAAAGTCTCAAAAGAGGCTTTTTTTTTGTTTAAATTTACGCAGATATATTAAATAGAAATAAAAACAGATCATGAGTTTCATAAACAGTATTATTAAAATCTTTGTTGGGGATAAATCCGAGAAAGACGTAAAAGCTTTACAGCCGTATTTAAATAAAATAAAGACTTTTGAAAGCACTTTACAAGCTTTGTCACATGACGAATTAAGAGCAAGAACTGCTTTTTTTAAAGAAAAAATAAAACAGGCCCGTGCTGAAAAAGATGCTAAAATTGCCTCTCTCAAACAGGAAGTAGAAAGCATCGAGGATATTGACAAACGCGAAGATATTTATACCGCTATTGACGCTCTTGAAAAAGAAGCTTATGATATATCTGAAAAAACTTTAATGGAAATTCTTCCAGAAGCTTTTTCTGTAGTTAAGGAAACGGCAAGACGTTTCAAGGAAAATACCGAAATTACAGTAACTGCAACTCCAAAAGACAGAGAACTTTCAGCTTCAAAAAGCTACATCACTCTTGATGGTGACAATGCAATCTGGGCTAACAAATGGAATGCAGCCGGAAAAGACATTACCTGGGATATGATTCACTATGACGTGCAATTAATTGGCGGAATGGTACTGCACGAAGGTAAAGTTGCTGAGATGCAGACAGGTGAAGGAAAAACATTAGTAGCCACTCTGCCACTATATTTGAACGCCTTGACTGGAAACGGAGTACATCTGGTAACAGTGAATGATTACTTAGCAAAACGTGACAGCACATGGAAAGCACCGCTATTCGAATTTCACGGATTGACTGTAGATTGTATTGACAATCACCAGCCAAGTACCGAAGGAAGAAGAAATGCATATAATGCGGACATTACTTATGGCACCAATAACGAATTCGGATTTGATTACCTAAGAGATAACATGGCGCATTCTCCTGAAGATTTAGTTCAGAGAAAACACAATTTTGCCATTGTCGATGAGGTCGATTCGGTTTTAATTGATGATGCCCGTACACCGCTTATCATTTCAGGACCAGTTCCACAGGGAGATCGTCATGAATTCAATGAATTGAAGCCAAAAATTGAAAATCTGGTAGCCTTGCAGCGTCAATTAGCTAATGGTTTTCTTGCCGAAGCAAAAAAATTAATCAAAGAAGGAAACACAAAAGATGGCGGTTTCTTATTATTAAGAGCGTATAGAAGTTTGCCAAAAAACAAAGCCTTAATTAAATTTTTGAGTGAAGAAGGAATTAAGCAGCTGCTTCAAAAAACCGAAAATCAATACATGCAGGACAACAACCGCGAAATGCCAAAAGTGGATGAAGCACTGTATTTTGTAATTGAAGAAAAAAATAATCAGGTAAGCCTAACGGATAATGGTATAAAGTTCCTTTCAGGAGATACTGATTCTAACTTTTTCGTACTTCCTGATATTGGAACCGAAATTGCAGCCATTGAAAAGAAAAAATTAGACAAAGACGCTGAAGCCGAAGAAAAAGAAAGATTATTTCAAGATTTTGGTGTAAAAAGCGAACGTATTCACACTCTTACACAGCTTTTAAAAGCATATACTCTTTTTGAAAAGGATGTAGAATATGTAATCATGGATAACAAAATCATGATTGTAGATGAGCAGACAGGACGTATCATGGATGGCCGTCGTTACTCAGATGGATTACATCAGGCGATTGAAGCTAAAGAAAATGTAAAAATTGAGGCAGCTACACAAACCTTTGCAACAGTTACATTACAGAACTATTTTAGAATGTACAGCAAATTGGCTGGTATGACAGGAACTGCTGTAACGGAAGCTGGCGAGCTTTGGGAAATTTACAAACTGGATGTTGTTGAAATTCCAACAAACCGTGGAATTGCAAGAATAGACAAAGAGGACTATATCTATAAAACTACCCGCGAAAAATTCAACGCCGTTATCGAAGATGTAACCGAATTATCAAAAGCAGGAAGACCAGTTCTTATTGGTACAACTTCTGTTGAAATATCCGAATTATTAAGCCGTATGCTTAAAATGAGAGGTGTTACACACAACGTTTTGAATGCAAAAATGCACAAACAGGAAGCTCAGATTGTTGAAGAAGCTGGTAAAGCTGGTGTAGTAACTATTGCAACAAATATGGCAGGCCGTGGTACAGATATTAAATTGACTCCAGAAGTAAAAGCAGCAGGAGGTTTGGCAATTGTAGGTACAGAGCGTCACGATTCACGTCGTGTTGACCGTCAGTTGCGCGGTCGTGCTGGACGTCAAGGTGATCCTGGAAGTTCTCAGTTTTATGTTTCTCTTGAAGATAACCTGATGCGTTTATTTGGTTCTGAAAGAGTAGCCAAAGTTATGGACAGAATGGGATTGCAGGAAGGGGAAGTTATTCAGCATTCTATGATGACTAAATCTATCGAACGTGCTCAGAAAAAAGTAGAAGAAAACAATTTTGGTGTCCGTAAACGTTTATTAGAATATGATGACGTAATGAATGCACAGCGTGAAGTAGTTTACAAACGCCGACGTCATGCATTGTTTGGCGAGCGTTTAAAACTGGATATTGCCAACATGCTTTATGACACCTGTGAAGTCATTGTAGATGAAAGCAAAGCTAAAAATAGTTTTAAAGATTTTGAATTCGAAATCATTCGTAATTTCTCATTCACATCACCAGTATCTCAAGACGATTTCACTAAACTGACTGAAATTGAGATTACAGGAAAACTATACAAAGCAGCTCTCGAATTTTATACCCAAAAAACAGAAAGAAGCGCCAGAGAAGCATTCCCTATTATCAAAAATGTATTTGAAGACAAGAATAACCATTTTGAGCGTATTGTAGTTCCTTTTACAGATGGAATTAAAATGTTCAATGTAGTAACAGATTTAAAGAAAGCTTACGAAACACAAGGAAATCAATTGGTAGCTGACTTTGAGAAAAACATTACTTTATCAATTGTCGATGAAGCCTGGAAAAAGCATTTGCGCAAAATGGACGAATTGAAACAATCTGTCCAATTAGCCGTTCACGAACAAAAAGATCCGTTGCTTATTTACAAATTGGAAGCCTTTAACTTATTCCGTTCTATGCTTGACAATGTAAACAAGGAAGTAATTTCATTCTTATTCAAAGGTGACCTGCCTTCACAAAATGCTCCTGTTATTGAAGAAGCAAGAATCGAGCGTCAAGCAGAAGATTACCAGCTAAGCAAAGACGAAATTCCAAACAGTGAAAAAGGAAATCGTGAAGCCGGTGAAACACAGCAGCGTCAAGTAACTGAAACTATTGTTCGCGATCAGCCAAAAATAAACCGTAATGACACGGTAACAATCCAAAATGTTGCCAACGGACAAACACAGGAGTTAAAATACAAGAAAGCCGAAAGCTTAATCGCTAGCGGAGCTTGGGTTTTGGTTTCTTAATCAGAATAAATTTAATTTGAATCCTCAATTGCGAAAGTAGTTGGGGATTTTTTTTGCTGCAGATACCAAACAAACATGTTGATTTTATTGCTTAAATTTACTTCACAATAGAATAAAAAAACTAAAAAACATACGATTATGTCAAAAGGTCAAGATGCTAAGAAAGCGGTCAAAAAAGAACCTCTTAAAACCGCAAAAGAAAAAAAGGAAGAGAAAAGGGAAAAGAAAAAAAACCCAAAAAGAGACTAAAATTAGTAGTCAGTATTCAGTAAAACAGTGTTCAGTTAGCAGAAGTCTACTGAACACTGTTTTTTTTTAACTCAATACTGAGCACTGTTTACTGAACACTGCATACTGAACACTATTTCACAGGAATATTTTTCAGAATTTCCAATACAAATTTCCAATATTTCTGAGCAGAAGAAATACTTGCTCTTTCATCTGGTGAATGGGCACCGTGAATAGTTGGTCCAAAAGAAATCATATCCATATCAGGATAATTTGTTCCCAGAATTCCACATTCAAGACCTGCATGACAAGCAGCAACATTTGGTTTTTCACCATTTTGTTTTTCATAAATAGAAACCAAAACATCTAATATTTCGGAATTTGGATTTGGCGACCAGCCTAGATAAGATCCTGAAAATTCCACTTCGCAACCCATTAATTCAAATGCAGAACGCAAGCTATTTGCTAAATCAAACTTAGATGACTCTACCGATGAGCGCGTTAAACATTGTACAGAAAACTGCCCGCCACCTACTTGCACTTTAGCAATATTATTCGAAGTTTCAACCAGATTATCAAAATCGGCACTCATTCTATAAACACCATTATGGGCAGTATACATCGCTCTGACAAAATAGAATTGAGCAATTGTAGGCATTACAGTTGCAGGGACAGTTTCCAGTTTTTCGAAAACAACTTCCAAGTTTGGTTCCGTAGTTTGAAACTCCGCTTTGATCTCATTCACAATCTGCTGCATATCAAACACAAAAGCTTCATCATAAACAGATGCAATAATTACTTTTGCAGTACTTTCTCTCGGAATTGCATTACGAAGGCTTCCTCCGTTGATTTCAGAAATCTGTAGTCCAAAATTATCAAAACCGTCAAATAACAAACGATTCATAATTTTATTGGCATTACCCAAACCTTTATGAATATCCATTCCAGAATGTCCGCCGTTTAATCCTTTTACTTTAATTGTATATCCAACAGAACCTTCCGGAGTTTCTTCTTCGTCATACTCAGCGGTCGCCGTAACATCAATACCTCCGGCACATCCAATACCTATTTCGTTGTCTTCTTCGGTATCAAGATTCAATAAAATATCTCCTTTTAGAATTCCTCCTTGCAAATTCAAAGCACCAGTCATTCCAGTTTCTTCGTCTATTGTGAACAAAGCTTCTATAGCAGGATGCGGAATATCTGTACTCTCCAAAATTGCCATAATAGTTGCTACACCAAGACCATTATCAGCACCCAGAGTTGTTCCGCGGGCACGAACCCAATCCCCATCTACATACATATCGATTCCCTGAGTATCAAAATCAAAAACCGTATCAGCATTTTTTTGATGCACCATATCCAAATGACCCTGTAAGACCAAAGCTTTTCTATTTTCCATTCCTGCAGTTGCAGGCTTGCGAATAATTACGTTACGGATTTCATCTTCAAAAGTTTCCAGTCCCAAACTGGCACCGAAGTTTTTCATAAACTCTATTACACGTTCTTCTTTTTTTGATGGACGGGGAACCGCATTCAAATCGGCAAATTTGTTCCAAAGTACTTTTGGTTCTAGATTTCTTATCTCCTGACTCATTTATTTTTTGTTTGAAGTTTAACATTTATAAGCTTCAAAGTTACAAACTCCCAAAGCTAATTTTATAAAAGTTTTGATTTATTTTAAATCTACGGAGTAATATTTTAAGGAGCAGAAATATTTGGCATTTTCAGGAAACATTGGTCCCGCTATCCACTGCAATCTCTTGTACTGAACACCAGTACAAGAGGATTTTCGTTTCTATCGGGGCTAAAAAACAACATTTTGCTTTTTTAGAAACATTAAAAAAAATATTCTTTTTCCGAAAACAGAATCCTTAACTCCTTTGCGTCTCTGCGCCTTTGCGTGAAATTAGTCTCGCAAAGGCGCAGAGACGCAAAGAAGAATTCTTAGTATAACAAAAATTCAATAAAGTAATCCTTTAAATTAAATAATCACCCAAAATTTGTTTCTTTACAAATACAATTTATAAAAAATGAAACGCAGGTATATTCTCCCCATATTTTTATTAATTCAAATCATAACCCTAAAAGTCATTCAGTTTTTTCCTGAAACCATAGAACGTTTTTACAGCAACGGAATTTATGTTTTCATTTCCAAATTTTCCAGAATTGTTTTGGGAATAATTCCATTCTCTGTGGGCGACTGTATCTATTTTATTTTGATTGTATTTGCTTTGAAATGGTTTTGGAAAAAAAGAAAATCTTGGAAAACCGAGTGGAAAAATAATCTCTTAACCGTTTTGAGCGTTCTTTCAGTGTTTTATTTTTTCTTTCACATCCTCTGGGCACTGAATTATTACCGTGAACCGCTGTTTGAAAAAATGAATATCAAAAGAGATTACACCGATGCTGATTTATTGGTTTTCACCAAAAAATTAATCGCAAAAACAAATGCAGTTCAAAAACAAATCACAAAAAATGACAGTCTGAAAGTCGTTTTCCCCTATTCCCAAAATCAGGTTTTTGAAATGAACCAAAACGGATATAAAAACCTTTCCAAAGACTATGCTTTTTTAACTTACTCACATCCGAGTATCAAGAAATCTCTTTTTAGCCTGCCATTGACTTATATGGGTTTTGGTGGTTATTTAAATCCATTTACCAATGAAGCTCAGGTCAATTATTTGGGACCAATGTACAGTTTCCCGATGACTGCCAATCATGAAATGGCACACCAAATGGGATACGCCAGCGAGAGCGAATGCAATTTTGTAGGCTTTTTGTCGTCAATAAAAAACGATGATTTATACATACAATATTCGGGATACAGTATGGCTTTGCGTTATTGCTTGGGGAATTGGCAAGTAAGAGATGAAAAAATATTGAAGCAGTTACTAACGACTGTTAATAAAGGAATTTTGAAAAACTACAAGGAAAGTGAAGATTTTTGGGATGCTTACCAAACACCAATTGAGACAGGTTTTCACGCTTTTTATGATCGTTTTTTGAAAATCAATCAACAAAAAGACGGTATGGACAGCTACAGCAAGTTTGTGAACTTAATGGTGAATTATTACAAGAAAAGGGAATTTTAATTTCAGATTTCGGATTAACGATTTTTGACCCGAGCGATAGCGAACTGGCGAAGCATATCAGATTAAAGAACATGATAAACTAATTGTTATCATTTTTAAAATTGATTTTGGAAATGTTGTTTTGAAAAATTAAATTTCTAAAATAGCCCCGATTGAAGTGAAAATCCTCCCGATTTTTCTTCGGGAGATTGTAACGGAAAGCGGGAGAAATGTTGTTATGAAATGGAAAATTTCTGCTCCTGCTTATTTAAAAAAGTAAAGCTTTGTAA
Source organism: Flavobacterium aestuarii (assembly GCF_040049115.1). Lineage (NCBI taxonomy): Bacteria > Pseudomonadati > Bacteroidota > Flavobacteriia > Flavobacteriales > Flavobacteriaceae > Flavobacterium > Flavobacterium aestuarii. The sequence goes on from NZ_JBDLZZ010000011.1 coordinate 134,006, forward strand.
CAAAATGTACATCGGGTGTACTAATGGAATATGAGTGAAAATCTAGAATCTACTTTTGTCAGGCAACTGCAGGAAAACCAGAATATAATCCACAAGATTTGTCGATTATATACATCTGGCGAAGATGCACATAAGGATTTGTTTCAGGAAATCACGATTCAGTTATGGAAGGCTTTTCCAAAATTCAGGGGTGAAAGTAAATTTTCGACTTGGGCTTATCGAGTCGCCCTGAACACGGCCATTACTTTGTATCGAAAAAGTAAGCGCGATATTGCAACCATTGAGTATGAAGGAAGGCAGCATTTTACACACGACATTGAATATAACTACGAAGAAGAGGAACAGTTAAAACTGATGTATCAGGCAGTTTATCAGCTGAATGACATTGAAAAAGCGTTAGTATTTATGTATTTAGAAGACAAGGATTATACCGAAATATCAGAAACCTTAGGGATCAGCGAAGTGAATGCAAGGGTAAAAATGAATAGGATAAAAGGGAAATTAAAAAAAATATTAAATCCATTAGGCGTATGAAAGAGTTGGATTTATTAAAAAAAGACTGGAAAAAGAACTCGGATTCTTTTGTACAGATTTCGGAAAGCGACATTTACAAAATGATTCATAAAAGATCGTCTTCGGTGGTGAAGTGGATTTTTATAGTGAGTCTAATTGAGCTCGGGCTTGGATTAGTATTGGGGTTGATTTTATCCTTTACTAAATATGACGAGAAAAATGTGGAATTAATCAAACATTTGGGTGTTTATAACTACTATATAATCACTACTGTTTTATTGTATGCAGTGATCCTGTATTTTATTTTCAGATTTTATACGATGTATCGCAAAATTTCGGTTGATGACAATACCAAAAAACTGATTTCGACCATACTCAAAACCCGAAAGGTGGTTAAGCAATACATTGCATTTAACTTATCGTTTTTTGCTGTGTTTTTCATACTCTTTGGCGGGTATCTTTTTCACGAAGGTTATTTAGAAGATGCTTCAAAAAAAGGCGCTCTTCATCCTGAAATGCCTTTAAATATTGCTTTAATTTCTTTTATCGTATTGATTTTAGCCACGGCTCTATTTACATTTGCTTTCTGGCTTGTTTATAAATTAATCTATGGTATTTTGTTAAAGCGTTTACAGAATAACTATATTGAGTTGAAGAAAATAGATTTATAAAAAAAAGAGGCTAATGCCTCTTTTATCTTTAGTATTCCCATTGTCTGGTTTTGTTCAGTTCTTCTTGTTCTTTTAAAACCTCTGCAGGAATTACTTTTAAAAAAGAAGGATGCTGTTCTATTGCATATTCTACTTTCTCGACAATTTCTTCAATTGTATCATTATCATAATCAATATTCAAGGGCTCTTTTATAATTAAAGACTGAAGAATCCCTTTCTTTTTCATACGCAGACCTTTCTTGCAAAATGAACGTCTAAAACCATCAATTACCACAGGAACCACTATAGGTCTATGCTGTTTTATAATATGTGCAGTTCCCTTTCGTACAGGTTTAAACGACTTGGTGGTTCCTTGCGGAAAAGTAATTACCCAACCATCCTCTAATGCAATTTTGATATTTTCGGTATCATTTGGATTGACATCTTTTTTTTCTTTTACATCTTCGCCTTTAGCACGCCAAGTCCGTTCAACTGAAACAGCGCCTGCATATGCCATTATTTTTGGCAATAAACCAGCATTCATGGTCTCTTTGGCAGCAACATAATACATGTTCAATTTTGGATTCCACATATACCAAACGTTTTTTATAGAGTCTACTCTTCCGTTTAAACTTGCGTTGAAAACATGAAACATTGCAGTAACATCTGCAAAATACGTTTGATGATTAGAGATAAAAAGAACGTTTGTATCTGGGAGATTTTTAATAATTTCTGACCCCTCAATCTGCAGTTCATTAAAACCACGATAACGTCTGTGGCTAATAAACCCAAAGATTCGGATCAGCCATTTTTTTATAAATAGTATGTGTCCAAAAGGATTTCGTTTAAATAATCCCATAAGATTAATTGTTTTTTGTTTTTAGATTTGGGACTGCAAAATTACTATTTTTTTCCTTTTTAACATAAGAGCAATTCAAAAATTGATTTGGCTTAATATAGAATTTAAAACAATTTTCAATTCACTCAACATCATGGCGGTTGCACCCCATACAATATGCTCGTCAATTTTGAAAACGGGAACCTCAATTGATTTGGCATAAGAAGTATTAATTTTTGCGCCAACAACAATTGAGTCACTCAAAAAAGTACTCAACGGCAGTTCAATTATACCTGCTACTTCTTTGGAATCTGGACAAAAAGAGATATCCTCCAAACAAACTCCTAAAAAAGGATAGACCATAAAATTACTTGGCGGAATATATAATTGAGTAAAAGCTTTAAGTACTTGGATTTTGTCCAAAGGTATACCAATTTCTTCATGAGTTTCCCTTAGTGCAGTATGCTTTAAATCAATATCCTCCTCTTCATATTTCCCTCCTGGAAAAGCAATTTGAGAGGAATGTACACCTTCATATGAATTTCGAACTATAAGAACCAAATGAGTCTCACCTGCTTTGGGATAAAACAGCATCATAACACCCGCATTTCTTGGTTTTATTTCTTCAAAATTTAAACTTTTCATGATTTTAAGGCGTTCCAGAGGCACCATGATATTGTGTGCATCTTCACCAGGAAGTTTTACAGTATCCAAATAAGGAACAATTTGTAAAAAGTCTTGAAAATCCATAATCAAAGGTTATTTTTGCAAATGAAATAATAACTAAATATACTTTAGAAAAAAGTGCTAAACAAATTTTAAACATTCAAAACCTGATAATATGTACAGCAGAGAAGAAAATCAAAAACTAAAACATGAGTTCTGGGTCGGATTCGCTCAAAAATACCCAAGGAAATGGCTTTTGTATGACACTAAAATAAAAGATTTCTCGTTTAAATTTTATGTTGAAAATACTAAAGCTCAAGTTTATATTGATATTGAAATGAGAAATACTGAAACACGTATTCAATATTTTGAAAAACTGGCTGCACTAAAAAACATACTAGAAGAAGAATTTATTAAAGATTTAGTTTTTGAAAAAAATCATACACTTGATAATGGCAAAACAATAAGTCGTATCTGGGTCGAAAAACTAAATGTAAGCGTAAGCAATAGGAAATATTGGGATGAAATATTTGATTTCTTTTATGAAAAAATGAATGCTTTAGAAATGTTTTATTTAGAATATGATGAATTTATAAAAGATATTGATAAATAAAGCAAAATAATTAACTCAAAAAATATTCGTTATGGATTTATTTGGAGAAAAAAATGAATGGGAAACTAAATTGTCTCCAATTCTTGAAAAATATAAAAACCGAAAACATCCTTTAGAATATCATAATTTGTATCAATTGCTTGTAATGGTTGTTTTATCAGCTCAAGATTCTGATGCCAATATCAACAAAATTGCTCCTTCTTTATTTGAGGTTTATCCCAACATGAAACAATTATCTTCATCAACTGTAGAAGATTTGATTCCTCATATATCAAAAGTTCGCAATTTTGGTACCAAAGCCAATTGGTTAATTGAAATTGCACAAACAATTCAAACAGATAAAAATATTCCGCTGGCAATGGAATCATTGACTGCCTTAAAAGGCATCGGCCGAAAATCTGCCAATGTTATAATGCGCGAAGCGGGAGTTTCTCCCGAAGGAATTATTGCCGATTTACATGTTATAAGAGTAGCTCCTAGAATTGGATTAATACCAGAAACCAAAGATGGAATCAAAGCAGAGAAACTATTACAGCAAGCACTTCCAAAAGCCATTTGGGGAGAAATTGGAATGGCAATTTCATTTTTAGGAAGAGAAATTTGTCGGCCAGCACCAAAATGCCCAGAGTGTCCAATTTTAAAAGTTTGTCAATATCCGTTCAAAACGACTAAAGAAACTTAATACATCCAATTATGAGGCAGATTCCGCTTTACTCATTGGTTATCTTCCCTAATCCTGAGCAAATAACTTTAATTAAATCCTACAAACAATTACTCAGAAACAATATTGGCTGGTTTGGCAGTGCCAATGCTGGAGCTCATATTACAATAATCAATTTTGATAACGAATTCTCACTTCAGCTTCATCTGGATAGCATTAGAGAATTCTGCAAAACTGCTCTTCCGCAAAAAGTAACTTTAAATAAATTTGATTCATTTGGAGAAAGAACCTTTTTCATTGCCTCTGATTCAGCTTCACAGCACTACCTCGATAATCTTATTGTTGGTCTACATCAGTATTTAGATTTTAAAATCCAAAATACTCATGCCCATTTAAGTATTGCCCGCGGACTTGATGCTCAAAAAATGAAAACAGCCTTCGAACTTTTCAGAAATACACCAATTAATTTAGAGTTTAACTGTAATTGTTTTTATCTGCGAAGATTCGGATCAAGAACAAAACCTGGGGAGGAATGTCAAAATAAAATCAGAAATTTGTAGTCTAAGAATTATATATGACT
>NZ_JBDLZZ010000012.1:0-123818 GCF_040049115.1 Flavobacterium aestuarii
CCATTTTGGGTGTATATACGCTGCTGAGCAGCGTGTTTTTACAAATATAATGATTTGTCTCACATTTTGTCCGCTTTATTTTATTATAAATTCCCGCAGGGTTTCGAGCTGGATTTCCAGTTTAGGGATGGTTGCCTCTTTCTCGGCTGGCTGCCCTTTTAGTGCTGTTGCGTATCACTTTTTATGTGTTTGATGGTAAGCGGCAACACGCAGTAATTATATTAGTACTTCCTGCATATTTTAAATGCTGTCTGCGCTGGGAACTTCAGCCATAGGCCTTTTAACTCACCTGAAAGAAGGCTGGCCAAGATAGTTATAAACATGATGCGTGAGGGATAGGAATAAGCTGCCAACGCAGCATGGATAGCCCGACAGCATAAAGGAAAGGGGCCGAATCACCGCTGCGATGATTTGGCCCCTTTTCTTTATGGTGGCACGCCCTGATGATTTTGAAAATGATTACTTCACTTCGAAAACATTGTTGCCTTGTTTAACGTCGGCCATTAATCCGCTTGGATCGATGGTGATTTTCCTGATTGCACTTTTGGGTTTTGAAATGCTAAACTCATATGCTGGAAATGCCCAAGCCCAGTCGCTGAGAACGGTTCTGGTGATGGCAGGTGTGGGATTTGGTTTTTCGAAACTCATCATACGCAATGGGATGTAGAACGTTTCTCTGCTGCCATCTGTATATTCTACCAGAAGGTCTATAGGCATTGGCATACGGCCGATTCTCTCCAGGGTTACGGATGTTTTATCTGCATTTTCCTTAACGTCTTTGATTCCGTAATCGATCGTATTCAGGGTCTGGGTCCAATCTACCAGATACCAATCCAGATTGGCTCCCGAAACGCGCTCGGCTGTTCTCTTGATATCATTTGGCGACGGATGCTTGAATTTGAAATCCTGGTAATATTTTTTTACCGTTTTGTCCAGATTGTCCTGCCCGATTACATAAATGAGCTGTGACAGGAAAATGCTTCCTTTTACATAAGAAGAAATACTATAGGGACGGTTTTCGTCATAACGGTCTCCATGAGTGGTCTGTGGCTGTTCCTTGCCGGATTCAACCAGCTTGTAATAAGCAGTATAATTCCCTTTGAATGGGTTGTCTTCTTTTTTGTCTTTTAGCTCATTCAGCGCCAAATCTTCTATATAGGTAGTAAATCCTTCGTCCATCCAAGGGTGCTTGGACTCATTGGATGCTAAAATATGCTGAAACCAGGAGTGTCCCAGTTCGTGCGCAGCCGTACCTAGAATTCCATCGGGAGTTCCGTTACCCAGCATAAGCGTACACATGGCATACTCCATACCGCCATCGCCTCCCTGAATAAAGGAATATTGCTTGTAAGGATAACTGCCCACCTTTTTGTTATAATAATCCATTACTTTTACCAATAATGGCTCTACTTTTTGCCAGTTCTCTACTACTGAGGGCGTGTTTTTGAAAAGGAAATGCAGATCAACATTATTAGGTCCTTTTACAATATCGTGCTGGTAATTCTTATCGGCTGCCCAGGCAAAATCATGAACCATTGGTGCAATAAAATGCCAGGTCAGCGTTTTTGCCTTTTTAGGATAAACTGTATTTACACCTGCATCCTGGTAGCCATGGCCTATTTCGTTCGGGTTTTGCAAGTATCCTGAACCTCCAATAGTGTACTCTTTGTCAATAGTGATTTTTACATCAAAATTGCCCCATACACCGTGAAATTCCCTGGCAATATAAGGATCGGCATGCCAGCCTTCAAAATCAAATTCGGCCATTTTGGGGTACCATTGTGCCATTGACAATTCAATGCCTTCTGCATTGTTTCGGCCCGAACGGCGGATCTGCACCGGAACCTGACCATCAAAATCTAAGGTAAAAACTGTTTTTGAATTGGGTAAAATAGCCTTCGCCAAAGTTACTTCGAGAATCGTTCCTGCTTCTTTGGCAACAGCCGAAACACCATCCTGCCTGAAGTTTGAAATTTTCAAATATCCAATTTCATTGGGCTTGAGGTTTTTGATACGGCTTTCTTTTACCTCTTTGCCATCCACTTTCGTTTTTATGGCCATACGGGGATCGGGATCTCTTATTGCCTGGATTCTGGCATCCATTTCGCTTCCTGGCTGAAAAGCATTATTGTACAAATGATAATAGACTTTTTTTAATGTATCCGATGAATTATTAGTGTAAACCAGTTCTTGTTTTCCTTTGTACTGGTAAGTTTTGACATCCATCGTGACATCCATTTTATAATCGGCCTGCTGTTGCCAGTATCCCTGTTTTTGAGCAGATAGATCGCTGCAACTTGCCAGAATGCATACGAATAAAAAGAGTTTGCGCATTGTTTTAAAAATAAAAATGGAAGAGCAGTACAGCTCTTCCATTGGATTAATAAACTTTGAAATTATTTTTTAGACATTTTTTCGGCCAATAATAATGCGTTGTAAGCATTGACCATTTTGCCCGATTTTGAAGATTTATCAGACTTAGCTTTTACATCCTGCTTTTCGCCCAAAGTCACATCTGCTGGCAGTGGCGTACCAGATTCTATCAAGATCTGTTTTACCTGCTTGGCAGATAGTTTTGGGTAGTATGAACGGATCAATACAGCAACCCCAGCTGCATTTGGCGAAGCCATAGATGTCCCTTGCAGGTATTTGTATTTATTATTTGGAATGGTAGCATAGATTTCGTCGCCAGGAGCAAAAACATCTACATTAAAAGTACCATAATTAGAAAACGGCGCGATTACATTTTCTCCGTATTGATTATTCAAAGCACCAACGGTCAATACATTCGAAGCAAATTCTTTGGTATTATCGGCGGCATCATTTGGATAATTTGCATTTTCTGGCAAATCAATATCCTGGCCGTCATTTCCAGCTGCATGAACAAATAATACGTCTTTCTTTTCAGCATATTTTATGGCATCAAAAACCCATTGTTTTTGAGGAGAGTAGCTTTTTCCAAAACTTCCATTAATTACTTTGGCACCATTATCTGCCGCATAACGAATGGCCAGCGCAATATCTTTGTCGTACTCATCGCCATCTGGCACAGCTCTGATAGCCATAATCTCTACATTATCGGCCACTCCGTCACCGCCAATACCGTTTCCTCTTACCTGTGCAATAATTCCGGCTACGTGGGTTCCATGAAGTGCCTCTTCCTTGTCTGGGCCGTACACGATATTATTACCATATTTAGTATTTTTTATATCCTCTGGATTGTCGCCAACGATTTTGCGTCCATCCAATTCCTTGTTTAGATTGTATTTGAGCTGACCATCAACATAATCACTATATTCCTTGATTTCGTCTCTAAACGCCGGCCCGGCATTAGTCAAGATGCGTGACATGATCATTTTGCTTTTGGTCAGATCTGGATCTGAAGTAACAATTGCATTTACCTCTTCAAGGGTATAATTTTCTTTGCCTAAATGTTTCTGAATTGCTTTATCGGTAGCTGTCAGGAAATCGACCTGCTGCTTGTCCTTCATTGCTTTTTCGTACTTTTCATTATAAGCGGCTAAAGCGCTTTTATAAGTTGCCGACCCATCATCCCCTTTTCTTACGATGCGGGTCATTTCGAGGGTTTCATGCAAATCGTCTCCAAGAAAATTCCATCCGTGAATATCGTCGATATATCCATTTTTATCATCATCTTTTCCGTTTCCTGCAATTTCTTTTTTATTGGTCCATATCACCGATTTCAAATCTTCATGGTCAATATCGACCCCTGAATCTACGATTCCAACAATTACCTTGACACTTTTTTTGCCTTTTAAAAGTTCGGCATAAGCTTTATCGACACTCATTCCTGGAATGCTGTCCTTTGCCAGATCCAGATGTGACCATCGCTGCAGTTCAGTTTCGCTTAATTTTCCTTTTTTGCCTGTATAGGCGGCGGCTGTCTGGGCATCTGCCGAAAGGCTTACAGTCAAAGAAGCAAGTACTGCCAGTGGGGTGATGTATATGTATTTCATAAAATATTGATTTTTCAGTTTTAATAATGAACTTCAAAAATAGGAGAACTAAATTAATAAATACGCAATCATTAACGCTATTTTATGACAAAAAACTTTCATAAAACTATCAATTAGCAAAAAATATAGATTATTCTAAGTTATTTCGGTAAAAGCGGCTGCAAAAACTGGTCAATTTTTCATCAAGCAAAATCACCATAAATGATGACTGTAAAAAAACAAATGAATTGTAACATTGCGGGTCTTTAAATAAAATCATATTATTTATGAAAATGAAATTACTTTTATTGCTGCTTTTATTAGCTGGTGCCAATGCTTTTGCACAATTTACAAGCATTCCAGATGCAAACTTCGAAGCGAAATTAATTGAAAAGGGATATGATGATGTGGCCGATGGAAAAGTACTGACTTCCAAAATTAACACATTGACTTCATTAGATGTTTCGGCTCATTTTTTTACTCCTGCTGCCAGTTTAATTACCGACTTAACAGGGATTCAGGATTTTATTGGATTGACCGAATTAAAATGCGAATCAAATAAAATAAGTACTCTGGATGTAAGTAAAAACACAAAACTAATAAATCTGAGCTGCTATGGTAACAGACTAACCAGTTTAGATCTGAGTAAAAACACAGCCTTAACTTCTTTTAATTGCAGCAATAATAAACTCTTGAGTTTGAATATAAAAAATGGAAATAATGCTTCTTTTAATAATTTTAGTTTTAATGACAATATACACCTTACCTGCATTGTTGTTGATGACGCTGATTATGCAAATGCTAATTGGACAGCCAAAAAAGACGCTGCAGCTTTTTATACAGCTGAGCAATGTTCGTCTGTTACAATACTGCCTGCTGCATCATTTGAAGATAAGCTCATTGCACTTGGAATTGATGCTGACGGCAAAAATGGGTATGTATTAAATTCAAGTATTGCTTCATTAACAACATTAGATGTATCAAATAGTTCTCTTACCGATTTGACAGGTTTAGAAGGATTTACATCTTTAAAAACTTTAAATTGTTCTAATAATTTATTACAGAGAATAAATCTTTCTAAAAATACGGATCTGGCTATTTTAGACTGCTCCAATAATGCAAACTTAACTTGTATTCAGGTTGCCAATATTGCAGAAGCAACAAATAACTGGACAACCACTAAAGACGAAATTGCTGCTTTTAATTTAGATTGTACTGCTTACACACTAATTCCAGATCAAAATTTTGAAAAGAGATTAATTGAAGCAGAGCTTGATAATCTTGTAGATGGAAAAGTAATAACTGCCAATATTAATAAAATAAAATATCTGCAGGTTATTGGTAAATCTGTAAAAGATTTAACGGGAATCCAGGATTTTGTCTCCTTAACTAGCCTGAATTGCAGATCAAACCAATTAACCAGTATTGATCTTAGTAAAAATACGAATTTGTCAACACTGATTTGTGATTCTAATCAATTAACAACATTAGATATAAGTAAAAATACTGCTTTGACACAATTAGATTGTTCTCTAAATCAATTAAAGGAATTAAATGTCAGTACAAATACAGCTTTGAAGGAATTAAATTGTTATTCAAATAAACTAGTTACTTTAGATGTAAACCAAAATACAGCGCTGACCACTTTTTATTGCAGTAAAAATCAATTAACTAATCTAAGTTTAAAAAATGGCAAGAATACTTTTCTCAAAAAATTAACCTTCACAGAAAACCCAAATCTTTATTGTATTTCTGTTGATGATGCTGCTTATGCAAATGCTAATTGGAATACTCAAAAAGACGTTAATGCTCTTTATTCATCTTATGATTGTTCGACAATTACACAAATTCCCGATACTCAATTTGAGGATAAACTAATTGCCCTTGGAATTGACACTGATGGCAAAAATGGATTAGTCTTAAATAGCAGTATTGCAGCAGTAACCTCATTGGATGTTTCTAATAGTGCTATTGCTAATTTAACCGGAATACAAGGATTTACTGCTTTAACAACTTTAAACGCAGCAAACAATTCATTAAAATCCATAGACCTTTCAAAAAACAGCAGTCTGACAACCTTAGACTGTTCGAATAATGCAGCGCTAACCTGCATACAAGTAGCCGATATTGCACATGCCACTAACAATTGGGCAACGACTAAAGATGCTGCTGCTAATTTTAATCTGGACTGTAACGAATATACTCTGATACCAGATACCAGCTTCGAAGCCAAATTAATTGCCTTGCAATTTGATGAAGCTGCTGATGGCAAAGTGTTAACTTCAAAAATTAATACTTTAAAATCATTAGATGTTAGCAGAAGTTCTATTACAGATTTAACCGGTATTCAGGATTTTACATCATTAAATACGTTACGTTGCGAGTCAAACAAACTTACCAGTTTGGATGTAAGCAAAAACACAGCACTAAAAACATTAGCATGTAATAATAATGCTTTAACCAGTATAGATGTAAGCAAAAATACAGCTTTGACTTATTTGAATATTTCCAGCAATAAAATAAACACAATCGATATAAGTACTAATATTTCCTTAACTAGTATAGACTTAGACGAAAATAACCTGACAAGTTTAGATGTAAGCAAAAATACAGCTTTAACCTATCTGGACTGTTCATCAAATAAGTTCACCAGTCTGGATGTAAGTAAAAATACAGCTCTGACTAATTTTTGGTGCCGTTCCAATCAATTAACTAAACTAAACTTAAAAAACGGGGCGAATACTCTTTTAACCAGTTTAAACTTTTCTTTCAATAGAGATCTTTCCTGTGTTATTGTTGATGATATTGCGTATGCAAATACTAATTGGAGTAATCAGCAAGAGGTTCATCCTGTATTTTCACCTCACGATTGCTCCATCTCCACTCTAATTCCTAATGGAGCGTTTGAAGATAAATTAATTGCTTTAGGCATTGATACTGATGGTAAAAATGGTGCTGTATTAAATGCAAGTATTGAAACTATAACAACTCTGGATATCTCAAATAGTTCTCTTACGGATTTGACAGGCTTAGAAGGATTTACTGCTTTGACAACTTTAAACGCTTCAAACAATTTATTAAACAGTATAAATCTTTCTAAAACTACAGCTTTCACAACATTAGACTGCTCCAATAATCCAGAATTATCTTGTATTCAGGTAGCCGATGTTGCTCACGCTGAGGCGAATTGGACAGTAAAAAAAGATGCTTTGGCAAACTTTACCTTAGACTGTAATAGGTACACGCTTATACCTGATGCAAATTTTGAAGCTGAATTAATAGAAGAAAAACTTGATGATATTGCTGATGGCAAAGTCCTGACTTCCAAAATTAATAAATTGAAATCATTAACTTTTTATTCTTATGATGATGTTTCTGATTTTACAGGTATAGAAGATTTTGTATCATTAACTAACCTGGATTGTAATGGGCTTGAAATAACTAAATTAGATTTAAGCAAGAATACGGCTTTGACCAATTTGAGATTAGAGGCGTGTAAATTAACTTCCTTAGATGTTAGCAAAAACACGGCTTTAATCTCTTTAAACTGTTATCAAAATCAACTGGCTGCACTGGATGTAAGCCAAAATACTGCTCTGGAATGGTTTGAGTGTTCCAGTAACATACTGACCAGCTTAGATATAACAAAAAACACTGCTTTATTGGGTTTTAAATGCAGGCTAAACCAATTAAAAACATTAGATGTAAGTAAAAATACCAAATTAAATAGGCTGGAATGCCAAAACAATAAAATAGAAAGCTTAGATATCAGCAAAAATGTGGCTTTAACCAGTTTAAATACCAATTCAAACAGATTATCTGCTTTAAATTTAAAAAATGGCAAAAACAGCCAATTAACTGCTTTGGATTTTTCTGACAACCCAGCACTTTCCTGTATTGTTGTTGACGATATTGACTATGCAAATACCAACTGGTCCGATAAAAAAGAAGCGTATTCTTATTTTACGATTTATGACTGTTCGACAATTACCAGAATTCCAGACGGCCTGTTTGAAGATAAACTTATTGCCCTTGGCATTGATACCGATGGTAAAAATGGGCATGTATTAAATTCAAGTATCGAAACACTAACAGCTCTTGATGTTTCTAACAGCTCTATTACAGATGCAAAAGGTTTAGAAGGATTTACAGCTTTACAAACTTTAAACATTTCAAACAATTCATTAACCGGTTTAGATCTTTCCAAAAATAGTGTATTAAAAACTTTGAACTGTTCAAAAAATGCATCCCTGACCTGTATTATGGTTGCCGATGTTGCTGTGGCAAAAAACAATTGGACTACAACCAAAGATGCCACTGCAGATTTCAGTCTGGACTGTAGACCATACACTCTTATTCCGGACACCAACTTCGAAGCTAAATTAATTGCTTTAGAAATTGATGATACTGCCGATGGAAAAGTATTAACTTCCAGTATCAGCAATTTAACTATATTAGACGTTGGTAATAGTTCTATTACAGATTTAACAGGTATTCAGGATTTTGTATCGTTAACCAACTTCAATTGTAATTATAATCAAATAACTGCTCTCGATGTAACCAAAAACACTAAGCTGACAGGTTTGGGCTGTACAAATAATAAACTGACTAGTCTGGATGTATCCAAAAACCCACTATTGGAAATTCTAATTGTCAGTAACAATGAATTAACTCAACTGGATTTAAGTACAGGTTTAAAAGAATTATACTGCACTGACAACCAGATAACTGCTTTAGATGTAAGTAAAAATACCGAGCTGGAGGATTTAGATTGTGCAAACAACAAAATTACCGCCTTAGATGTAAGCAAAAATACAAAGCTGCGTAATTTTGACTGCAGAGATAATAAATTAACAAACTTAAATTTAAAAAATGGAAATAATAGTAAAATCTCTTTTCCTAGTTTTTACAACAATCCAAATCTTTCCTGCATTCTTGTAGATGATGCCGTCTATGCAAATGCGAATTGGAAAAACAGAAAAGATGACACAGCTATTTACACGACATTTGACTGCTCGACTATTACAGGAATACCTGATCCTCTATTTGAAGATAAGCTCATTGCCCTTGGGATTGATACCGATGGTAAAAATGAACTGGTATTAAATTCAAGTATTCAAACAGTAACAACATTAGATGTTTCCAATACTTCTATTAATAATCTGACAGGCATACAAGGATTTACTGCCTTAACAGATTTAAAAGCCGATTCAAATAAATTAATAACTTTAGACGTAAGTAAAAATACTGCTTTGACTGCTTTATCTTGTCGTGAAAACCAATTAGAAAAGTTAGATATAACTAAAAACATTTCTTTAACAGAATTGAATGTATCTTCTAATAAACTAACTGCTTTAGATATCAGCAAAAATATTGCCCTGACAAATTTAATTGCAGATACAAATAAATTAACTGTTTTGGATGTAAGTAAAAATATATCTCTCAGCAAATTATATCTATCATCTAACCAGCTAACAGATCTGGATGTCAGTAAAAATACAGCCCTGACCCTTTTGGATTTCAGCAAAAATCAGGTAACCAGTATAAATCTTACTAAGAATAAAGTCTTGACTCAGTTGTTTTGTGATTCGAATAAATTGCCTTCACTAAACATTACCGAAAATACTGCCCTGACCGAACTGAACTGTTCATCAAACCAGTTGACAAGCCTGAATTTGAAAAACGGAAACAATACCAATTTTAATGCTGCCGTACTGCATCTTGAAAACAACCCGAATCTAAGCTGTATCAAGGTAGATGACAAAACTTATTCAGACACTAACTGGTCTGGTTTAAAAGACGCAACAGCCTTTTATGATCCTGACTGCGGATTAAGTCTGCCATCAGACAATTTCATTATCGAAACAAAAGGAGAATCATGCCTTGGCGAAAATAATGGCGAAATAAACATCACTGCATCTGAAACATTCCTATACACCGCCAGCATTAATGGGGAGAATTATCCTTTTACAGATAATGCCCTCTCTGTTATCGATCTGGCACCTGGAAATTACACCATATCCATTACTATTCCTGGGGAAACATTCGAACAGAGTTTTAATCTGGTTATTGCAAAAGGCACGTCGATTACAGGGAAATCCACTATAAAATCCAAAAAAGTAAATATAGAAATTACTGATGGAACGGCTCCTTACACTGTTTTTGTAGATGGAATCGAGCAGTTTCAAACTAGTGATTCAAGCTTTTCCCTTACAGCAAAAGGAGGAAATCTGCTGGAAGTAAAAACGGCCAAAGCCTGCGAAGGAATCTATGCCGAAGATATTACAGGCTTGGACTTAACCGTTTCGGCCTATCCTAATCCTACCTCGGGAAGTTTTGAAATCGTACTGCCTGTTGCCGACAAGGAAGTGAGCATAGAAATTAACGCTTTTGACGGCCGTGTAATTTCCAATAAAAAATACAGTTTAGAAAATGGCACTGCCCAGTTAACACTGGAAAATGAGCCAAGTGGCGTTTATATCGCCAAAATCCACTCGGCAGGATCTGTAAAGAATGTAAAAATTATAAAAAATTAAAAGATGAAAAATTTTATATATCTGTCAATAATCGGACTTGTAGCCATTTCCTGCGGAGGCGGCAGCGATGATTCTGAAAACGAAGTTAAAAACACAGCGCCTACAGTGCCTGTACTGAAGCTGCCTGCTGATAATAAATTATGCGTAGACAATACTGTCAGTTTTGAATGGAATAAATCTGCCGATACAAATAATGACAATATCACTTACAAGATTGAAATAGCCTCCGACAATCAATTCAGCCAGATTATAAAAACAGCTGAAGGCTCGTCTACTTCGACACAACTGGAATTAGAGAAAAATACAGCTTACTACTGGAGAATCAAGGCAACCGATAACGAAGGTTTGTCCAGTGACTATTCACCGGTTTACAAATTTTATACTGCCGGTGATGCCGAAGTGAACCACCTCCCTTTTCTGCCGGAATTAACCGCACCGGAGATAAACGCTTTATTAAGCACTACAACAGCTACATTGGCTTGGGAAGCCTCTGATACTGATGCCGAAGATATTCTTACTTATGAGGTATATTTTGGAACTGCAAATCCGCCTAACGTAAAAATAAACGAAAACAATACCACAAAATCTGAAGAGGTTACACTGCAGCCTGCAACAGAATACTTCTGGCGAGTGGTTGTAAAAGATAATAAAGGAGGAGAAACCATTGGGCAGATATGGAGATTTAAAACCAATTAATAGTCAGGCTTATCAAACAACTGAACAAAAAACAATCCTCATTTTCATGTGTATGAAAATGGGGATTGTTTATTTATTGCAAATTTAACTCTTGAATAGGCATAATTATCAGCCAAAAATAACAAAAGAACATACTCTTATTTTCATTCTAAATATTATAACTTGATAAATTCCTGCATTAACAGCTTTAAATACAATTTAAAAAATAAAATATCATTCAAATATATTAGTAGAAAAATAATATTAAATTGTATTATTTTGTCATATAAAAACTATCTTGTATTTATGAAAGTAAGCCTGCTCTTTTTAGATATTTATAGCAATTTTGCTTGCGGGACATACTCAGGATTTTTCAAATTGATTTAAAAAAATATCTTTGATGAGTTCGGATTTTATTTTTATCTTTAAGAAATTTCTACTAAATAAATTTTAAATAAAAACTTACTATTAAATAACCCAAATCTTATTATATGAAAAAAACTTTACTATTACTTTTAATACTATTCTTACACCTACAGATCAAGGCGCAATGCTGGAAAACAATGGCTGCTGGATACAGTCATACAGCTGCGGTAAGAACAGACGGTACCTTGTGGACATGGGGAAGCAATGACCAGGGACAATTAGGAAACAGCTCGCCAACAAGTAAAAATGTTCCTACAAAAATGGGGACTGATAACGATTGGGAAACAGTCGCTGCAGGATGGGGGCATACAGTTGCATTAAAAACAGATGGTTCCTTATGGGCATGGGGATATGGCGGATTAGGACAAATAGGGAATGGCTCATATACTATTAATTTTAATGCTCCGCAACAAATAGGAATAGCAAAGAACTGGCAAACAATAGTGGCTGGGCATGGTCACACAATTGCACTAAAGACAGATGGCTCCTTATGGGCTTGGGGAAATAATTTCTCTGGTCAATTAGGTATTGGCAACAGCTTAGACAGAAATACTCCAACACGAGTAGGGACAGCTAATGATTGGCAACTAGTAGCAGCTGGCAAACTTCACACGATTGCCTTGAAAAATGACGGAACATTGTGGACTTGGGGGAATAATACATACGGAACATTAGGAGATGGCACTACAACAAAAAAAACATCTCCAATACAGATAGGAACAGAAAACAATTGGAAAACAATAAGTGCCGGAAGTGATCATACTATTGCTATAAAAAAGGATGGAACTTTATGGGCTTGGGGAGATAATACCTACGGGGCACTAGGAGATGGTACTACAACAAATAAACTTGTTCCAACACAGATAGGATCATCAGCCGACTGGAAAACTATCAACGGAGGAGTTAACTATACGATTGCTATAAAAACAGACGGTACTTTATGGGCTTGGGGTTTAAACTCTGATGGAGAACTTGGGAATGGCACAAAGATCAATAGCCTTATTCCGTTACAAATAGGAACGGAAAATAATTGGCAAATGATTGATGGAGGATCTGTCCATACAGTGGCCATAAAAACAGATGAAAGTTTGTGGGCCTGGGGAAGCAATTCCTTAGGACAACTGGGTGACGAAACATCTATTGATAAAAATGTCCCGACAGTATTAAATTGTACAGGTTCATTGATAGTAAAGACAAGCCAAATTAACATAAGCTGTATAAGTGATGCCAGCGGTTCGGCTTCTATAACATCTGTTTCAGGCGGGACAGCACCCTATTCCTACCTTTGGTCAAATGGAGCTGCAACAGCCTCAATTACTGGATTGAAACCTGGTGATTATTCTTGTACAATTACAGATGCTGCCTTGTTATCAATCACTAAGAGTTTTGTCATTATAGAACCAAGTCCTCTTTTTGCCACAACAACAATTACAAACACCGACTGTAATGGCAACAACGGAATTATTACCATTATGGCGAATGGAGGAACCGAACCCTACCAATATGGAATTTCGAATATGGTTTTTCAACCTTCAAATGTATTTACTAACTTATCGCCAGGAACTTATGAACTATATGTAAAAGACAATAACGGCTGCATCTCTTCAAATTATATAGTTATCACAGCAAATAATACACCTCCGCCAACTGCGACCGCACAGATGCTCAATACTAGCGCAACAGTTAGCAGCTTACAGGCTGTCGGTTCTAATATTCAATGGTATAATGATCTTACAGGAGGGACCGCTTTAGATTTATCGGCTGCACTGATGACAGGTAAATATTATGTTTCGCAAACCATCAACGGCTGCGAAAGTTCAAGAATAGCAGTTGATGTGACAATTATGCCAGTTTCAGCAAATGATCCAATACCAACAAATGGTCTGCTTGCTTATTACCCTTTTACTGGAAATGCTGATGATACAAGCGGAAAAGGAAACAATGGAATTGCCACCGATGTTACTCTAATAGAAGACAGATTCGGAAAAAGCAACAGTGCTTACTTTTTTAATGGTACAAGCAGTAACATTGAATCCAATATTGCTGATTATCCTCTTAAAGGGGGATCGCGAACAATTACAGCCTGGTTCAAATCTTCATCTAAAATTAGCTCTCCAAATTCAGATTTTTGCCTTTTAAATTATGGAAATATAAATGACCCAAATTATTGGTTTAAAATTAGCTTCTATAGCAAAGGCTATTTAGATATACAATTTGATTCTAAAACTTTTTCGTCCCAGGAAAATTATTTTAACGATGAATGGACCTTCGTTGCATTAACTTTTGATGAAACAAATAACACTTACTCCTTATATATAAATGGAGTATATAAAATGGGCGGAACAGCCAGTTTGTATACAAACGGTTTTAATAATTTTTTTAGAATAGGACGAAATAAATTAAATAACTATTTTGAAGGTTCAATTGATGATATTGGTATTTGGAATCGTGTGCTTACACAAGAAGAAATAACAGGCTTGTATACACCTGCACCTGTAAATAATGATCTTTTTACTTTAATTCCAGATCAAAATTTTGAACAAAAATTAATTGATTTGGAAATCGACAACGGCATCATCGATGGAAAAGTCCTGACATCAAAAATAAACACCATAACACAGCTAAACGTTAACAATAGTTCTATTACAGATCTAACAGGAATACAAGACTTTGCACAATTAACGGATCTGTACTGTAATCAAAATCAATTAACAGCATTGAATGTAAGCAAGAACACATTATTAAAAACTTTAGATTGTAATAACAATAAAATAGAGATTTTAGATGTAAGCAAAAATATTGCTTTGGATACTTTGAGCTGTTATTCAAATCGATTAACGGCTTTGGATGTAAAAATAAATAAGTCTTTAAAAAAATTAGACTGCGGTTCAAACCAAATCAGTACCTTGGATGTAAGCACAAATACTGATTTAATATTTTTAGGTTGCAATACCAGTCTGCTAACCACTTTGGATGTAAGTAAAAATACTGCATTGAAGCTCCTGGATTGCCGCGAAAATAAATTAACCAGCTTGAATGTTTCTACTATCGGTACTCTTACAGAGCTGTATTGCCAGTCCAATCAATTAACAAGTTTAGATGTAAGCAAAAATAAAGCTTTGGAATTTTTAAATTGTGCAAAAAATCAGTTAACCACTTTGGATGTAAGTGTAAATACAGCTTTGGTCGGTTTATATTCTAATTCTAATCAATTAACGAATTTAAATCTGAAGAATGGGAACAATACCAACCTTGCCTATCTAAATCTTAAAAACAACCCTAATCTAAGTTGTATTCAGGTTGATGATGCAATTTATTCTAATGCAAACTGGTCTGATAAAAAAGATGAAACAGCAAATTTTAATACAGATTGCCAAGATTCAAATCAATATACTTTAATACCCGATTCAAATTTTGAACAAAAGCTAATTGATTTAGGAATTGACACTGATGGCTTAAACGGAAAAATTACTATAACAGATATAAGTGCAGTTACAACTTTAGACCTCTCAAACAGTAATATCAAAGATTTAACCGGAATTGAAAGTTTTACAGCACTAAACATTTTAGACTGCAGCAACAATCAGCTGGTTAGTCTGGATCTTTCCAAAAACATAAATCTTCAGATTCTATATGTCACTGGTAACCCGCTTGTATACATAAATCTGCAAAATGGAAATAATCAGAACCTTATAGTACAATCATCAACAGGCCGAAAAAAAGCCAGCACAGGTGGAACAACCTTTTTGGGAATTACCACTTTGGGTTGTGTAAAAGTTGACAATGCTGAATATTCTAATGCAAATTGGTCTAAAATCAAAGAAACAACAACTACTTATTCTGAAACTTGTACTTTAGGTCTGGAAGATTCTCAATTCAGTAAAGTTCAAGTATATCCAAACCCTACAAATGGAGAGGTCAATATTCTAAACATTACTTTAGAAAAAGCAGCAGTATATAACGTATTAGGACAATTAGTAAAAACATTTGCTCTAGATTCTGTCAATACAAATAATACAATCAATTTATCAGGTCTTCCAAAAGGGGTTTATTACATATACTTAATTAATCAGGATGCCGCTTCTGTCAAAAAAGTTATAGTAGAGTAATTCTATTTTGTTGAACAAAAAACCACATTTTCTAACTAATGAAAATGTGGTTTTTTGTTTTAAAAAATATCCGAGCAGCTAAAACACTCTTTCAGCCGTACTCCTTTTTCGGTATGTTCAACAGTAATAACTTCGTTATGTGCATCATGTTCCAGAAACAAAAAGTAGTTCTTATCGGCAGCGACGTTCAAGAATTTTGATTTTTCAGGCATGGTCAGCAGAGGTCTCGTGTCGTACCCCATTACATACGGCAAAGGCAAATGTCCTGCTGTAGGAATCAAGTCGGCACAAAAAACAATGGTTTTGTCCTTATATTGAATGTGTGGAATCATCTGCTTTTCGGTATGCCCATCAACATAAAAAATCCCAAATCCCAATTCATTTGAAATACCAAAATCGCCTTCGGGTCTAGCTATAAAATGCAATTGCCCGCTCTCCTGCATTGGTAAAATATTTTCAGCTAAAAAAGACGCTTTCTCTCTGGCGTTTGGTTTTACTGCCCATTCCCAATGATTTTCATTTGTCCAGAATTTGGCATTTTTAAAGGCCGGTTCATAACCCGTTTTGTCTTTGTTCCATTGAATAGTTCCGCCACAATGGTCAAAATGCAGATGCGTCATAAAAATATCGGTAATATCATCGCGATGAAATCCATATTGTGCCAGTGATTTATCCATAGAATGCGTTCCCCAAAGCGAGTAATATCCAAAAAATTTCTCTGACTGTTTATTCCCCATTCCCGTATCAATCAAAATCAATCGGTTTCCGTCTTCAATGAGCAGACATCGGGCGGCAATATCAATTAAGTTGTTTTCATCAGCTGGATTGGTTTTGTTCCAAATGGTTTTGGGCACCACACCAAACATTGCGCCGCCATCAAGTTTAAAATTGCCCGTTTCTATTGAGTATAGTTTCATCAGTACATTATAAAATTAAAAACACTGCAATTTACCAAAATCTTATAGCTTTAATCTCTTTGATATAACAAATTTCTATCTGGATATTAGTTATATAAATGTTATCAGTGATGAAAAAAAGCATTTTATATAGTATCTTTGCAGTTAATTTAGACGAAATAAAGATTAGGAAATAAACAAGCTTACAGAAATTGTGCAGACTACAGAACTCACAATAAGTTATTTAATTCTAAAAAATAAAAAAAACTAAGATGATACAAGTTTCTGATACAGCCAAAAAGAAAATCATCGATTTGATGAAAGATGATGGTTACGATGCCGCAATAGACTACGTGAGAGTAGGTGTAAAAAGCGGCGGTTGCTCTGGTTTGTCATATGATTTGAAATTTGACAAAAACAAAGGCGAAGATGATAAAATATTTGAAGACAACGAAATAAAAATTGCAGTCGAAAAAAAATCGTTCCTTTATTTAGCAGGAACAATTTTAGAATTTTCTGGAGGATTAAATGGCAAGGGATTTGTCTTTAATAATCCAAATGCCAATAGAACCTGCGGTTGTGGAGAGAGTTTCTCACTATAAAAATGAAAAAAATATTTAAACCATTAAGAAATTAAGCTGATTAAGTTTTAGCAAATCTTAAATTTTTTAATGGTTTTAAAAAGTAAAAAAATGTCAAAATACACCGAAGACGATTTAAAAATCGAATTAGAGACCAAAGAATACGAGTACGGATTTTATACTGAATTAGAATCTGAAACTTTTCCTATTGGTTTAAACGAAGATATTGTTCGTGCCATTTCCCAAAAGAAAGGCGAACCGCAATGGATGACCGACTGGCGAATTGAAGCTTTTCGTGCATGGGAAGAAATGATTGAGCCGGAATGGGCAAATGTTAGTTATGTAAAGCCTGATTTCCAAGCCATTTCCTATTATTCTGCTCCAAAGAAAGCAGACCCGAATAAAACTCTTGATGATGTAGATCCGGAACTTTTGGAAATGTACAAAAAGCTGGGAATCTCTATTGATGAGCAGAAAAAAATGAACAATATCGCTATGGATATCGTGGTTGACTCCGTTTCGGTAGCAACTACATTCAAAGCAACATTGGCCGAAAAAGGAATTATCTTTATGAGTATTTCCGAGGCTATCAAAGAACATCCTGAATTAGTTCGTAAATATCTTGGTACAGTTGTTCCGCAAAAAGACAACTTTTATGCGGCCTTGAACTCAGCGGTTTTCTCAGATGGTTCTTTCTGTTATATTCCAAAAGGCGTTCGCTGTCCAATGGAACTATCCACTTATTTTAGAATCAATCAGGCTGGAACCGGACAATTTGAAAGAACTTTATTAGTTGCTGACGAAGGAAGTTATGTTTCTTACTTAGAAGGATGTACAGCGCCAACCCGCGACGAAAATCAATTGCACGCTGCCGTTGTAGAATTAATCGCGTTGGACGATGCCGAAATTAAATATTCAACCGTTCAAAACTGGTATCCTGGAAATAAAGAAGGTAAAGGCGGGGTTTTCAACTTTGTAACCAAAAGAGGATTCTGCGAAAAAAATGCAAAAATCTCTTGGACACAGGTAGAAACCGGATCAGCAATTACCTGGAAATATCCTTCTGTTATCTTAAAGGGAGATAACTCGATTGGAGAATTCTATTCCATTGCCGTTACCAATAATTTCCAACAAGCCGATACTGGAACCAAAATGATTCACTTGGGTAAAAACAGTAAATCAACTATTATTTCCAAAGGTATTTCGGCAGGAAAATCACAAAACAGTTATAGAGGTTTGGTTCAAATTGGAGCAAGAGCAGAAAACGCCAGAAACTTTTCGCAATGTGATTCATTACTGATGGGAAATAATTGCGGGGCACACACTTTCCCTTACATCGAAAGCAAAAATCCAACCGCAAAAGTAGAACACGAAGCCACCACAAGTAAAATTGGTGAAGACCAAGTTTTCTATTGCAACCAACGTGGAATCCCAACCGAAAAAGCGATTGCACTTATCGTAAATGGTTTCAGTAAAGACGTATTGAACAAATTGCCAATGGAGTTTGCTGTGGAAGCACAAAAATTATTGGAAATTTCATTAGAAGGTTCTGTGGGATAATTTTTTATAAATTTGAAAGAACAATATCAAATTCAATTCTTATGGACATCATTTTAAAAAACGTAAAGAAAAAAGATTTTCCCGTATTGAAATCATTGGCAAAATCATTAGGTTTTGAAATTGAGAAAGAAGAAAAGCCATACAATCCGGAATTTGTAAAAGAAATTTTGGAAGCAGAGCAAAGTATTAAAGATGGAAAAGGAGTCAGAATGACAATGGAAGAATTGAAAGAATTATGCAAATAGATTTTTCTGACAAGGCAAAAAAAGATTTAGAGTTTTGGATAAAATCAGGTAACAAAAGAATAATTAATAAAATATATTCTTTAATTGAAAATATTCAGCTACATCCATTTGAAGGATTAGGAAAACCAGAGCAATTAAAGCATCAACTGACAGGAAGATGGTCAAGAAGAATAAATCAGGAACATCGAATAATTTATAGAGTTACTGAAGAAGAAACAATAGAAATTTTAAATATTTTGTCTTTGAAAGGGCATTACGAATAAACAAAAAGAACAATGTTATCAATAAAAAATTTACACGCCTCGATAGGTGACAAAGAAATATTAAAAGGAATAAACCTTGAAGTAAAAGCAGGAGAAGTCCATGCGATAATGGGGCCAAACGGTGCCGGAAAAAGTACCCTTTCGGCTGTTGTTGCCGGAAACGAAAATTATGAAGTAACCGACGGCGAAATTATTTTGGACGGCGAGGATCTTGGTGATCTTGCTCCTGAAGAAAGAGCTCACAAAGGTGTCTTCCTTTCGTTCCAATATCCTGTTGAAATCCCTGGAGTTTCGGTAACCAACTTCATGAGATCGGCAATCAACGAAACCCGTAAAGCAAAAGGTCTGGAAGAAATGCCGGCCAATGAAATGCTGAAAGTTATCCGTGAAAAATCAGAATTGTTGGAAATCGACAGAAAGTTTCTTTCCCGTTCCCTTAACGAAGGTTTCTCTGGTGGTGAGAAAAAAAGAAATGAAATTTTTCAAATGGCAATGCTTGATCCAAAACTAGCTATTCTTGACGAAACTGATTCTGGTCTTGATATCGATGCTTTACGAATTGTTGCCAATGGTGTAAATAAATTGAAAAGCGACAAAAACGCTGTCATTGTAATTACGCACTACCAAAGACTTTTGGATTATATCGTTCCTGATTTTGTTCACGTTCTTCACAACGGAAAAATAGTAAAATCAGGCGGAGCTGAATTGGCACACGAGCTTGAAGAAAAAGGATACGACTGGATTAAAGGGGACAACTAAAATTTGTTTATAGTTTATCGTTTGTTGTTCATAGTTGGACAGTAAACAAAAAACCATAAACCATAAACATTATAAAAATGGAATTAAAAGAAAAATTACTATCGTCTTTTATGGCTTTTGAGGAGCGTGTTGATGTTCATTCCGAACTGCATGATGTACGTACGGCAGCCATAAAAAACTTCGAAAATAAAGGGTTTCCAACCAAAAAAGAAGAAAGCTGGAAATACACTTCGCTAAGCACCATTCTGAAAAATGACTTCAGCGTTTTCCCAAAAACAGAAAGCACCATTCAATACAGCGATGTAAAAAAATACTTTCTGCACGAAATAGATACCTATAAAGTTGTATTTATTGACGGCGTTTTCAGTTCGCATTTGTCTTCAACCACACATGACGGAATTGATGTCTGTCTAATGTCGTCGGCTTTGAACAAGCCAAAATACAAAATGGTTATTGACTCATACTTTAACCAAATTGCCAATAAAGAAGAAACTTTGACTTCCCTGAATACGGCTTTCGCCAATGAAGGAGCTTACATCAATATCCCAAAAAGCAAAGTTGCCGACAAACCTATTGAAATCATGTATTTCTCTACCGGAAGTGAAACTGCTCTTTTGGTTCAGCCGAGAAACTTGGTTATCGTTGGAGAAAATTCACATGTCCAAATCATAGAACGTCATCAAAGCCTGAACGAAAATCCGGTTTTGACCAATTCGGTTACTGAGATTTTTGCACAAAAAAGAGCTATTGTGGATTATTACAAAATCCAAAATGACAATTTGGAGGCGAATTTAATTGACAACACTTACGTTTCTCAAAAACAGGAAAGTCACGTTTCGGTACATACTTTCTCTTTTGGCGGAAACCTAACCAGAAACAATTTGAACTTTTACCATTTTGGCGAAAGATTGACAAGTACTTTAAACGGAATCACAATTATTGGTGACAAACAGCACGTTGACCATTATACGCTGGTTAACCATGCTTCTCCAAACTGTGAAAGCTTTCAGGATTACAAAGGTATTTTCACCGACCGTTCTACAGGAGTTTTCAACGGAAAAGTATATGTAGAAAGAGAAGCACAAAAAACAAACGCTTTCCAAAAAAGCAACAATATTGTTTTGAGCGACAAAGCAACCATTAATGCAAAACCGCAATTGGAAATTTTTGCCGATGATGTAAAATGTTCTCACGGATGTACGGTTGGACAATTGGACGAAACTGCTATGTTCTATATGCAACAGCGTGGGATTCCAAAGAAAGAAGCCAAAGCATTATTGATGTACGCTTTCTCAAATGCTGTCATCGAAAACATCAAAATACCAGAATTGAAACAACGAATCACCAAAATTATCGCTAATAAATTGGGCGTGAAAATTGGATTTGATTTGTAACAATTTATAATGTGCCTAATCCTGCTGTTCATTACAAGCTTTTTGGCACTGTTGCATTTTTCTAAAAACAAAAAAGGAGCTTCCGCTGGTCGCTCTTTTTTGTTTAGAAAAATTGCACCATTACTGCAAAAGGCTTTCCATTTCCATCAGGGGCAAAACACACATCGATTAAAAAAATGAGTATCTTTGAATATTAAATTCAATCGCCGATGGCAACTATCATAACCGACATAAATGATTTAGACCTAAGTAAATCATACACTTACGCCGATTATCTTACTTGGAATTTTCAAGAAAGACTGGAGATTCTGAAAGGTAAAGTTTTCAAGATGAGTCCTGCACCAAGCAGAAAACATCAGGAGATTTCAGCAAAAATATTTCGAAAATTTGATCGTTATTTTGAAAACAAATTATGTAATATTTATTATGCTCCTTTTGATGTTCGTTTAAAAAATTTTAAAAAAAGCACTTCAGACAAAGAAATTACAACTGTTATCCAACCTGACATTTGCGTGATTTGTGATAAAGAAAAATTAGACGACAGAGGATGTATTGGAGCTCCCGATTTAATTATTGAAATCCTTTCTCCTGGAAATTCAAAAAAAGAAATGGACATCAAATTTGATTTATATGAAGAGAACGCTGTTAAAGAATATTGGATAGTAGAGCCTTTTCAAAAATCAATATTAATTTATACACTGCAAAATAACAAATACATTGGACTAAAACCTATCGCTGAAGAAGGATGGGTACATAGTCCACTGTTCCCTGAACTGACTTTCAATGTGGAAGAAATTTTTAGGGATTAAGTTTATTGGAAAATTAATCTTTTATCATGTTTTTTCAGTATAAAAAAACCTTTCAATATTCAATATTCTGAAAAGTTTTTAATTTATACTAACTCTTTATTAGAGCGTAAATAAAAAGAACAAATCCAAGGAACGACAATCCAAATCCTAAATTTAGGCAAATTGAATTGTAAGGATGTCTAATTATTGTTGACCAAGCCATCCCGTTTAAAACAAAACCTATAATACATAAGAATATTGAAATCAGTATTTTATTATTTTGTTTCATACTATTTTATTTTTTCCACACTCCCCACAATCCCCTTCAACAACCCATTAAAATCAAACTTGGCATCACCCGTCAACCCCAATCTCACAATTACCAAATCACGTGACGGAATAATAAATACCTTTTGCCCGTTAAAACCATTACAGGAATACATATCTCTTGGAGCATCTGGATAAAATCCATCGGCGTTGAGCCAAAAGTGCGCTCCGTATTTACCTTTTGAAGTGTTTGTAGGAGTCGAAACATACTTTGCCCAACTGGCATTAAATAACTGTTCTCCGTTCCAATTGCCTTTGTGTAAATACAATAATCCTAATTTGGACCAATCTCGCGTGGTTGCCCAAGCATAAGACGAACCTACATAATTTCCAGCCATATCGGTTTCAACCAACATCGAGTGCATTCCGATTTTATCAATCAATGCCGAGTACCAGAAATCCAGATATTCCTGATGCGTTTTGAACTGCTTCCGCAAAATACCCGAAAGCAAATTAGTAGTTCCCGAAGAATAATTCCAATGGGTATTGGGTGTAAAAATGGCTGGTTTCAGGACTTGCACTTTTGACATATCTTCGGCTTGGAAAAGCATTTGCGTAGCGTCACATATTTTATCATAAGCTTCCTCCCACTCCAAACCGGAATTCATATGCAATAAATCATTGGTTGTAATGTTTTTTCGACTGTCGTTCTGCCATTCGGGTATTGGAGCCGGTTTGTAAATATCAAATCGTCCTTGTTTTTGAAGGATTCCAAACAGCGTACCTGTAATACTTTTGGTCATAGACCAGCCCAAAAGGACACTGTTTTTATTAAACCCAACAGCGTATTTCTCGGCAATGATTTTGTCCTTGTAAATAACCAAAACGGAACGTGTTCTTCTAGCATCTTCGGCATCGGCATCAAAGGCATTGGCGACAGCCTGATTCAATTTGGCATAATCAATATTGGAAAAAACCGTGTCTTTAGGTTCTGCACTTCCATACGGAAAAGGAAGATTATTTTTAGATTCCGCTCTTTTTGGAATTTCGTACGGCTTGATAATATCAAAATTGTCATTGATTAATGTTGCTCCTAATCCAGTTCTATAAATTGCTTTTCGCTTTTTTAAACCAAAAACGGTAGCCGTCGCAAATTTTCCTGATTCATTTATTTTATTGGAAGCCCAACGGATAACGTCAAAATCATTATCACTTTTCTCAATGTTTTCCAGTGACCGATTGGCTATGAAATGACAGCTTGCAACGCTTTTGGCCGAAAATCCTGAAATTAATTCCAGCCTACGGTAAGTTGTAATGCTAAAATAAATCAAAAACAAAAGAACCAAAGAGACGATTATTTTTAAATATTTTTTCATAACTGGAGATATTTATCCTAATTTAATAAAAAAAGGAACACAAAAATAAAGACTGATAAATTCTGTTGGATTTTTCATCAATAACAATATTTTCTTCCAAAAACGATTTCACAATTATTCCTTATTGTTCCTAGAAAACTAAATCAATTGTGTTACTTTTGTATTTAGAAAAAATCTAAATAAAACAATGTTAGATATTCAAAAAATAAGAGCCGACTTTCCTATTCTTTCTGAAAAAGTAAATGGGAAACCACTAGTATATTTCGATAACGGAGCCACTTCGCAAAAACCGCAAGTGGTTATCGATGCGATTGCAAAGTATTATCAGGAAATCAATGCCAATATTCATAGAGGCGTTCATACATTGAGCCAATTGGCGACGGATGCTTATGAAGTTTCACGCGGAAAAGTGCAAAATCATATTAATGCCAAATATGCCCACGAAGTGCTTTTTACTTCGGGAACTACTTTTGGGATCAACTTGGTCGCTAATGGATTTGCTTCGATTCTAAAATCGGGGGATGAAGTGATTGTTTCTTCATTGGAGCACCACAGCAATATTGTACCTTGGCAGATGCTCTGCGAAAAAACCGGAGCGACACTCAAAGTAATTCCGATGGATGAAAACGGCGAATTGATAATGGCCGAATACGATAAATTGCTTTCTGACAAAACCAAAATCGTTACTGTAAATCATATTTCGAATGCATTGGGAATCATCAATCCTATCAAGTATATGATTGACAAAGCACACGAAGTTGGTTCTGCCATTTTGATTGACGGAGCTCAGGCTGTACCGCACTTAAAACCGGATGTTCAGGCTTTGGAC
Organism: Flavobacterium aestuarii; assembly: GCF_040049115.1. Classification (NCBI taxonomy): domain Bacteria; kingdom Pseudomonadati; phylum Bacteroidota; class Flavobacteriia; order Flavobacteriales; family Flavobacteriaceae; genus Flavobacterium; species Flavobacterium aestuarii. The sequence goes on from NZ_JBDLZZ010000012.1 coordinate 24,661, forward strand.
TGTGATTTTTATGCTTTTTCAGGACATAAAATGTGTGGCCCAACGGGAACTGGAGTTTTATACGGAAAAGAAGAATGGCTGAATAAACTGCCTCCTTACCAAGGCGGTGGTGAAATGATCAAAGAAGTGACTTTCGAAAAAACAACCTATGCCGATCTGCCACATAAATTTGAAGCTGGTACACCGCATATTGCAGGCGGAATCGTTCTAGGAACTGCGATTGATTATATGAATGAAATTGGTTTTGAAAACATTCAGAAGCAGGAATTGGAATTGCTGGAATATGCTACAAAACGATTATCAGAAATTGAGGGTATTAGAATTTATGGTACTTCAGAAAACAAAACTTCGGTAATCTCGTTTAATATTGACGGTATTCATCCGTATGACATTGGAACTATCATAGACAAACTGGGAATAGCGGTAAGAACAGGCCATCATTGTGCCCAGCCTATTATGAATTTCTTCTGTATTCCTGGAACAATAAGAGCTTCGTTTTCTTTTTATAATACCAAAGAAGAAATTGACGCATTGGTCGAAGCCGTGAAAAAAGCGCAAATGATGCTGTCATAAATTCAGAAAATTATGAAAATCATCACACTCTTGTTTTTGACGATAATCCTTGGAAACAATTGCCAAGGTCAAAAAAATGTAGATTTGGCTTCCGCCAAAGTTGAATACACCGCCAATTCAAGAGGTTTGTATAATAACATTGCTGTAGAAAACAAAACAGTTTCCGTGATGAAAACAAGAGACGGAAAACCTGTTTCAAATTCCCTGACAGATGCACAATGGAATGCTTTGATAAAAGAATTTCAAAAAGTGAATCTGGAGGAAATTCCAAATTTAAAAGCCCCCACACAGAAACGTTTTCATGATGGAGCAGCAATGGCAAATTTAAAAGTAACCTACAAAGGAAAAACCTATGAAAGCCAGACTTTCGATAATGGATTTCCGCCTGAGAAAATAAAGAATTTAGTAAACACTATACTATCCTTTTCAAAAGAATAAGTAATGACAATAAAAGAAGTACAAAACGATATCATAGATGAATTCTCAATGTTTGACGACTGGATGCAGCGTTATGAATACATCATTGAATTAGGGAAAAATCTTCCGTTAATCAAGGAGGAATTAAAAACAGACGAAAATCTGATTAAAGGATGTCAATCCAAAGTTTGGCTTCAAGGTGAGCAAAAAGAGGACAAAATTGTCTTTACTGCTGACAGCGATGCTATTTTAACCAAAGGAATAATCGCTATTTTAATCAGAGCTTTTTCAAACCAAAAAGCAATTGACATATTAAACGCCGATACCGATTTTATTGACGAGATCGGTTTGAAAGAGCATCTTTCGCCAACACGCGCCAATGGATTGGTTTCGATGATAAAAAATATTAAAATGTATGCTTTGGCATTTGATGCTAAAAAAGAATAATTTTAACATATAAGTCATATAAGTTAATTTAATAAAATATGATTATAACCAGAAGTTCTCTAAAAAATTTAGTGTATCAGGTAAATGGAGCAGCGATTGAAGTTCATAAAAATTTAGGAGCAGGTCTTTTGGAAAACATTTATCATCAATGCCTCAAAAAAGAATTGGAATTAAGAAGAATAAGTTTTTCGTCTGAACTTCAAATTCCGCTAATTTATAAAGGGCATGAATTAGAATCGAAACTCCGATGTGATTTAGTTATAGAAAATACTCTCGTAGTAGAATTAAAATCGGTAACGGAAATAAATCCTATTTTTGAAGCACAATTACTTACTTATATGAACTTGTTAAAAGCTCCGATGGGTTTATTAATTAATTTTAATGTAAAAAACATTTACTATGAAGGTCAAAAAACTTTGGTAAATGAATATTATAGAATGCTAGAAGATTAGAAAAACCTTATATGACTTATATGGTTTAAACAAAAACAAAAAATTATGGAACAAGAAATAAACACCGAAGACTTAGGAGAATCAATCGTAAAAAAATTAAAAACTATTTACGATCCTGAAATTCCAGTAGATATTTACGAATTGGGATTGATATATGACGTTATGGTCAATACTGATTATGAAGTAAAAATATTAATGACGCTTACTTCCCCAAACTGTCCTGTCGCGGAGAGTTTACCAAGAGAAGTTGAGGAAAAAATAAAATCAATCGAGCATATAAAAGATGCCGAAGTGGAAATCACTTTTGATCCGCCTTGGAGCAAAGATCTGATGAGCGAAGAAGCAAAATTAGAATTGGGAATGCTTTAATCAGTTAATGGGTTTGTTGTTTATAGTTTATGGTTCGAAAACAACAAACTATAAACAACAAACCATAAACTTTTTATAATGGAAGAAATAATCAATAAAGTAGCAAACAGTGTTCTGGAAGTTTTTGATCTTGAAGACTATTATCCGGCAGGAAATCGTGTGCAGATAGATATTTCACAATGGCTTATTGATGGTTTTTTGTTAAAGGAAAAAGATTTCAGGGAACAGCTTAATAATCAGGATTGGTCGCAATACCAAGATCAATATGTAGCCGTTTCATGCAGTACTGATGCCATTCTTCCCAAGTGGGCAATAATTTTGCTCACGATGCATTTGGCACCTTATGCCAAGAAAATCATCAAAGGTTCTGTGGAAGATTTAGACGCAGCAATGTACGCAGAGCTGCTTCCAAAAATAGATTACAGCGTTTATAAAGATAAACCAGTTATCATAAAAGGCTGTTCGAGAAAACCAGTTCCCATGCAGGCTTATGTTTTGGCATCACAATATCTCCAGCCTTATGCCAGAAGCATCATGTATGGCGAGGCATGTTCGGCTGTTCCATTATACAAAGCTCCAAAAAAATAAATATCATTTATTGATTACCGTTTTCAATGCATTATCTATTTTGCTATATTTATTTGTATTAAAGCTAATACTCTTACGATGAAAAAAAATATTCTGCTGATTCTGCTGTCTTTCACGGTAATACTTCATGCACAGACTTCAGAAAAAGAAGTTATAAAAAAAACTGAAGAAGCTGCTAAAACTATTGATGATACAATCAAAAAAGGATGGGTATCAAACGGCAAAATTACATTTCTATTGAACCAGGCCAGCTTCAACAACTGGATAGCTGGCGGTGAAAACAGCTTTTCTGGAAACCTTGGTGTCGATTATAAAATTGATTACAAAAAAGGTTCCTTTTCATGGGAAAATAGAATATTGGCTTCTTACGGATTGCTTCAAACACAGAACTCCAGTTTTGAAAAGAAAACTGATGATCAGCTCGAAATCAATTCAATAGTTGCCAAAAAAACAGAAGGTTATTGGTATTATTCCTTTCTAGTCAATTTTAGAACGCAGTTTACAAAAGGGTATCTTTACACTAAAGATGAAAACGGTGCAGAAATAAGAGAAGAAAACACCAACTTCATGTCTCCAGGCTATCTGCTTTTTGGTCCAGGTATTTATTGGAAAAAAACCGAAAATCTCAAAGTCAATTTTGCTCCATTAACTTCAAAATTCACTTTTGTAGACAGTTTTTACACCTCTGTTCCAGGCTATATTGATGGAACTTATTTTGGTGTCGATGCCAATAAAAGTGTGTTGTATCAATTGGGTTTTAATGCCACTGCGTATTATAAATTCCAAATTATGGAAAATGTAACAGCCGAAAATCTATTGAATTTATATTCTAATTATTTGAAGGATCCCCAAAATATCGACATTAATTACAACCTGATGATTATAATGAAAATCAACAAAATCCTGTCGGCAAATTTAAATTTCCAAGCCATTTATGATGATGATGCTTTTTCGGGATTTCAAACCAAAGAAGTATTTGGTGTTGGGCTGAATTATAATTTTTAGAACAAAATAAAAGACCTTTTAGCAAATCACTAAAAGGTCTTTGTGTTTATTCGGGTTCTTCTTCTTTCTCGACAGCATCTTTATAATCGGGGTATAAAAACTTATTGTATGGAAAACGGGTAATGTGTATTTTCCGGACTGCTTCGTAAATACATTTCCTGAACTCTTCAAAATTTTCTTTTTGGGAAGCCGAAATAAATAAGGCATTTTGTCCTCCTAAACGATGCATCCAAGTCTGCTTCCATTCATCTAATGTAAAATGTCTTGGGGTTTTCTCGGTCATTAAATCATCTTCGTCAATGGTCAAATGCTTGTAGGCGTCGATTTTATTGAAAACCATAATAACTGGTTTGTCATGAGCTTTAATATCCTGCAAAATCTGATTTACCGATGCAATATGATCTTCAAACTCGGGATGCGAAATGTCTACAACATGCAATAAAAGATCAGCCTCGCGGACTTCATCCAAAGTACTTTTGAATGAATCTACCAATTGAGTAGGCAATTTTCGGATAAACCCAACCGTATCCGATAATAAAAATGGCAGGTTTTTAATAACTACTTTTCGGACAGTTGTATCTAATGTTGCAAAAAGCTTATTTTCTACAAAAACATCACTCTTTCCAATAGCATTCATCAAAGTCGATTTTCCAACATTGGTATATCCAACTAAAGCCACACGAACCATTGCACCGCGATTGCTGCGCTGCACTCCCATCTGCTTATCAATGGTTTTAATTTTTTCTTTCAATAATGATATACGATCACGTACAATACGTCTATCGGTTTCAATCTCCGTTTCACCGGGTCCGCGCATACCAATACCCCCTTTTTGACGTTCCAAGTGCGTCCACATTCCAGAAAGCCTTGGAAGCAAATATTGGCATTGTGCTAGTTCCACCTGTGTTCTTGCATATGAGGTTTCGGCTCTTTGAGCAAAAATATCAAGGATCAGATTGGTTCTGTCTAATATTTTACAATCTATAATTTTGGAAATATTCTTTTGCTGTGAAGGCGATAATTCGTCATCAAAAATCAAAGTCGATATGCTGTTCTCTTTTACAAAAAGACAAATTTCCTCCAATTTTCCTGTTCCTACAAAAGTCTTTGGATTGGGTCGCTCCATTTTTTGCGAAAAGCGCTTAATCACTTCTCCTCCAGCGGTAAACGTCAAAAACTCTAATTCATCAAGATATTCATTGAGTTTTTCTTCACTTTGATTTTGAGTAACAATACCAACAATGGCTGTCTTTTCAAAATTTATTATTTCTTTTTCTAACATATATCTAAATAAGAATGCAAATTTAATGATTTGATGGCTATAATCCTTTTATAGTATTATAAAATACTGAGGAAAACAGTCAGCAGATTTTTTAATTCAAAAAAAATGCCTTTCGTTTCGGAAAGGCATTTTTATAAAATATTTTTTAATTCTATTTTTTAGATAGTTTTGATAGCAATCTCAAGAACTCGATATACAGCCAGACTAGCGTTATCATCAATCCCATTGCGCCGTACCATTCCATGTATTTTGGCATTCTTTGCTGTACTCCTTTCTCTATCATATCAAAATCCAAAAATAGGTTCATAGCCGCAATTACAATCACAAATACACTGATACCGATACTCATCATAGAATTTCCATAATGTACTGGAGTAAAACTTGTAAATAAAGAAAACAGCCAAGAAACTAAATAATAGGTAGCAATTGCTAATGTAGCAGCGATTACAATAGACTTGAATTGCTCCGTTACCTTGACGATTTTATATTTATACAATCCGAGGCATACGGCAAAAGTAACAAAAGTTGCTCCCACAGCCTGAGTGACTATTCCAGGATACATCGCTTCGAAAATAACAGATATTCCGCCAATAAAAAGCCCTTCAAAAAGAGCATAGCCAGGAGCCAAATAAGGTGAATATTCCGGCTTGAATGATGCTATCAGAACCAAAATCAATCCTACAACCGCACCTCCGATTATTGGAACTATGGGATTCAATATTTCATTAGAAGTTGTCCACCAGATTACAGTTGCTGAAGCAATTAATAACAAAAATAGAATTAAACTTCTATTGATTGTTCCAGACAGAGTCATGTCTTGATTGTCGTTTACAGTAATCGCATTAAACGAATCATTATTTCTAGAAACAGCCGTTGAAAATGTTTTGTTATTTAAAAAGGGGTTATTCGAATTCATAATTTTCTAGTTTAAATTTTATCAAATATAATTTATAATCCTGATATGATGATTTAATTATTTATTAATTTTTTTCTGCTATTTATTAGCAAGCCACGACCTTGGATTGGCATATGTAGTATTTTGTGTTATTGCAAATTTTAATATTGTTTTGCCCTCACCGTTAGTTTTGATTCGGCCTAGGCTCTGTTTTATACTCACTTTGTCGCCTTTGCTTACATTTACCGAAGTCAGGTTTTGATATATTGTAAAAAAGTCTCCATGCTGCAGCATTACCAATTTATTCACTGGCGAAATAATAATAACACTCCAAACGACTCCGTCAAAAACTGCCCTCGCATTGGAACCTGAATCGGTAGTAAATTCCAGACCGCTATTATGAACTTGCAATTCTTTGTAAACCGGATGTGCCTGATCGCCAAAACCCATAGAAATATATCCTCTCTCAACTGGCCAAGGCAATTTTCCCTTATTAGCCTTAAAACTGTCCGAATCTACTTTCCCATCAGATGTTAAAGTTATTTTTGTACTCGAAACTGCCACTGGTGCAGCCGCAGGATCTGCTTTTGCGATAGCTTTTTCAACCTCTTTTGGAACTGGAATTGGTTTAGGTGCTGGCTTAGAATTAGCCTTTGCTTTTGCTGCGGCTAATGCATTTGCTTTTTCAATTTCTCTTTTCTTTTCAAGCGCCTTGGCTCTCGCCAATGCATTTGCTTTGGCTATGGCATCGGCTTTGGCTTTTTCTCTTGCAGCCTTTTCGAGCGCCGCTTTTCTATTGGCTTCGGCTATTGCTGCTCGAATTAATTTATCGATCTTTTTATCGATCAATCTAGACTCTTGCTGTCTTTTCTTGATCTCCGCAATAATTTTGGTTTTATCTTTCTTTAACGAAGCTACAAGCTTTTCCTGTTCTTGTTTTTCTTTTTCTAATGACTGTCTTTCTTTATCATTCTCGGCGATAAGCTTTTCTTTATCGCTTTTTTGAACATCCAATTTTGCATTAAAAATATATAATGTATTCGTTTTAGATTTTATTTCCTCTCCCTGCATTCTCCTATAATTCGCATACTGTTTCATATACTGCGCTCTTTTATAAGCCTGCAGAAAACTCTCTGAAGATAGCAGAAACATCGCACGGCTTTCCTCTGAACGGCTTTTGTAAGATTGGATAATCATCTTGGCATAATCAGCCTTTAGTAATTCCAGCTCTTTTTCTAATTTATTTATCTGAGCTTGATTTTTAGAAATTGAATTTCCAAGGAGTGTTTTTTGTTTTTCGGTGGTGGCAATTAATTCTTCTTTAAGCTTGATTTTATTGCTTTGCAAAACAATAGCTTTGGCTGCTGTTTTTTCTTTCTTTTTTACCGTTTGAAGTTTTGTTTCGTTTTCTTTAATTTCTTGCTGGATTTTAATTTTACGCTCTTCTAATTTTTTTTGTTGATTGTCTTGGCCCCAAACCAAAGCTGTTGTCACTAGAAAAATAAAACTTAGAAAATATTTTAACATCGCAAATTATATATTATGCAAACTTAATGAATGATTTTTATTAAAAAGCTGCACCGTTTCATTTTTGAAAAATAAAAAGTGCAGCATATAATTCTTTTGGAGTTGCCTACATTCTATATAACCAGTATGCAGGATTATTATAAGTAGTGTTTTGTGAAATAGTAAACTTCAAGACCGTTTTGCCTTCTCCATTTGTTCTGATTTTCCCTATGTTCTGCTTGATAGATACTTTATCTCCCTTGGAAACAAAAACAGAACTTAGATTTTGATAAACAGTAAAATAATCTCCATGCTGGATCATTACTGCCTTGTTTACAGGAGACAATACAATAACACTTGTAACTTCGCCTCCAAAAACGGCTCTCGCATTTGCGCCTTGTTCTGTGGTAATCTCTACACCGCTGTTGTGAACTACAAGACTAGGATAAACTGGATGTGGCTGGCTGCCATAACCCAACGATACAAAACCTTTTTCAACCGGCCAAGGCAGCTGTCCTTTGCTGGCTCTAAAATTATCTGCTAATATTTTGCCTTCAGCTGTCAATACAATTCTAGACGAAGTGTAGCCAGCTCCTCCGGGATTTTCACTTGCCGCTTTTCTATTCGCCTCGGCAATGGCTTCACGAATTAAGCGGTCTATCTGACGGTCAATGGCTTTAGATTCACTTTGTTTCCTTTTGATCTCGGCGGTGATTTTTTTCTTGTCTTTTTTGATCGAATTTACCAATTTCAATTGTTCTCTTTTTTCTTTTTCCAGAGACAATTTCTCTTTGGTATTTTCGGCTAATAATTTCTTTTTGGCGATTTTTTGAATATTCAGTTTTTCATTAAACTCTAAAAGCTGATTTGATTTCGATTTAATTTCTTCGCCTTGCATTTTTCTAAATCCAGTATATTGTTTCATATACTGTGCTCTTTTATAGGCTTGCAAAAAATTTTCTGATGAAAGTAAAAACATTGCTCGGCTTTGTTCGCTTCTGCTCTTATAGGATTTAACAATCATTTTAGCATAATCTTCTTTCAATACAACCAGCTCCCTGTTTAATTTATTCATTTTTAACTGATTGATATACATGTCATTATTGAGTATTTTGGTCTGCTTCTCAGTCGTATAAATCAGTTTTTCTTTGAGCCTGATTTTATTGTTTTGCAAAATGATCACATTTACAGCAGATTTTTCTTTACTCTTGACTGTTCGTAACATCTTTTCATTATCCAGAATTTCTTGTTGAATTTCGGCTTTACGTTTTTCTAATCTTTCTTGTTGCGACTCTTGGCCCCAGATTATTGAGGTCGTGCATAAAAAAAATAGTCCTAAGAGAAATTTTTGCATTTTACAATTATATTGGTTCAAATTTACTTAATTAAAATTCTTTTATAGTCATTTGGCACACTATAAGGAAAATTAAGTTCTTCGTTTATCGTTATATTGTTATATTCTAAATTAATTTCGGTTTTACCTTTCTCCTGTTCTGCAGTAATGGCAATTTCTTTTGGCAACGGAGATTCATTATATTTTTTATAATCCGAATACAAAACTTCTATTTTTCTATTTTCTGATGATTGTGAAATCTCCTGCTTATTCAGCAAAAATGAATCCTTATCAAAAAAGAAAAACTTTTGTGTACTGCTTTTTGAAAGATCTTCCAATCTATACGACTGATCAACTAATGAATCTTGATATTTCCCTTTTGATAAATCATCTATGGGCTGTCCAATCAGCATATTTTGAACTTTGTTAAAATTCAAATCAGTTCCAAGCCATTTGCTTAATGTACTAAAGTCTCCTTCAAAATAAGTGCCGTTTAATTTCTCATAATAGCTTACTGATGCTGGTGTTATCAACGCTTTGGCCATAGTAATTCCCAGAAAACGAATGCTTACCAAAATCTGTTCGTCTTTTTTAATCTTAATCTCAGCAGTTAAATTCTGAGACTGTTTAGCATCATTATATTTTACATTGGATTTTATGTATAATGTAGTAAAATCACTTTTTATTGCATAATGATTTTTTAAGATCCATTCAGCGGATATGCTTTTCGAATCTTCTTTTTTACTTGCTTCCACAACTTTTCCCTTCGCTTTACAAGACACTAATAAAAGTGAACTGCCACCACAAATCATACAAACAAAAAGTAGTCTTATTATAAATCGATTCATTATTTTTTCTCCTTTAATAATTGATTGGCTTTGTTAAAATATAATTCTTTCTTGGCAGCATTGCCTAATCCGCTATAGGCTTCACCAAGCTGTATGTTGAAATTGATTTCCAAATCTTTATTTTCAACTACATAATCAAGTCCCATTTCAAGAATCTCTTTGGCTTTGGCAAACAATTGCAATTGATTGTATGCCAGTCCAGCATAAAAATAAAACTGCGGTTCTGCAGGATAAGTCTCTATCATCGCCGTTGCTTTTTTGCCAACAGGCTCAAATTGCTTGAGTTCGATATTGGCTTGAAGCCAAAGTAAAATAGTTTCTACATCCAATTCAAGGCTGTTTTTCTCCGACATTTCATAATATTTGACAGCTTTGTCCCATTGCTTTTTATTGTAATAAAATTTGCCTACTTCCTTGGCAACATTTACTTGTTTGTCATTTTTAAAATAATCAATAGCCTTGTCTAAATCTGGTAAAAACTGAGGATTTGCAGTAGCAAAAATCAAAAATTCGTTAAAAATCCTATGCTTTATTCTGGAATCAATCTTAGCGCTTGATAAAACCATATTCATAGATTTTACAGCACTCGCACCATCATTTTTCTCGATATAATTTTTGAATAAACTTACCTGTGCCCAAACCGATTCGGGTATTTCTTTTTCTAATTTTTTGGCAACTTCTTGGGCTTTATCTTCTTCACTATTGTTATAATATAAAAAAATCAACGCTATATAGCTGGATTCATCTTTTGGATTTTTTTCAATACGTTCTTTTAAATTGCCAGCTTCAGTATTTTGAAATTTGCCTTCCGATAAGATTTCCATTTTATACATTTCTCTTCTTTCGGTTTTCCCTACCTTCTCATTCAGTTCATTGATTCCTGCCAATGCCTTTTCATACTGCTTAGTTACCATATATAACGAAACCAGATCCTCCTTGTATTCTGCATCAAAAGGGATTATTTTATTGACAACTGCTATCGCCTGGTTAAAATCTTTAGTTTCATAACATACATCATACATTCCTACCCAAAACCATTTATTGCTGGGATCAATCTGGGTAGCATGTTCATATGAAGCATAAGCATTTTTATAATCTTTAGAAGCCAGATAATTTTTCCCCATTTCGAAATAAATGGTTGCATCATTTGGTTTCAGTTTTAGGCATTGCTCCAGTGCAACCAATGATTTATCGTAATTTTCAATACTTTTTTGAAAAATGGATTCATAGAAAAAATCCTGGAATTTATCCGATTCGACTTTAATTTCTTCTGGTTCTGTTTGTGCCAATACCGTTATTGTATTGCAAAGCAAAATAGAAAAAGCGAATATATAAGGCCATTTTTTTTTCATCGGAAAGAAATGTTTAAAAACAAAATCCTGTTTGTTTTTTACACAAATGCAAAATAAATTAAAAAAACAACAAAGCAGCATAATAAAAACTTAAATAATGCTGCCTGCTGTTTTTTTATATTTAGTAAAATTATTCCAATACCGAATAATCTCCAATGCTTATGCTGGTAAATTTTCCGTCAAAACTAGCATGATTGCCAATCATTGCATTATCCAGATCTGCATTTTTTATATGCACATGGGTTTGCACTAAACTGTTTTGTATTGTACTGTTTTGTACATGGCATGCATTTCCTAATGATACATTTGGTCCTACAGTTGAGTTTATTAAAATTACATTTTCTCCAATATAGCATGGCGGAATTATTGTGGAATTTTCCAGCTTAACATTTTGGCTAACCAGATTAATTCCGTCACTGTGCAGGAATCCAAGCATTCTGGAGTTAGTCTCAACGGTAACATCCTTATTGCCGCAATCCATCCATTCGTCCACTTTTCCGGGAACAAATTTCATCCCTTTTGCCATCATCTGCTTAATACCATCATTAATCTGATATTCGCCTCCATGAATAATATTGTTATCAATCACTAATTGCAGTTCATTTTTCAATACCTCAATATCCTTAAAGTAATAGATTCCAATTACGGCCAAATCCGATACAAATTCTTTTGGTTTTTCGACCAGCTCTACAATTTCATTACTATCATTTAAATTGATAACTCCAAAAGCTTCCGGCTGATCTACTTGTTTAACCCAGATAACACTATCGGCAGTCGTATCCAGATCGAAATCGGCACGTATTAATGTATCAGCATAAGCAATAACGGCAGGTCCGCTTAATGAGTCTTTGGCACACATAATTGCATGACCCGTACCAAGTGCCTGATTTTGGTAATAAATAGTTCCCTTTGCTCCTAATTTATTTGCAATCGCTATCAATTCGTTCTCTACTTGCTTGCCAAAACTTTCATGAATTATAAAGGCTACTTCCTCAATTTCCTGGTTCAGGACTGCTGCTATATCTTCTACTAGCCTATGTACAATTGGCTTTCCTGCTACAGGAATCAATGGTTTTGGAATTGTTAATGTATGTGGGCGAAGCCGTGATCCACGTCCTGCCATTGGAACTATTATTTTCATATTTTTTTATTAAAAGATTGAATAATTAAATAATTGAAAAATTAGAAAAATCTTTCAATTATTTAATCGTTAAATTATTAAATTATTTCACTCCCGTACTCCCAAAACCGCCTTCACCTCTGGAAGTCTCGGACAATTCTTGAACTTCTATCCACTCTGCGCGTTCGTGTTTTGCTATAATAAGCTGTGCAATACGCTCTCCATTCTGAATAATAAAAGGATCATTTGATAAATTTACTAAAATTACTCCTATTTCTCCTCTATAATCGGCATCGATAGTTCCAGGTGCATTGAGAACGGTGATTCCGTTTTTAGCCGCCAGTCCGCTTCTTGGTCTCACCTGAGCTTCATAACCTATTGGCAATTCTATAAAAAGACCTGTTTTTACAATGGCTCTTTCTAAGGGCTGCAAAGTTATTGATTCGGTTAAGTTGGCGCGCAAATCCATTCCTGCCGAAGCGATGGTTTCGTAATTTGGCAGTGCATGCTGTGATTTGTTGATGATGTTGATTGTCATATTTTTAAAATAAAATGATTTGTATTACAGAATCCCTGGCTCTGATGGTCGAATTGCTCTCGCTATTACCTTTTTCATTTTCTCTAAAAAGGAAAGATACGGTGAACAGCAGGAAACAGCTTCTAATTTTTAACTGGTCTTTTTAAAATCCGCAAAAGTGTCTCTTTTTCATTATAATAAATAAAACCCATAAACATTGCCAAAAGCAAAATTCCTATATAATAGTTTTGATTGAATCCATAGAATGAAATGATTGAGAAACCAATTGAAAGGAACAGATAACCTCCTATTTTTTTCTTGTCGTAAGGAATTGGGTAATATTTATTTCCAAAATAATAAGAAATGAACATCATGCTCCCGTAGGCCGCAAGTGTTGCAATTGCTGAACCATAATAGCTGTATTTTGGTATCAATGCATAGTTGAGAACCAATGTTACTACAGCACCAGCTATCGAAATATAGGCACCCACATATGTCTTATCGATGAGTTTATACCAAACCGAAAGATTGGTGTAAATTCCAAGGAAAAAATTAGCCAATATAATCAGAGGAACTACTTTCATCGCCTCCCAATAAGAAGGGTTTGGAATCATAACTTGCTTTAAAAGATCGGCAAAGACAATTACAAACAATAAAATAAAAGAGCCAAAAATCACGAAGTATTTAGTAATTGTGGCATAGGTCTGCTGCGCATTTTCATTGGAAGCGTGGCTAAAAAAGAAAGGCTCAATCCCCAACGTATAAGCCGTGCGATACAAAACCATAAATAGTCCTAACTTGTAGCAGGCAGAATATACTCCGACTTGCTCTGCAGCGATATTAGCCGGCAATAATTTACCCAAAAGAATTTTATCAAACTGCTCGTTAATGGCAAAAGCAATTCCTGCAACCATTATGGGCAATCCATAACGCATCATCCGTTTCCAAAGGTCATAATCAAATTTCCATTTTATAGTAAAATAATCTGGAAAAAGCACCACAAAGGTTAGGAAGCTGGCTATAATATTGGCAAGAAAAATGTAGCCTATCTGAAAATTTTCGATATAAATGGAACTCAAGAAACTATCTGGCTGTGATACAAATACACTTGGCAAATACATAAGGAAAAACAAATTGAGGCAAAGATTTACTAAAACATTGCCTATCTTGATAGCTGCATAAAATATCGGCTTTTGATTAGCTCTTAATTTAGAAAATGGTACTATTACCAAGGCATCCAGCGCTAAAATCCAAATTGAATAAGTAATATATTGGGTATCAACACCAGACCAATGTGCTAAATAATTTCGAAATAATAACGCAATAAAAATGAAAATAATGGTAGACCAGAAAATTGAAATAATAGTAGTTTCGGCCACGCTTTCTTTGTTTTTTTCGGAATTATAAAACCTAAAGAAAGCGGTCTCCATTCCGTATGCCAATATAACGTTAAAAAAAATCATCCAAGCAAATATAATGGACACCTTTCCATACTCAGCCTGAGGCAATAATCCCGTATAAAGCGGCACTAACAAGAAGCTGAACATTCTTGGTATTACAGTAGCAAGTCCATAAATGGCCGTTTGTTTAAAAAGCTTTTTATATAATCCCAAAATGAATTCTCTGTTAATTATTATAAAAACAAAAATAACCATTCTTTGGTTATTTTTTGTGTTTTACTAAATGAATAAAGCTGAAAATGATAAAACAGCTGTTCTTAAGTCAATCCCTCTTCGTTTAACATTTTTACAAAATGAAAACCTCTTGGCTCAAATCCTTGATTGTAATAAAAACGATGGGCAGTAAAATTACCTGTGAAAGCATCCAAAACAATAGCATTACAGCCTTCGGCTTTGGCTTTAATATCAATATAATCGGTCATCATCTTTCCTATTCCTTTGGATCTGTAATCAGAATGAACAATAAAATTATCAATTTCTATATACTTCCCCGTCCAAAGTTTGACTGCTGTCCAAAAACCAGATAGTCCCACACAAACTTCACCATCAAAAACGGCCACCTGCTTATAATTATGAGGAACCATCTTCTGCAAATAGGATTCGTATTTTTCTAATGTAAGATTGGGATACAAGTGCTGCATCACGCTGATATGTGCCAGCATGCTAGGAACAGTTGTAAGTTCGATAATTTTCAATTAACCAGTTTTAAAAATGATGGTAAAAATAGTCAAAAAGTAACGATTCCGAAAACAAAGAAATTTTACTGAAAAATCACTAAAAGTGGGTATTGCAGAAACCAAAATAAAGACAGTAATTTGTCTTATAAAATCAGCAAAGATATTTAAATCTAGCGGGTTGCAAAAAAATTCAGGGGTTGATAAAGCTAATTGTCCCCTTAAAAAAACAAAGCACAGGGAAAGCTAAAAACCCTTTAAAAAAAGCTTAGGGACTATAAAGCTATTTGTTCCCATATAAAAAAAACAAAGCATAGGGAAAGCTAATACACCCTTTAAAAAAAGCTTAGGGACTATAAAGCTATTTGTTCCCATGTAAAAAAAACAAAGCACAGGGAAAGCTAATATCCCTTTAAAAAAAAGCTTAGGGACTTATAAAGCTATTTGTTCCCATATAAAAAAAACAAAGCACAGGGGAAAAGCTAATTACCTCTTAATAAAAGAGCTTAGGGGCTTATAAAGCTATTTGTTCCCATATAAAAAAAACAAAGCCAGAGGAAAAGCTAAAATAACCTCTTAAAAAAAGCACGGGGAAAGCTAAAGTTATCATTTATAACAGAGCAAGGGATTATAAAGCTATTGTTCCCATAAAAAACAAAGCATAAAAAAAGAGCCATTCAGGCTCTTTTTTCTTTTTTATATATTTCAGAAATTATCCTTTCAAAGCCTCGGCTCCACCAACAATCTCTAAGATTTCGTTTGTAATAGCTGCCTGACGCGCTTTATTGTAAGTCAACTTCAATTGATCTCTCAATTCGGTAGCATTATCAGTTGCTTTATGCATTGCTGTCATACGTGCTCCATGTTCAGATGCGAATGAATCACGAACAGCTTTGTATAATTGTGTTTTTAATGCCTTTGGTATCAATGTCATCACAATTTCTTCCTTAGCAGGTTCAAAAATATAATCCCCACCAGATACAGCTTTATCAGATTGAATAGGCGCCAGTGGCAAAAACTGCTCAACTTGAACTATTTGAGTTGCAGCATTTTTAAATTGATTATATACTAATTCAATTTTATCATAATCTCCCGAAAGAAATTTTTCTGTTATCGCTTTTGCAATAACTGCAACATTATCAAAAGTCAAATGATCAAAAATTGAGCTTTGATTATCAATTACCGTTGATGTTTTGGATAAAATATCGTTTCCTTTTTTACCAATAGCAAAAATATCTACTTGCTTACCAGCATAATATTCTGAACGGTTTTTCGCTTCTTTAATTACATTCGTATTAAAAGCACCACATAAACCTCTGTTAGAAGTTATAGCAACAATTAAAACTTTTTTTACTTCACGCTGTGTTGTAAATTCACCTCCAACATCACCATCAAGTGAAGCAGAAAGATTCTGTAATAATTCCGTTAATTTTTCGGCATAAGGGCGCATTGCGGTGATTGCATCTTGTGCTTTCTTTAGCTTTGCTGCAGAAACCATTTTCATTGCCGACGTAATCTGCATCGTAGATGAAATGGAAGTAATTCTATTACGGATTTCCTTTAAATTTGCCATTATTATTATAGTTGTTGGTTGTTAGTTGCTGGTTGATAGCTCTTTTTAGATATTACTAAAAACAATCAACCAGCAACCATCAACAAAAATTAGTTATATTTTGCTGAAATTTCTTTTGCAACAGTTTCAATTACATCTGTAATTTCATCTGTTAATTTTCCTGCTTTCAAAGCATCAAGAGTGGCTCTGTGCTTGTTGTTCAAGAATTCCAAGAAATCTTTCTCAAATTCTTTTACTTTATTCACAGGAACATTTCTCAATAAGTTTTTAGATCCAGCATAGATAATTGCAACTTGGTCTTCAACTGTAAAAGGATCATTCAAACCTTGTTTCAAGATTTCAACGTTTCTTTTTCCTTTTTCAATTACGTTCAAAGTAACTGCATCAAGATCAGAACCAAATTTAGCAAACGCTTCCAATTCACGGAATTGCGCTTGGTCTAATTTTAAAGTACCTGATACTTTTTTCATTGATTTAATCTGAGCATTACCTCCAACACGAGATACAGAAATACCAACGTTAATCGCTGGACGAACTCCAGAGTTAAACAAATCTCCATCCAAGAAAATCTGTCCGTCTGTAATTGAAATTACGTTAGTTGGGATATATGCAGATACGTCACCCGCTTGAGTTTCGATAATTGGCAATGCAGTTAATGATCCTCCTCCTTTAACAATTCCTTTTAAAGAATCTGGCAAATCATTCATGTTTTTAGCAATACTGTCATCAGCAATTACTTTACAAGCACGCTCTAATAAACGGGAGTGTAAGTAGAAAACGTCTCCAGGATAAGCTTCACGTCCTGGTGGTCTTCTTAACAAAAGAGATACCTCACGGTAAGCAACAGCCTGTTTAGATAAATCATCATAAACAATCAAAGCTGGACGGCCAGAATCTCTGAAATATTCTCCAATTGCTGCACCTGCGAAAGGAGCATAAACTTGCATTGGAGCAGGATCAGAAGCATTTGCTGCTACGATCACTGTATAAGCCATTGCTCCTTTTTCTTCTAATGTTTTTGCAATTCCTGCAACAGTAGAAGCTTTTTGACCAATTGCTACGTATATACAAAATACAGGCTTGCCTGCATCGTAAAATTCTTTTTGATTTAAGATGGTATCAATACAAACAGTAGATTTACCTGTCTGACGGTCACCAATAACAAGCTCACGCTGTCCACGGCCAACCGGGATCATAGCATCAACTGCTTTTACACCTGTTTGCAATGGTTCTGTTACCGGCTGACGGAAGATAACTCCAGGAGCTTTTCTTTCCAAAGGCATTTCGAATAATTCCCCGCCAATTGGTCCCTTGCCATCAATTGGCTGACCAAGAGTGTTTACTACACGACCTACCATTCCTTCTCCTGTTTTAAGAGAAGCAATACGTTGTGTTCTTTTTGCAGTTGATCCCTCTTTTATACCTGTTGAAGGTCCTAAAAGTACCACCCCAACATTATCATCTTCAAGATTCAAAACGATTGCTTCTAAACCGTTTTCGAATTCAACTAACTCTCCATATTGAACATTTGAAAGCCCATAAATAAGAGCAATACCATCTCCAACTTGAAGCACTGTACCCACTTCTTCTAGTGTAGCACCAGACTCAAAACCTTCTACTTGCTTTCTTAATATCGCTGAAATTTCAGCTGGTTTGATTTCCGCCATCTTAATTTATAATTTAGACACTTTATGTGTAATAAAACTAATTACTTAACTCTCTCTTTAAAATTTGTAATCTGTTGGCAACAGAAGCATTATACTGCTGATCGCCTATTCTTAATATAAATCCGCCCAAAATAGAAGGATCTACAATATTTTCAATTGTGATTTTCTTGTTAGAAAGTGTTGCTATTTTAGCTAAAACTTTAGCTTCAAGAACTGTGTCCATTGCAATGGCCGTAGTAACCTTTGCAACTTCAACATTATTCTGAATATCAAATAATTTACTATACTCTGAAGCAATAACGTCCAGGATTTCGAATCTTTTGTTTTCGAATAACAAATGAAGCAAACCTTTGGTTACATTATCAGCAGTAGCAAAAACTTCTAAAAGTGCTCTCTCTTTCACTTCCACTTTAATGGTTGGGTTTTGAATAAAAGTATTCAATTCCTCATTCCCTTTAATTGTAGAAGCAATAGATTTCATATCATTATTCACGACCTCAGATACTCCTTTTGAATTGGATAAATCTAAAATTGCTGTTGCATAACGAATTGCTGCTCTAGTACTTGCCATGATTAGTTCAATTTTACATCACCTAACAATTTCTCAACCAATTTAGTCTGAGCTTCTTTATTAGATAGTTCCTCTTTTAATAATTTTTCAGCAATGCTAAGGGATAGTGTAGAAACGTGTAATTTCAATTCAGCCATAGCTGCATTTTTCTCGCTTTCAATTGCAGCTTTAGCCTGCTCGATCATTTTCTGGCCTTGAGCCTGAGCTTCAGTTTTTGCATCATCAACCATTTTTTCTTTCATTTCACGAGCTTCTTTAAGCATGTTGTCACGCTCTAATCTAGCTTCTTGCAAAATACGCTGGTTGTCTGCTTGTAAATTCTGCATTTCTTTTCTAGCATTTTCTGCAGAAAGCAATGCGTTTTTAATTCCTTCTTCTCTATCGTTTACTGAATCAAGAATTGGTTTCCAAGCAAATTTTTTCAATAAAAGAATTAATCCAACAAATATTAATACTTGCCAGATAAATAAACCAAACGAGAAATCATTTATTAACTTATCCATTTTATATCTACTATTTAATTTTAATGTTTTAATTTAAAACAATAGTTGCAACCAACCGTTGCAACTATTGTCTTTAAGTTTAATTAAGCAGCGAATAACGCAGCGAAACCAATACCTTCAATAAGTGCAGCTGCAATAAGCATAGCTGTTTGGATTTTTCCAGAAGCTTCTGGCTGACGAGCGATAGCGTCCATTGCTGAACCACCGATTCTACCAATACCTAAACCTGCTCCGATTACAATTAATCCTGCTCCTACAATAGTTGGAATTTGCATAATATATATATTAAAAATTAAACATTCTTTTTAAAAGGCATTAGGCAAAAGCCATTAGCCATAAGTAAAAAACTATTGCCTTTTGGCAAATGGCTAATTACTAATTAATGGTGAGCTTCTTCGTGATGATGCTCTTCGTTACCTGCTCCAAAATAAAGCGCTGATAACATTGTAAAAATATATGCTTGTAAAAATGCTACTAATATCTCTAGAATAGAAAGTGCAAATGCCAATCCAAATGATAAAGAGCTTCCAATCCAGCTTTTGAAAATAAACATCAATCCAATAATACTCATCAATACTACGTGTCCTGCCAAAATGTTAGCATACAAACGAATCATTAATGAAAATGGTTTGATAATTGTTCCAAGCAATTCGATTGGTGCAAGAATAAATTTCATTGGAGTTGGTACACCTGGCATCCAGAAAATGTGTCCCCAATAATTTTTATTAGCTGTAAAAGTAGTAATCAAATAAGTTAATAAGGCTAATGAAGCTGTAATAGCAATATTACCTGTTACATTGAATCCTAGTGGAGTCAATCCTAAAATATTCAAGAAGAAAATAAAGAAAAATATAGTCAGTAAATAACTCATGTATTTTTTATAGTGCTTTTCACCAATGTTTGGAATAGCAATTTCGTCTCTAACATAAATTACTAAAGGCTCAAAGAAACGTCCGGCTCCAGAGGCAATTCCACCATTTTTAGCATACGATTTTGCCAAACCAGTAAACAATAAAAACATCAATAATGCTACAAATAGAATTCCAATTACACTTTTCGTAATTGATAAATCTAAAGGTCTTACATTTGTTGGATGACCATGCTCTTCGGTTAAAGTACCTTTAGCATCTGTCTTATAAATTTTTTCGTGGTGTAATTTGTAGAAATTTCCGTTATGCTCTGCTACATCTTCTGCTGGTCCGTGGTGAAATTCAGATGATGAAAACACTTGTAAGCCATTGTCCCAAAGAATAATTGGCAATGAAAAACCATAATGTTCTCCTGTTTCTTTATTTGCACTTATATTAAAATCGTGTGCGTCTAAAAGGTGGTGATTAATAAACTCTTTGATTTCAGATTTTACATCCGCTGGTTCTTCGTGAGCTGATTTTGCTCCTTCATGAGACTCAACATTTTGAACATGTGCAACAGCTGGTTCAGGGTTTGCAAAACTAATAAAAGGAAGACATATAACGAAAGTCGCTATAATAAATCTAAGTGCTTTGTTGGAAATCACCATATCTCTTAAATATCTTATTTTTTAACGATTCTAAAATTTGGCGCAAAGGTACATTTTTTATTAATACTCAAAAGCATAAAAAAGTATTTTTTTAAGAATTTGATCAACTTGGGATATCGATTATTGCTTTTCGTTCACTAACCGTATGGTAAAAAGTGTCTCAATTGTTAAAAAGACAATAAAGAGTATAAAAAAATTTATTCTTTCTGAGGGGTCACTGTCATTTGGCAATTGCAATAAGGGTCTTAAAATCAGATAACAAAAAACCATTTTTATGCTGGTCGCCACCAAAAAAGACATTCCAACATTATCAAAACTTTTTTCTTTTACTGTTAACAAAATTTTTAAAATAATGGCTGAAAAGAGGAAAAAAAACAAATAAAGCGTTTCTAGTGAATAATGAAAATGTTCTTGATTGATCTTAAAGGCATAAAAAACTGTTTTGTGAATCAGGAGCAAAAGGACTGCAATACTCAGCAAAGTTAAATAGGGTGACAACTTTTTAAAGCTCATTCTGTTTTATTGATTTTTATTGATTTCGTTTACCTGCCTTATTACGTTATAAAGTGCCAAAAAAACACCAGCCAATACCATTACTTTTACATAATATACTTTTGGGCTCGGGTGGTTTTGGTCCAGCCAGTCTCCTAAATAGGAAAATAAAAAAATTATTACCCCCATTTGTATGGGAATATTAATCAGCGCCAACCATTTATTGTAGTTGTTCTTTTTATTGGGATCATTATTCGGCACCTGACGCGGGTTTAGTTTTTGACAGCATTACACAGGTTGCATTAAAGACAGCACCTGGTTCTACTGATAGTTTGCCTATCTCCACTTCTCCAATTATTACAGCTGATTCCCTTATATTCAAAAGATCTTCTACCTTAATTTTACCTTCAAATTTACCCTCTATATCAAGAGTATTGCAAATGATATCTCCTTTGACACTTCCAGATGGCCCAATTACTAATTTTCCGCTGGATGTAAAGTTGCCTATGAGTTCACCATCCAATCTGAAATCAGCTGGTGAAATGATATCGCCATGTATGGTGGTACCTTCGACAATCCTATTAGTCTTACCTAAAAGTTCTGTATATGATTTTGGCTTTTTATCAAACATAATTATTGTTTTTTTAATGCAAGATATTCTTCGAAATTTTTCTTGATCTGAACTATTTTATAATTTTCACCAGAAATGATAATACCTGGCTGGCTGATTTTATATTTTGCATTTTCTGCAAAAAGAGCTGCAACAAATTGGGCATACGATTCTGAACGTATACCATTTATTGAAACAAAACTTTCTTTTTCTGAATAAGGATCACAGCTGTATTTCAGTTTTTCTACATTTTCATTTGCAAAAAATAGAGCCACTCTGCTTTCAATAGCAGCTTCTGCTTTAGTGTCATATCTGTCAATTTTAAAAACAACTTTCCAATTTCTGGAATCTGTACTGCTGAATTTCATCTGTTCCAAAAGCGGAATTTCGGTTTTAAGAATTTCGGCCGCTTCTTTTCCTTCTTTGGTATTAGAATAATTATCTGCGACATATTCTATTGCTTTTTTATAAGCTGTTAATCCGTAGAGCTTACCGATAGTGTTTGCTTTTAATAATTCAAATTTTGGAACAATAGCTTCACCAGTAAAATTGCTGATTAACCCATCTACCTGCTGCAGCACGTATGCAAAAGATTCTTGCTTGAATAATCGGTATAAATTATCATATTCTCCTTCTGGAGTGCCAGTCACAGCTCCATTCCCATCATTTGTATTTGTTATAATCTTCGCATATCGAGAATTAGGGTATTGGTCTATGATTTCTTGTTTTAATGCTTCAGCTTTTACAGGATTTGTAATTTCGTAAATTTTGAATAAATTATATTTTGCCGGAAGGATTAATTTTTCCTCAGGCTGATAAGATAATAATTGTTCTAATCTATTGGATGCCAGATTATATTCCTTGAATTTTTCTTTATAAATAACTCCCAGTTCATAATACACTGCATTTCTTTCTTTGATGATACTGTCAATTGCCTGTTTCGATTGTGGCAATTGTTTCAAGTAGTACCCAGTTGTATATTTTTCATTTACTTCTGCAGGTGCTGCCGGCTTGTCAACCGCCTTTTCTGCTGCAGCAGCTATTGTACCTGTCGCATTTGCTCCACCGGCTGTTCCTGATGAAAATCTCCAATAGGTATTCTGAGCCCTGTTACCCCATATTTTTCTAAACTCCAATCTGCCATAAGCCACCGTGTTGGGGTTGTAGAAATAAAATGTATTGCCAATTGGAGGTGCATTTATATTTGGAGTATCAGTTGGAGGACTAAGCGACTGCATACTTTGATTTGAAACAGCTGCATCGGGACTGCTCGTTCCTCCATTTATTAAAATATTGCTTTCTATCTTTTTTTGTTTCTCTTCCAGCAATTTTTTTAGCTCATCGCTATTTTTTAATTTTTGAATATGATTTTCATAATATACTATCTGCTGGGGTCCGCTTAAATTTGCAACATAAATAATACTGTCATTGCGCTTGGCGATTGTCTCATTGATAATAGCTTCATCCAGATTTTTTCTGATTTTTGAAATCTGAAGATATTCTCTGGTTTTAGGATCTAATAATTCTAAGGATTTATCATAATTCTTAGCTGCGCTGAGATACTCAGTATGCTTAAAATACAAATTTCCAATATTTCTATAATTTGAGGCGTTCAAATAAGCGTCTGCCGATTTTTTCTCTAAAGATGCATTATAAAAATCTAGTGCCTTGTCCTTTTCATTGTGATGGTCATAAAAAATTCCGATGCTATGATAAATCACATCCAGATAAGGCCTGTTTTCTCTGTCTTCCATAATCTTTTTGGATTTTTTGACAAACAGGTCGTAATCCTCATCCTTGTAATCTGATAATTGCGCTTTTTTTGCGTAGGCCTGGATTACGAATTTTCTCTCTGCCTTTCTATTCATATCGATAACCGTCTGATAGAAATAAATAGCGCTGTCTTTTAGACCCGCTTCTTCATACAGCTGACCTAGCAAAAAAGAATAACGTTCTCTCTCCTCATGAATTCTTGTAAATTGATTAGCTAGTTTCAGCTTTGCTACGGCACTGTCTTTTTCTTCTAAATTTAAAAAAGCACTGGCCAGGATTGCATTTGCATTTGCGAATTCCTGCTTGTTTAGCTTCTGTTTTTTAATCTCTTTTTTAATATACTCATTGTCTTTAATGAGTTTTGAAATATTTTTTATGGCGACCGCTTCATTTCCTAAACGGACATTAGTTTTTTCGCGCCAAATCTTTGCATCATAAATATTGCTGCTGTTGGGATATTTATATAGAATGTAATTGAAAGCATCCAGCGCAGGAATAAATCTTTGATCGTAATATCTCGATTTTCCAAGCAATAAATAGGCCTCATCAATCTGGAAATTTTTTTCATGCCCGCCAATATTCATAGAGTGTTTTTGAATAGCTTTGGTAGCTTTGGCCTCGGCCAGTTCAAAGTTGGCGTTTTTGGATTTTCCCTCTGCTGGCACATCATCTGTAATCTGCATTTTCTCGACTGGCAGCCGTTTCCAGAAATTTTCGGCAGTGTTGTCATTTATTTCTTTAAGACCTTTGTCCAGAGCAATCTGACCATTGTACAATATATTTAGTTTTGTACTGAGAGCATGAGAATTTCTAGCCAAAAAAGTATCTTTCTTGGTAGAACAGGCTATCAAGAAAGATATAAAAGTTAAGGCTAAAATGTATTTTGATGTATTGCTAGTCAAGGGAAAACGTTTAAGTCATTAAACTTTCTAAAAAATATTTTAGTATAATGACTTGTAAAAATACGTTTCTTTTTGAAATATATAAATTTAAACCGCAAAAAACAGTTCTAATTCCTGGAGAGTTTCTTTGGATGTAAGCATATCTTTGACCAATTCTCCTTTATTCAAAGCTACAATCCTGTCACAAACTTCGACAGTGTGCTGCAGATCATGGCTCGAAACCAGAATAGTTATATTTGGATTATCTGCTAATTCTTTGATGATTTTTTTCAATCGGTTTACAGTCGTTGGATCCAAATTTGCAAAAGGCTCATCCAGAATAATCACTTCTGGATTTCCTATCAGAGTGGCAATGATTCCAACCTTTTTTTGATTTCCTTTGGACAAATCACGCAGGTATTTTTTATTCTTAAGAATTTCACCATTAAAAAATTCTTCGTGCTGCTTTAATAGTGCATCAACATCTGCTTTGTTCTGTCCTCTCAAATCTCCGATAAAATAGAAATATTCCTCTGGAGTTAAATACCCAATCAGAAAACTCTCATCAAGAAAAGAAGCTGTAAAAGGTTTCCAGTCTTCGCTGGTATTCACCTGGATTCCGTTGTTCAAAATACTTCCTGATGATGGCTGAATCAGGTCCAATAACAGACTGAAAAAAGTGGTTTTTCCTGCTCCGTTATTGCCTACTAGCCCAAGGCTCTGCCCTTTTGGAATTTCTAATGACTCTATGTTTAAAACTGTAGTCTGGTTATATTTTTTGGTAAGGTTATTAACTTGTATCATTTTTTATAAGTTTAACTGTTCATTTGATTAAAAGAATAGATTTTAAGCCTTTTGTTTATAGGCTTCAATGGTTTTGTATTTCTCTTTTTTATAAATTTTTTCAATCATTGTAAAAACGGTATTTCTAAATAAAAAGCCCAATACACCAGCCAGTGCTACTAAAGCCAAGCCAAATTTAGGGCTCATTAAATAAGACCCTAGCCAGTATAAAAGTACCGGTAAAAATAATTTTGGCAACGAAAGCAGCATCGTATTTACATTAAATGATTTTTTGTCGCCAAAAGCTCCTTTTGACATTGACAGATCAATAGGAGTTTTGGTGAAAGCGCCACCCAGCAATACCAAATGTGAATTCACTCCAATATTATAAATGGCTCCCGCTACAATAGTCAAGTATATTTTCCAGCCAAAATACAAGTAGAATGAAGCCAGAATTGTCGAAATGACGGTTGCAATAACAACCAGCCACCATTTTGAATTCAGATAACCGCGATAGGGGATATTCTGCGTCATCATCAATTGATAATATGAACTGTCCCAGCTTGGTACAAACTGCCCAAAGGTGAATAAAAATCCTCCCGAAACAAATATTCCTGCAAAAATATGCATCACTTCGGGCTGCGTAGGATTATTAAAAAATATCAGTCCATAAAACAAAAATAATATACTTGCTCCTACTGTAGTTTTGGAACGCTTATTTCTTTTAATTAATTTAATGTCGTTTTTAAGGAATGTACCTAAAGTTCCAAATTGATTTAACCAAGTCAGGTTTTCGGTTTTTGCAATATCATTTTTGACAGATAAACCAGTATCCAGATACAAATCTCCTTTCAGATAATTAAAAGTCCAATAATACAATCCCGTCAAAACTAAGACTGGCACTATAAAAAGCCATTTGGTCTGGAACAAAGCATCAAAAAAAGGAAGTGTATAATTCGTAATATCAAATAGTTTATAATATTGGGAACCTGCCAGAACAACAATAACAGCAAGAAAAATTCCCAGCAGATTATCTTTATTATTTAATAAAATGTTTAAAAAATTATTGCAGTAAACCAACGAGAACAACGCAGTTCCCCAAAGAATAACGCTTATTGGATCATAGCCTTCATATAGCAAAACAGCACAAAAAGGAACAAAGAAAAATGCATGCGTTACATTAAAAAATGACAAAGCTGTTTTTCCCAAAGAAAAATGTACAATAGTTGGTCTCTTGAAAGTCATTGTTAACAGCGGCCGGATGTTCATTACTGGAATCGCTTGAAGCATAAGGCGCACAATCAAATCAATTACAAAATAATAGATCAAGAACTTGTTTACTGTCATTAATGGATCTAGTTTCATTTCCTTAAGAATATAAAACGCCCCGACTCCCATTGCCAGAAAAACCAATGTAAAATACAGGACAATAAATCCAATTAAAATTTTCATGGCCAAACTCGAAGCGAAAGAAGCCGATCTGGTAAAAGACTTCCATTCAAGATAAATAAATTTTGCAATCATGGTTTATTATTTTGGTTTGATAAATAAGTCTTTTATAGTAGGAAAATGTTACTCTTTTTTTCAACTATATTCAGGATATAATTTTGACAAATCTGCAGCAGCTCTCTTAGGAACAATCATCAGCTGAATAAAAACAAGCAGTCCCACCAAAACAAAAGCAATTTCACTAACTAATAAAGTCCATTGAGAAGGTTCCAAATTATTTTGAAAAAAATTAAAAAAATTAAAAATCGCTGAGGGTAATAAAAAAAGTAAAATACTGTCTCTGTTGAGCATAATATCTTCAAAAAACCATTTTAACCTTGTCTTCTTTACTTTCCTTTTAAAATCATTTCGCCTTTTTAAAGTATAAATTAAACCAATCAATGAAAAAGAAAATACAATTGCTGGAAAAAAATCTGGACTAGCAATCAGCAGATTTATAGTATGTATTCCATAAACCAGAGCGATAGTCAATATAATTTTGGGCAAGCCAAAAAATTCCCTATAATAACTCCAGATGAGCCGGCTGTATTTTTTGTTCAAAAATTTTTGTCTTTCTTCGACTACATCCATAAACCCAAAAACACCAAATTTCTGGAATTCTTTACTCAGGATTTCTTCAAAACTGCGATTAGGGTTTTGTTCCCATTCCTGTTCAATAGCATTTGCCAGATGATCCACTAATTCCGATTGCAAATCATACCATTCTACATAATGCTGGCGGGTGAAAGTAAATAATTGATCTATTTGCTGGGCTGATAATTTCATAACTTAAATTATGTAAGTTGGTATTGCTTTTTTGTTACCGAAACAACTTTATCTGTTAAATGTTTACCAGTAATTATAAGCAATAGTCCTATTACCCATAAAAAACCAAAAGGAAGCAGATACAAATGATTTTCTTGAAGGTTTTCTTTGAAATTGTTGGCAAACATCAAAGCGAATTGAGCAATAATTATAGAACTGTTATTCATTACTATAGCCATATCAACCGATAAAAAACGTTTCCCTTTTATTTTTCGGGAGCGATACCATTTAAACAATAAAATTGCAGAAGCTCCAAGCAAAATCCCAAATAAAACATTGATGTACAATGAAATATCGTCAAAATAAAATGAAATTCGATAGATCAAAACAGTTAACAAAAAACTCATCATGATTTTAGGAAATTTTAAATATTCGGCAACCATCTGCCATTGCTGTTTTTTATATTTTCTCCTTAAAATAGATGAACGCTCTTCTTGTAAAACCTCAAAATAGTTTCTGCCAAAACGCTGTTCCGCTTTGTATTTTACCTGATGAAAAGTAAGTTCTTCGTCTTCCAGCCAAATTTCTTCCATAATAGAAATAAAATGATCTGTCAGTTCCACTTGGAGTTCATACCATTTTATGCCAAATGACTGAATGTAATTTGAAACATATTCTATTTGCTCTGCTGTTAATTTCATTTTCATAAAAATTAGAATTCAAGTTTTGGATTCACCAAACTCTGCATGTTTCGAATAAAATCTTCGAGTTCCGAAAGCCTGTTTACGGTTTCCTTTTCGCCTGATTCAGTGAGTTTATAATATTTACGCAATCTATTATCCACCTTTTCAATTTCAACATCGAGCAATCCTTCTGACTCCAGCTTATGCAAAGCCGGATACAAAGCACCTTCGGTAATATTGAGTTCGCCTTGAGTAATTGCTTTTACTTTCTGGGTAATTTCATAACCGTACATCTTACCGTTCTCTTCGAGCAGTTTCATAATTATGGTATTCAGGCTGCCCTTATATAATTGTGAATTTTTCATTTCCATTTTCAGTTTTGTAATACAAATATACATAAGAAACTTATACATAACTAAACTATGTATATAAATTTCAAAATGAATCATTTTTAGAAAACGTTATCGTTTACTATCTTTGCAAAAAAACAATCTCATGCCAAATTTTCTAAAATTAATTGTAAAAGAAGTAAAACGCGAAACCAAAGATGCTGTTTCGATACTTTTTAATGTACCCGAAGAATTAAAATCTAACTATACTTTCATAGCCGGTCAATACATTAATTTACGATTGACATTAGACAATACCGAAATCCGCCGTGCCTACTCTATTTGCTCGGCTCCAGAAAGCGGTGAATTGCGAATTGCTGTTAAAGCAGTAAAAGATGGTCTTTTTTCACAATTTGCAAATACAAAATTAAAAGCCGGCGATGTTCTTGAAGTAGGAAAACCTGAAGGAAAATTTACTTTTGAACCCGAAAGTGACCGCCAGAAAAGCTATATCGCTTTTGCAGCAGGAAGCGGAATTACTCCTATTTTATCCATCATAAAATCTGTTTTGAAAAGTGAGCCGAAAAGTTCCTTTACATTAGTATATGGAAACAAATCTCCCGAAGAAACTATTTTTCATCAGGAACTGCATGATCTGCAGCTGCAGTATGTTGGCCGTCTGTTTGTGGATTATGTGTACAGCAGAGTTAATGCCGAAAATGCATTGTTTGGACGAATTGATAAAGCAGCTGTAAATTATACATTGAATACAAAGCATGCTACAATGGAATTTGACAAATTTTATTTGTGCGGCCCAGAAGACATGATCAATACAGTTTCGGGTATTCTGAAAGAAAAAAACGTAAAAGAATCGGCTATAAAATTTGAGCTTTTCACTTCTTCTTCTCAAGAACAGACTATCACTCAATCCTTGAGCGGTCATTCTAAAATTACAGTTTTGGTTGATGATGAAGAAACAAGTTTTGAAATGTCTCAGAAGCAGAGCATTCTTGATGCTGCCCTAAAACAGGGAATAGACGCTCCTTATTCCTGCCAAGGCGGTATCTGTAGCAGCTGTCTCGCCCGAGTAACAGAAGGCGCTGCCGAAATGAAGAAAAACTCAATTCTTACTGAAAAAGAAATTGCTGAAGGTTTAATCCTCACTTGTCAGGCACATCCGACTACGGCTACGATAAAAGTAGATTATGATGATGTATAATTAAAAAAACAATCATTAAAATTCCAAATATCAATGATTGAAATTGATTTTTGAAATTGAAATTGTCATTGACTATGAAATCAACGCGAGAACTTTTTAAAGGCAAAGAATATCTTTTGGACGAACCCGAAGTGGCAAAACTATTGGAGTATTGTGAAGAACTGCAGGATGAAATCGTTGAATTCAAATTTGCAAAAAGCAATAACAAAGAACTGACAATGCTCGATATGCTCAAAGAAGTTATCAAAGGATGTAACGCTGTCGAAAAAGAACAAATGGAACATGAACGTTTTGGTTATGACGCACCCGATTATCATGAGGTTATTACAGGTTTAAAAAGATATATTTTAAATCGCTGTCGGGATGAGAAAATTTATCTGTAATAAAATCCCAAATTAAAAATCCCAAATTCCAATTTAAATCAGTTGGAATTTGGGATTTCTTTATTGATATTTTCTAATTTTATTCTAAAATTTTCTCCTGAACGCTATTAACAACCCTCTCTACAGGGATTGTCCTCATAGCATCTTCATAACCTTCAATAATTTTATTCCCGTAAACGGAAGTCGGTAGTTTCGGAAACAAATTTCTGTCCGAAACCAAAGCATTTTCCAGAGGCTGATTGAAAGGCGAAAAACCGGCATACGGATGTGTTGCACCCCAAAGCGTAATCACCTTCACTCCCAGCATAGCCGCAATGTGTGCATTTCCGGAATCCATAGAAAGCATTACATCAAGATTGCTGATGAGCTGTAACTCTTGAGAAAACTTAATTTTTCCAGCCATGTTGATAACATTCTCTTTGCCGGAACTCAGCTGGTTTAAAATCTCGATTTCTTTTTTTCCTCCGCCAAAAAGCAGGATTTTTTGAGCCTTATTTTCTGCTAACTGATTGATGACTTCCTGCATTAAATCTTGAGGATATACTTTGGAATGGTATTGTGCAAAAGGAGCGATTCCGATCAGTTTTTGATTATTTTCTCCAATTATTCCGATCACTTCTTGGTCCAAAATTGCTTTTTTAGGAAACACCGGATTCGATAAATCTACAGGAAATCCAAGTTCTTCAAAGACTTTGGCGTGTCTTTCAAACATCGTTGTGAGTGGTTTGAAAATTTTGTTTTCGACACGGGTAAGGGCTTTTTTCTCTTCACGGCCTTTGTCAACTGAAGCTGTTTTTTTTCCGCTCAAGGCAAAAAGCGTCCGAACTACTTTGGAACGCAGAACATTATGCAGATCGGCAAAAGCATCAATTTCCAAAGCTTTCAAATCTTGGAATAAACGTAATAATCCTTTGAATCCTTTATGCCTTTGTTTATCATCAAAAGCAAAAAAAGAAAGATTTGGAATTCCGTCAAAAAAAGGTTTGAAAAAAGGCCTCGAAATTACCGTAATTTTTATTCCCGGATACTGATTTGCAAAAGCGCGCAAAACAGGAACAGTCATCGCAGCATCACCCATTGCTGAGAGTCTCATGATGGCTATATGTTGAATATTTTTTGACAAATTAATCATGTTTATTTTAGATTTTATAGCCCAGATTGAAATGGAAATCCCGGAGCAAAAAAAGTAAAGTTTCCTGTTCTAAAAAAGCGACCAGCGGAAGCTCTTTTTAGAACAATGGAAACTATACTTTTTTTGTGAGGAATTGTAATGGAAATCTGGAATTAGCTCCTAAAACTATTTCTTATTTTGATACAAAACAGGGTTCAATTCGTCGTCATTGTACATTTTCATCTGTTTGTACACTTTCATGAATTTATCACCGTTTTCGATATCGGTCAATAATTCTTCAATTGCAGTTGACAAGTCGCTTCTTTGTTCCAAAAGGATATTCAGTTTCGCCTGGCATTTATCTCTATGATCTTGTGAAGCTTCGGCACGAGTGGCTTCTTCATTCATGTGATAAATTTTTAGCGCCAAAATTGACAAACGGTCAAAAGCCCAAGCAGGACTTTCGGAGTTGATTTTTGCATCATTCTTAACCACAACGTGGCTGTATTTTTGAAGAAAATAGCTGTCAATATATTCTACCATATCGGTACGTTCCTGATTGGAAGCATCAATTTTTCTCTTTAATATCAAAGCGGCTACCGGATCAATATTTGGATCACGAATAATGTCTTCATAGTGCCATTGAACGGTGTCAATCCAATTTTTTAGGTACAATAAATGCTCGAATTTATCTTTTGGAAAAGGATTGTTTATAGGCTGATCTACATTATCAAATACATGATAATCTTTTATACTTTGCTCAAATACTGAATAAGCTAATTTTGAAAACATATCTTTATGATTTTAGAAAGACAAAGATACTTTTTATACTTTTGATACTATAAAAAAACGACACAAATTAAATTCCTAACAGCAAATACATGGAAATTCATTATTTATCGGAGAAAAATAGTGTGCTGAATCATTTTTTAAGCCAAATCCGTAATGTCGATATTCAAAAAGACAGTATGCGGTTCCGCAGAAACATTGAGCGTATCGGCGAAATTATGGCTTACGAAATGAGTCGGTCTTTTCAATACAAAGATGTCGAAACTACGACCCCGCTAGGCATTAAAAAAACTGCAGAAATTGCAGATCAATTGGTTGTATGTTCTATCCTGAGAGCTGGATTGGCTTTACACCAAGGTTTTTTAAACTATTTTGACAATGCTGAAAATGGATTTATTTCGGCCTACAGGCATCATCCCAATAATGATGCTTTTTTTGAAATTCATTTAGATTATCAGGCAATTGCCGACTTTAACGGAAAAAATATTTTGCTGGTAGATCCAATGCTTGCAACCGGACAATCTATCGCTGCCGTTTTTAATAAACTAATCGAACGGGGAACTCCCAAAGAAATCCATATTGCTGTAATTATTGCTGCTCCGGAAGGTGTTGCTTATCTAAAACAAAACTTACCAGATGCATGTCATCTTTGGATCGCTTCACTCGATGAAAAACTTAATGATAAAAGCTATATTATTCCCGGACTGGGTGATGCCGGCGATCTTGCTTATGGAACTAAATTATAACTGGGAGAAAAATGCAAATAAACTGCATGCCAAAAGTACAAATAACACAATTTCTTCTTTCAGTTTAGGCTGCGATATTTCGATATGAGATGTTGACAGAATCGCCAATGGTGCGAAAGTAAAAACCAGTGTTTCATTGCTTTTATTGGCAGATAAAACAAAAACTAAAATTCCGATAAAGAATGATGCGATTACTTTTTTATAAGATGAAAGCAGTACCAAAGGTCTGCTTGATAAGGTAGAAAATGTCGAAATTATAAAAAACAATGCCACAGTGATATATATAGAAAAAGAGGCATTTTGATAATTATTGGTAAAATAATCAAGACTTAAATCTATTCGGCTGCTTTCCTGCAAAAATTTAATACTATGAATGTCAAAAATTAATGAGCAGGCAATAAACAAAATCGATACGGCAAAAAGAGCAATAAATGGAATAACCCAATTTCTATAATCTCTGGAAACATGAAATATAACCGATATAAATACCAAAAGGATATATAAAATACTCCAAAACTGAAATAAAGCCGCAATAAAAATCCACAATGAAGCATCAAAAAGCTTCTCTTTTGATTCCTTCAGCGTCTGCAGAGAAACAAGTCTCCGGATAGCTAAGAGAACAAAAAAATTGGACAGAATTAAATTGGGATTATTGAATAAATCAGGAAAAAAAATCAGGTATAAAAAAGCAAAAAAAGCCGTGTAAGTACTGTCCCTGCTCAGTCCGTTCTTTTTGGATATAAAACTGGCAAGAAAAACGGTTGCAAATAAAATCAGAAATAAACCGGTTTTTTGAAGAATAAGAATAACAGAATTAGTCCAAGTTACATCTTGGATTTGATATAGAAAAAAGAAAACCAGCATTAAAATAACAACCAAAGAAAAATTAAATGGTGTAGATTTTTTAAAAACACTTGTTATCATAAGGATATTTTATACTTTTGTGACTGTAAATATAATACTTGTTTAAAAAGGAATCAGGCAAGATTAAAAAAGATTCTAACGAATTCTCTTTTTTGACATTCAAAATTCCAAAAAATAAAATAATAAAAAATTAAAGAGATACATTATGACATCATTTTTTGAAGGGATACAATACTTATTTGTAAACATTCTATTCGCTCCTTTAGACTTTTTGCGTTCATTAGAACTTAAAACTTGGTTTGGTGCCAATACTATCAACTGGATCTTTATGATTATCTGTGCAGTTGCTATCGTTTATTGGACTAAACAATTAAAATTACACAAAGAAAGCGGAGAAGATTTTCAGGATACAACAGCTCATTCTTTTTTGGGCGAGGAATAAATATCCATCCAAATAAAATTTAAAACACGAATTGAACTTTATTATTTTGTTCAATTCGTGTTTTTTTTGTCTTTAGATTAAATCGAATCCAATATCTTTTCTAAAATACTTTTTATCAAAATCCAGCTGCTCAACATTTTTATATGATTTACTCAGAGCTTCCTGAAAGTTATTTCCATATGAAGTAATCGCCATTACTCGACCTCCATTTGTCACCACATTTCCATTGTCCAATTTTGTTCCGGCATGAAAAACGATAGAATCTGTAACTTTTTCAAGACCGGTAATTACTTTTCCTTTTTCAAAATCTTCAGGATAACCGCCAGAAACCATCATAACCGTAGTGGCACTTCTTTCGTCGATCTCAAGATTAAACTCGTTCAGTTTTTCATTGGCCACAGCCAAAAACAATTCTACTAAATCTGATTTCAATCTTGGAACAACCACTTCTGTTTCTGGATCACCCATTCTCACGTTGTACTCAATAACAATCGGTTCGTTATTAACATTAATCAGTCCAATGAATACAAATCCTTTATATGCAATTCCATCTTTCTGGAAACCTTCGATAGTTGGTTTTACAATACGGGTTTCAATTTTTTCCATCAACACTGCATCCACATAAGGAACCGGAGAAACCGCACCCATTCCGCCTGTATTCAATCCTGTATCGCCTTCGCCAATTCGTTTGTAATCTTTGGCAGTTGGCAGAATTTTATAGCTTTTTCCGTCTGTCAAAACAAAACAGCTCAATTCAATTCCGTCAAGAAATTCTTCGATTACTACTTTGGCACTTGCTGCGCCAAATTTTTGACCAACAAGCATATTCCTTAATTCTGACTGCGCTTCCGCTAAATCCTGAATGATTAAAACACCTTTTCCTGCTGCTAAACCATCAGCTTTCAATACATAAGGAGGCTGTAATGTTTCTAGAAATTTACATCCTTTTTCGACAGTTTCTGCGGTGAAGCTATCATAGGCCGCCGTTGGAATTTTATGTTTCATCAAAAATTCTTTAGCAAACTCTTTACTTCCTTCTAATGTTGCGCCAATTTTTGAAGGTCCTATTACCGGAATATTTTTTAAATCCTGATCGTTTAGGAAAAAATCATAAATCCCTTTTACCAACGGATCTTCCGGCCCAACAACTACCATTTCTATATTTTCTTTGATAACCAATGCTTTTATAGCTTCGAAATCAGTGGCGCTGATATCAACATTTTTTGCAATCTGAGCAGTACCTGCATTTCCCGGTGCTACAAAAAGGGTGTCACAAAGCGGACTTTGAATCATTTTCCACGCAAAAGCATGTTCTCTTCCTCCTGATCCTAATAATAAAATATTCATGGTGATGTTATTTAGTTGCATTTCTGCCTTTTGACAGACGGTGCAAAAATAGTTTGTTTTGCCGTGAAATAATAATTTTTTTAATTACTTTTGAGTATATAATTTGGTTTTATTAAAGTACCTTAACTTTATCTTTAAAGTATGCAATCTGTTTTAAAACAACCTTTTACGAATGTTCAATTGGAACTTTTAAAGGTCTTCTCTCATGAACTGCCAGAAAGTGATTTAATCGCTCTTAAGAAGACTATTGCTTTATTTTTTGCAGAACGTCTTATTATTCAAGCTGATAAAACTTGGGATGAACAAAACTGGAATGATGAATTATTAGATAAAACTTTGCATACCAAGATGCGAAAATCAAAATAAGTTCTCTTGAAAAAAATAGTTTTAGATACAAATATTTTGCTGGTTTCAATATCTACTAAATCAAAACTGCATTGGATTTTTAAAAATTTGCTGGAAGGAAATTACATTTTATGTTTGACAACTGATATTTTAACCGAATATGCTGAAATAATTGAGTTGCAAATGGGGAGTTTAGCAAGTGAAAGCGCATTAGGAGTTTTAGAAAATTTACCAAATGTTGAATTTATTACCAATTACTACAAATTCAATTTATTAAAAGATCCTGACGATAATAAATTCGTTGATTGTGCTATTTCATCAAATGCTGATTTTATTGTAACTCATGATTCTGATTTTAATATCTTGAAAAAAATTGAATTCCCAAAAGTGACAATAATAAACACTTCAGAATTACAATCCTTTATAATTCAATAAGATATATCTTAAAACTTCTACTCAGGAATAAAATTATTCAACAAAAATACATGTTCAAACTATTTGACTTAACACTAAAAATAAATGGTTTCCCGATGAAGGAAGCCAAAGCCGAACTGCAGAAAATCATTGCCATTCCAGAAAAAAATTTCGAAGATTTTATTGAACAGAAAAAAAAAGAAATTGTCAATTTTCATTTAAAGAATAATGCTTTTTACAAAGAATTAGCACAAACTGATTCTTTTACAAATTGGTATGATTTACCCATTTTGAACAAAACAAACCTGCAGAAACCTTTAGCAGAAAGACTTTCTTTCGGTTACAATGAAAAATCAGTCTATCTCAACAAAACATCCGGTTCCAGCGGACATCCTTTTGTGTTTGCCAAAGATAAATTTTGCCATGCATTGACTTGGGCTTCCAATATTTATCGTTTTGGCTGGTACGGAATTGATTTCAATTCGTCTTATCAGGCTCGTTTTTATGGCATTCCATTGGATTTTATTGGAAACAAAAAAGAAAGGTTCAAGGATTTTTTGAGTCATCGGTATCGGTTTTCGATATTCAATTTATCAGACGAAGTTTTGGAAGGTTTTCTGAAAGATTTTAAAACCAAGAAATTCGATTATATCAACGGCTATACCTCATCGATTGTTTTGTTTGCCAAATTTCTGCAGAAAAAAAATATCGTTTTAAAGGAAATCTGCCCGACTTTGAAAGTATGCATGGTTACCTCCGAAATGCTTTTTGATGAAGATAAACTACTGTTGGAAAAACAATTTGGAATTCCCATTGTCAATGAATACGGCGCTTCGGAATTGGATTTAATTGCTTTTCAAAATCCTAAAGGCGAATGGCAGGTCAATTCGGAAACACTGTTTGTAGAAATTTTGGACAACAATAACCAGCCTGTTCCTAACGGAACTCCGGGACGGATTGTTATTACTTCACTCTTCAATAAAGCGCATCCTTTCATTCGATATGACCTTGGTGATATTGGAATTTTGGATGAAAAAAGCTCTCCAAAGAAACCAATCCTCAAACAATTAATCGGCAGAACCAATGATGTTGCCATTTTGCCCAGCGGAAAAAAATCCCCCGGTTTGACTTTTTATTATGTAACCAAAAGCATTATTGAAGACGACGGAAATGTCAAGGAATTTGTCATCAAACAAATGAAGATAAACACTTTTGAAGTGGATTATGTAAGCGATTCTGAACTAAATGAAGAACAGGTTGACAAAATAAATCAAGCTGTTTCGCTTTATCTGGAACCCAATTTACTTTTTACTTTTAATAGAAAAAAAACTCTTGAAAGAAGCAATCGTGGAAAATTGAAGCAGTTCACTTCATTTTTATAATGTAAATAAATTCATATATTTATTTTTTATTTAAAATTGGAGGTCACAAACTGCGACCTTAAAGAAACTAAAAAAGATAATTTATGGAAAACGAAATACTGCTTTCAGAAGAATTGATTTCTAACAAAATTTACTTTATCCGCAATCAAAAAGTGATGATAGAGAGAGATTTAGCTTTACTTTATGGGATTGAAACAAAAGTTTTAAAACAAGCAGTAAAAAGAAATATATCCAGATTTTCTGAAGATTTTATGTTTGAACTTAATAAATCAGAGTTTGAAAATTGGAGGTCACAATTTGTGACCTCCAATTCTGATAAGATGGGTTTACGATATGCTCCTATGGTATTCACTGAACATGGAATTCTTATGTTATCAAGTGTTCTCAATAGCGACAAAGCCATTCACCCGAGGCAAAGCCGAACGGAGCGAAGCTAAACCAATATTCAAATTATGAGGATATTTACCAAAGTAAGACAGATGCTTCTGAATACTACCGAAATGAAATTGGATATTGTACAAATTCAGAAAAAACTGGAAAACCATGATAAGAATATCGAATTGGTTTTCTCCTATCTCGATGAACTGGCTGAGAAAAAAGAAAATGAACAGCCGAGAACAAAAATTGGATACAAGAAATAATCCTAAATTTTCTTTACGTAAAACGGTTTTATTATCAATTGAGTGAATAAAAAACCTATCATAATTAACAGTGAACTTATATAACTAAAACCATGAAACTTTCTGTAAACTGCAAAATTATGTTTCAATAAATCAATCTTCGAAGCCGAAAGCGAATTGTCTCTAATGCGATAAAAAGCTAGACTTTCAGGAACTGGTTTCGCATTTTTTATTTTCTTCAAAATGGTAAGCCAAACCATCCAATCCTGACGTTTTCGGGTAGCTGAAATGGTTATTTTGCCAAAATAATTTACATCATAAATTCCTGTAAGATTCCCAACATAATTACAAAAAAACAATTGTAGATAGGACAGATTTCTTGGCGCTTCTACCCTTTTGTTAAGTGTATTTCCGTCTTCATCCATGCAGTCATAAAAAGAGAATGTAAAAGGTGCTTTGTTTTCTTTCAAAAACTGAAGCTGTTTTTCCAGTTTTAATGGTTTCCAAAGATCGTCTGCGTCCAGGAAAGAAATATAATTTCCTGTTGCCTTTGACAAAGCCATCTCTCTGGCAATTCCTGCACCAGAATTTTTATCCAGGTGAAAAAAACGGATTCTTTCATCTTTAGCCGCAAATTGTTCAATAATCGATACGGTTTTGTCATTGGAACAATCATCCACAATAATCATTTCCCAGTCTTGATAGGTTTGATTTAGCACTGACTGAATAGTTTCGGCAATAAATTTCTCCGAGTTAAACGATGGTGTTATTATTGATACTAAAGAAATTTCCATTTTAATATGCTTTTTTGTCACCTTTTATAGTGTTGTAAACAGTGTTGAAAATGATTTTCATATCCAGCAGCAGTGACCATTTTTCGATATAAAAAATATCATATCTTACTCTATTTATAATATCTTTATCTGATTCAACTTCCCCCCTAAAACCTTTGGTCTGAGCCAGACCTGTAATACCTGGTTTTATAAAATGGCGTACCATAAACTTATCAATACGTTCCGCATACATATTGGTATGGCTTACCATATGCGGCCTTGGCCCCACAACTGACATGTCTCCAAATAAAACATTAAAAAACTGTGGCAGTTCATCAATACTTGTTTTGCGAATAAATTTACCAACTTTGGTAATTCTTGAATCGTTTTTGGAAACCTGTTCAATATCGGCCAATTCGTTGATTTTCATTGAACGAAACTTGAAACAATTGAATTCATTATTATTCAGTCCGTTTCTTTTTTGGATAAAAAACAAAGGTCCTTTGGAATCTAATCTAATGATAATTGCTAAAATCGGTGTCAGCCAGGATAATAAGCCAATTATGATTATTAATGAAAAAACAATATCAAAAACGCGCTTGATTACTTTATGCAGGGAATCATCTAAAGAAATTCTTCGTTGTGAAATTACCGGTATATAATCATAATATTCAAATACTTCATTTAGAGACAATAACTGCTTCTGATCGGGTATAAACTTGAGTGTCTTCAAATTATTATCGGCAAAGAAAATAAAATCCTCAATTTGTTTACTGGACAAGTCTTCCATGGAGCAGTACATTTCATCAATTTTATTACTCAAAATAAAAGAAAAAATATCTTTACAATCTGTATCCAGACTATTCAATTCAAACACCCTGACCAGTTTATATCCATAATCTGGGTTTTCTTCAAAAAAATGTTTCAGGGGTTTTACACTTTTATCCTTTCCTATAAGAACTACCATTCTAAAATTTCCTCCAAACAAGATTCTGTACTTTCTTAGGAAGAAATAAATAAACAATTTAAAACCAAGTATCAATGATATTGATGCTGATGTAAAAAGCAATATCGTTTTTAAACTGTATTTTTCCGGGTAGAAATAAGCGATTGCAAGACAGCTCACCGCAAAGGCAACTGCTTGTTTTAAAGTACAATTCAAAATAGCAATCACTTTGGTATAGCGATAGACTTCATAAAAGCCTAAATTAGCCGCAATGGTAAACCAGGCTAAACTGATAAAGAAAGCATAAAAATCCTGAAAAGCAGGCATACCCGAAAAAAACACCATAAAAAAATTGATAATAATCAAATCTATTAGGTGTGAAAAAGGTCTTATGTAACCCGAGTATCTTCCTGTTTTAGTTTTCATATGTGTAAAAGTTATTTTCTAGCAGTCACACATGGTATCGCTTTTTGTTCATTAGTTTTTGCTTAAGCAACGTCTTTGTTAATAGCGATTTGACTAATTGATGTACTTGGAAAAATCTTTGTGCTCTTCCTTGGATAATTCTTCCTGAGATAATGATTTGAAATAATCATAAGTGATTTTCATCCCTTCGGCACGATTTACTTTGGCCTCCCATCCCAGTAATTCCTTGGCTTTTGTAGTATCTGGCTGACGCTGCAAAGGATCATTTATTGGCAACGGATGGTAAACCACTTTTTGAGAAGTTCCTGTTAATTTGATAATTTCCTCAGCAAAATCCTTAATCGTGATTTCATCTGGATTTCCAATATTTACAGGATAAACATAATCTGAGTGCAATAATCTAAAAATTCCTTCTACCTGATCATCTACATAGCAGAAAGAACGCGTTTGCATTCCGTCTCCAAAAATGGTCAAATCTTCTCCACGGATTGCCTGCCCAATAAAAGCTGGAATCACCCGCCCATCATTAAGCCGCATTCTTGGTCCGTAGGTATTAAAGATTCTGACAATTCGGGTTTCAACACCGTGAAAAGTATGATATGCCATTGTGATTGATTCCTGAAAACGCTTGGCTTCATCATATACGCCTCTTGGTCCAATCGTGTTTACGTTTCCATAATATTCCTCTGTCTGCGGATGCACCAAAGGATCTCCATATACCTCGGATGTTGATGCGATAAGAATTCTTGCTTTTTTTACTCTTGCCAGACCTAAAAGATTATGAGTTCCTAACGAACCAACTTTTAAAGTCTGAATAGGAATTTTGAGATAATCAATAGGACTTGCCGGCGATGCAAAATGCAGAATATAGTCTAATTCTCCTGGAACATGAACAAACTTGGTAATATCATGATGGTAAAATTCAAAATGTTCCAGCTTGAACAAATGCTCTATGTTTTTTAAATCACCAGTTATCAGATTATCCATTCCTATTACATGATAACCTTCCTTGATAAAACGATCACATAAATGAGACCCTAAAAATCCTGCTGCTCCGGTGATGAGTATTCTTTTCATAAAAATATTTTATAGACCCCAAATATAGTAAGAATGGGGTTTATTATTGAATATTTTATGATAAACAATCTAAATTCAAGTCTTAATGTCCCTTATATTTTTCATCGATAAATGCTTTGATTTCATTTTCAAATCTTTCTTTAGAAAACTGCAAAGCGTGCTTCCTTATTTCTTTGGGATCAAATAATTGTTTTTCAAAATGAATTATGGCCTCTTTTAAGCTGTCGGCAGTTTGTTCTTTATAAAAAATACCTGTTTTGTGGTCAACAACAGTTTCTAGCACGCCTCCTTTTCCATAAGCAATTACAGGGGTACCGCAAGCTTGTGCTTCTACAGGTACAATCCCGAAATCTTCTTCGGCTGCAAACACAAAAGCTTTTGCTTTTTGCATCTGCTTTTTTAATTCTAGCGGATTAACATGACCTATTAACGAAATGTTGCTTTTGGCTGCTTTTTTTATGGTTTCTAATTCAGGGCCAGAACCAGCAACTGTCAATTGCAGATGGGGCAATTCATTAAAAGCCTCGACAATCAAAAGCATTTTTTTATACGAAACCATTCTGGAAGCTGTAAAATAATATTCTTTTTTATTTTCTTCCAAAGTAAAAAATTCAACATCTACAGGTGGATAAATTACAGTTGAATCCCGATTGTATATTTTTTTGATCTTTTTTGCAATATGTTTTGAGTTTGCAATAAAATGAGTAACGTTCTCTGAGTTTGTAGCATCCCATTTCCTGATCTTATTCAAGACAAATTTTGCGTAAATTCCTTTTAAGCCTTTATCTAATCCTGAGTCATTTAAATATTGCTCTCGTAAATCCCATGCATATCTCATGGGGGAATGGCAGTAACAAATGTGCAATTGATTTTGTGATGTCCGGATTCCTTTGGCAATCGATGAAGAAGAGCTCAATATCAAATCATATTCACTAAGGTCAAATTTTTCTATGGCATACGGAAAAAGCTGTAAAAACTTTCGATGATTGGACTTGGCTGTTGGCAGATTTTGAATGAAGCTGGTCTTTGCTTTTTTGCCATTCAAAATAAAATTCCTGTCTTTTTCATTCAAAAAATCAATTAATGCAAAATGATCAAAATCATCCCATATCTGATTAAGCGAATGGATTACCTTTTCAGCTCCCCCGTTTACATAATACCAATCGCTGATAAGTGCTTTTTTCATCTCTTTTATTGAATCAATTTTCTAGTAAGGTAATAAAAATAATATGCATATTTTCCAAAAATACGGTTTAAATAATACAATGATTTTGGTAAATAATGATTAAATAAATCAAGTTTTTGTAATTCTTTTTTAAGCTCGTTCAGCTCCTTTTTTGATACTCCAACATTCATTTCGAAAACATGAAACGATTGTCGGATCATTAATTCTTTTCTTAATTCTTCGGCTAATTCAATATTATAAATCTTCCCCACATCATTGCCTATATCTAAAACTCCTTTCCACATTGCTGCTCTTGCTTTAGCAGAATATGCTCCCGGAATATGCAAATTGCCATCTTTTGCCGATTCTCCAAATAAAGGAGGATTTCCTGCCCGGCCACCTACTGATGGATCAGCTAAATAGCCAATTCCGTTAGTACAATAAGCATGTGCTCCTAAATAAATTTGATAGTACAATGTCCCGTCATATTTATTGGTCGCAAATTTTACTGCCCAATTTTTATTAACCACAAGTCCGCCGACAAAACCGCATATTCTGAAAATGAATTTTGAGGATAGATTTGTGTTTACTATAGTCTCTTTTGGAAACATTCTGGAAACGCCTATTGGCTCATTTATATCATCTTTAAACCTGATAAAAGGTCTGGAAACCATTGCAATATCTGGATTTTTTTTGCAAAATGAATCAATTTCAGTTAATCCATTTTTCAGAAATAAATCGTCGTTACCAATAAGCACAACCCATTTATAAAGTGCTAATTCGATTAGTTTTCGAATATTTGCATCGTAACCTAAATTAACTTCGTTTTCGATATAAGTCAACTTAATTTGTTTAGATGCAAATTCATGTGATTTGGATTCGGTCACCATTCTTATTTGCAATCTTTCCTTTGAATCATCTTCACAAACAATAACTTCATCTGGAAGCTTTTCCATCATCAACACTGAATCCAAAAGAGCAGCAAACTCCTTTGGTCTCCCATAAGCTGGGATTGCAATACTATATCCTTCTGCTACACCATTTTTCAATTTTATTCTAATTTTTTAATGATTTTAGCAGGATTACCTCCAATAATCGTGTTCTCAGGAAAGCTTTTAGTCACCACTGAATTGGCTCCTACAATTGTATTCCTGCCAATTGTTACATTAGGCAAAACCACTACATTCTCACCAATCCATACATTTTCGCTTATATAAACAGGCCCTTTCGAAATTAACTTCCTTTCTCTTGGTATTTTTTTGTCTATATAATTGGTGTCTCCATGGAAATGATCTGTAATAAATACATTACTGGCAATTAATACATTATCTTCAATTGTTATTGAATTACTGCAACCAATATGACAATTGTAATTGATACTAACATTATTTCCTATTTTAATATTTGGATTATATTCATTTCCCTGATGTTTTTTAAAAGCTTCTAATCTTAAACTTTCAAAACAGAAAAAATTGTCTCCAATAGAAATATTTGATGCTCCGTGCAGATAAATTGGTGCTTCTATATAAAAATTAGAACCACATTTTGCAAAATTTCTTTTAACTGAAAATGAATAAACTCTGTTTTTAAAAAATTTAAAATATTTAAAAATCGGATACGAGAAAAAGAAAGAAAAAAAGAAAGCGAATTTATCAACTATTTTCAGAATAATATTTCTCATCTTTATTATTATAACCTTGTTTTGATATAAAAAGTTTTTTTATATCATAAAAATATTTTCAAAACTAAATCTTTTTAATTTAAATACTAAATCTTTACGCTGGTTTTCAAGTTTAAATAATTATTTTTGATAAAAATAGTCAAAATGAAAAAACTCTGTTTATTGATTTGTATCGCTTTATTAACATTTTCATGTCAAGCGCCACAAAATAAAGAAGAAATCAAAAGTGATAAAGGCAGATATCAAATGTCTGTATTGCAAAGAGCTGATGGAGAAGTTTGTATTTTTGTATTGGATACAGATACCGGAAGCGTAACCATGCGAGGGGACAAATCAGGGGCATGGACACCACAAGGAAGTCCAGCAGATGCTATTGATAAGTCTCTTTAAACAAAACTTGGCTCCAAATATGGAGCCTTTATTTTTACTATTTTGATTAAAAATGTATTTTTAAGCGTAGGAATAAATTTTATAAATTTTTTATTTCCCGTAATTCTTATAC
This sequence comes from Flavobacterium aestuarii, assembly GCF_040049115.1. Lineage (NCBI taxonomy): Bacteria > Pseudomonadati > Bacteroidota > Flavobacteriia > Flavobacteriales > Flavobacteriaceae > Flavobacterium > Flavobacterium aestuarii. Next base: position 69,368 of record NZ_JBDLZZ010000012.1, read on the forward strand.
CCTACTACATTCATATATTTGGAATTGCAAATTATGGAATAATTGCTATTGCTGTGTCGTTAATTAATTACATATCCGTTATTAACGATTATTCTTGGAATATTTTGGGTCCTGTTTATCTAGGAAAATTAGGAATAGATACAAAAGCAATCAGTAACTATATATCAACCGTAATTAATACAAAACTTTTATTATCAGTTTTATCCTTTTTTATTCTTTTTGGTTTTGTTCATCTATATCCCGAGATAAGTAATAAACCATTATTAATGGCTTCATTATTTGTAATGTTATTTTCCAGAACACAAAATACACATTGGATATTTATTGGCTTAAATAATGTTTTTACTTATTTTATAATAAATACTATTTTTAAAGTAAGCTCTTTCATAGCAATTTTATTGTTTGTAAAAGATAAAAATTCTTTTCAAATTTTATTTTTTATTTTAGGCCTTTTTGACAGTTTAATATTCATATCATCCTATACTTATCTTTTTTTAAGGAAAAAATTTAAATATAATTTTTCCTCGTTTGATGCAATACGTACAGAGCTAAAATTTGGTTTCAAAATGTTTTTGACTAATCTAACTATTTGTTCCATTTTAAATTCTGGTACCTTAATCTTAGGTCTGTTTTGCAATTCTAAAATTATAGGAATATATAGCGTATCCGAAAAAGTAATTATGCTGGGTAAACATTGTGTTGGAGTTTTATTTCAAGGCGTCTTTCCTAAAATCTGCAAACTCGGAGTTTCAAACTTGACAGAGTTAAATAGAAATTTAAGGTTAATATTTAAATCTTATTTAGTGCTTTTTTCTATAGGAACAGTAATTTTAATTGCATTTGCTCCTCAAATAATTGGTGTTTTAAGTAGCAGTAATATCCTTGAATCAAGTAAATATCTTATGATGTTTGCCCCAATTCCTTTAATTGCTTCATTAAATCAATCTGCTTATATGGCTTTGGTAATACACGAAAAGAAAAATATCTACTTTTCAGGATACTTTTTAGCATTAATAATAAACATTATATTGTCATTTGTTTTATCCTTTTTATTTGAAGTCAAAGGGATGATAGTAACGCTTTTAATAACAGAATTATTTATTACACTTTACTTAAACTATTACGTGTACAAGGATAAAAACTTAAATTTCTTTCACAAATGATAAAAGTTGGTTTTCTGGTTTCTTACGACTTTAAATATTTATATAAATCAATCCCATTAGTATATAATGAGGCTGATAAAATAGTTCTTGCCGTTGATAAAAACAGAGAAACTTGGAGTGGTAATACCTTTGTTATTGATGATTCATTCTTTGATTGGATTAAAGAATTTGATACAAGAAATAAAATTACAATTTACGAAGATAGTTTTTACATAGCCGAAAATACTCCAGCTGAAAATGATACTCGCGAGCGCAATTTACTGGCAAAGGCAATGGGTGAAGGGGGCTGGCATATACAAATTGACAGTGATGAGTACTTTAATAACTTTAAAAGTTTTACTGATTTTTTAAAAAAAAATAATCATTATTTATCCAATCCTGAAGTTAATCCTGTAGAAATACATGTTCAGTGGATTACTTTATTTCGAAAAGTTGAAGATGGTTTTTTATATATTAAGGATGCCTTAGATGCAATTGAAATTGCTACCAACTATCCTAAGTACAAATACATGAGGTCAACAAGGCACATCAATAAAATAATAACAAAATTCATTTTATTACATCAATCCTGGGCACGGGATGAAGATGAAATATATACCAAAATAACAAACTGGTCTCATAGAGACGACTCTGATAATATTGCCTTTTTTGAATTCTGGAAAAAAATAAATTTAACTAATTATAAAGAAATTAAAAATTTTCATGAAAGTGATCCAGCAAAATGGAAATCATTAGGATTTGTTTCTGAGAAAGATCTTGATTCTTTAGAAATAAAAATTTCGGCTATACAGTTATTCAAGCTAAAGATCAAGAAGCACGTTATTCATTTTATTCGCGAAAAATTATCAGCATCTATCCAGGATAAAATAAAACTTTACTACAAAAAACTGTCCAAATGAATCAAATTTCTATAAATAATAAAATTACTTTAGCCGTATTATTCTTTTTTGCATTTGGTTTTCTTTTATATACATCAGAAGCCATACAATCTATACTAATGGGTATTACAGGTTTAATTATGCTTTTTTATTATAAGTCATGGAAAGATTTACTTACGCATTATACTCTTCCTTTTTTAATTTGTTTTGTTTGTTTATTAAGTATTAATTTATTTTACTTTCATCCTAAGAGTATCCAGATCATCACCAATAGTTTATTGATATTTATAATTCCACTATTTAGTTTTTACTTATACCAATCTCCTTGGTTTTTAAATAAAAAAACAATAATAATGGGAACTTATTGCATTTCCATTTTATTATTAACCCTGTATGTGATTGGTTTTTATATACTTGATTATCCAAATCATCATTTTAATTGGTATTTTGCCAGGTTTAATCTTGAAAACAATATGCATATTCATGGTACTTATTTGAGTCTGTGGATTGGTGTTGCCTTTTTGATGGCCGTTAATTATTTTCTGACTAAAGAACATAGAAAAACAGTAAAATATAGTTTATTAACTGCTTTGTTAATATACTTATTAGGATTGTTAATTGTAAATTCGCGAACAACTATAAGTTCAATTTTGTTTTTAACCTGCTTTCGGTTTTATTTTCATTATTACAAAAAAAATAAAACCCTATTTATTGTTAGTATCCTTATTTTGGTAGCTGCCAGTCTTTTTATATCTCAGCGCTACCAAGATGATTTAAATTATTTTTATCAAAATAATATAACTAATTCCACTCGTTATACATTATGTTATTGTTCTATCGAAACAGCAGCAGATTCTAACTTTTTAGGAACAGATAATGGTTTAATCCAATCTAAACTAAATACTTGTTATACTAAATATGGTTTTACTAATTTTTCTAAAGAGAATCTCAATTCACACAATCAATATTTGGATTTTTTATTAAAAGGTGGTTTTTTATTATTCGTATCTTTTATTTGGATGATTTATAATAAACTAAGATATACTTCAAAAACTGAAAATTATCTTTATTTTACTATTACACTTTTGTTTGTATTTGCTTTTTGTACAGAAAACATACTCGTCCGGCAATATGGAATATATGTTTATTTGTTTTGTGATATCCTATTATTAGGATCTATCTTGCCTAATAAAAGTCATTGTACAGATAAAATAAAAGAATGCTAACGTTGGTATCAGCAATATGCAGCCATCACTAAAACAAACAAATAGATAAGTAATTATTCCGAAAAAGTAAACTGAATTATTCTTCTTAGTATTAAGAAAAATATAAACCGGTGCAAAAAAAGAAATGCAAAACAATAGTAATCCCACAATTCCAAATTGTTTAAAAACAGATAAATAAACAATTTCTTCAATAACTTTATAAGCGGTATTTCCAATAAGAGTTATTTCACGGAATTGACGAATCTGTATTATCCTTCCTCCTAAATTGGAATCAAATATAAAACCTTCTAAAGAACCATACTGGAAATAACGAGTCATCAATATTGATCCTAAAAAAAACAATATAATTCCGCCTATAACATAAGCTTTAGCTAATTTTAGAAAACGATTTCTATATAATACTAAAAAATAAAAGATTAAACCTATCCAAACTGTTCGGGATAATGTTAATAAAAGAGCAGTAATAACAATTAAAATTTTAATTTTTGATTGGCAGTTTTTATAAAATACAGGAAATAGCATCAATATACAAACTCCAAAAATATTACCGTTATTATAAGTCGAAATAAGTTTACTGACAGAACCCCGCTGATTAAATTTTGATCGTGATAACTCCCCCAAATCAGCTGCATTTACCGTTATGTACGGAATTTCCAGAAATTCACCTTTGGTTTGTTTATAAATAAATAAAAATATCCCATAAACAGCAACAACAAATACACCATTTGTAATTAATCTTTCAATATAATTGCCATCAATTTTTGCTAAAAAAGAACTTAAAAAAACAAAAAATAACAAAGGAAGGAAAACAAAACTAACATAAAATGATATCAGATTTCCAATTGTTCCATCATATCCAAGAATAGCTAAATGAATAGTGAAATAACAGACAAATGGCAAAGTTGCCACGTAGCACATATAATGCTTAGAATTAATCCTAAATTGATATTTATCTAGGATTACAAGTGTCACCAATATAAATAATAAACCTAAATACAGATATCCCCAAGTAAGAGGTATGCCAGCAATTTTGAAGCCTCCTTTAGGAATGATTACTAATAAAACAACAGCAATTCCAAATAGAATTTTTCTTAACCTTTCATTATTCAATTTAAATAGTAAAAAATTTTTCATCTTAAAATAAGAAATTGAATAATTATTTAAAAACTCACAGTCACTAGTTGTGTTATCTAAGTAATGATTGCTGTTTTTTATAAAAAGATTTTACCAACACAACAAAAATAAAGAAACAAATAAATAAAAATGGCAATAAAAATTTAGTTTTGCCTTTCACTGAATTATCATTTTCGATATTAGTCACAATGGAACTCTCTTTTACAATTTTATCAGAGGTTGCTAATTCTAACTTGAGATCTGCATTTTCTCTTAGTAAGCCATCTTTCGTTTTAATAAGATCATTCAGCTGTGTATTTTCATTATAATATACTAATTTGTCATTCTTTTGATTACCAGCATATTCTGAACTAGAAAACTTATTCAATATCCCGTCAATTTGGGCAACTACCTCATCGTTCTCTTTAATTCTTTGCCGGATATTATTTATTCTGATTTTTTGGACTTCAGAATAATATTTACTGGTATTAATATAATTCAATAATGCAGCAGCCGTGCTTTGATCTCTTAATAAGCCATCTGTCGAAAAGCTGATAATATAAAACGGATAATTCTTTACCGTTGTAGTTTCGTTAATAATAGATTTTAAATCGCCATTGGCAGTCATTAATTTTAATACTTCTAAATTTTGCTCATTATTATTAACAAATTTAAAGACGTCAACTATAGGTTCAATTGAAATTTTTGAAATTTTTGGAACATTCGATATTCCAATAGCTTTAAAAAATTCAGTGTCGTTTGTCTGAATCTTCGACTGAATCAAGTCTATTTTAGAATACAAATAATCAACACTTCCAAAATTTGGCTCTACAATTATTTTATTATCATATTGTTTTTGTGTTTTGTCCAAAAACAGCCCCACGCCAAATCCAGCTATAAACAACAGTAAAAAAACTACCCAATTTCGAACAAAAAACTGAATGCCTCTAAAAATAGACCTGTTTATCCCATCAAAAAAATTACTGATTTTTTTTGAAATCTGTACTAAATCTATTTCTTGATCATCATTACTTTGTGGTACTTGTGTACTCATTTCTTAATCTATTTTATATTAAATATTTGTTCCAAAATCTTAATTGTAATTAAATAAGTTGGTTTCACGCCCGTTGTTCCCAATCCTCCAGAAGCCAAAGTACTTCCTGTTTCCAGCGGATTATCCGATGCATAGTAAGCATATCTGACTTTGATATCATGTGGAACGCTTTTTCTGATTTTGGAAGCCGCCTGAATGGCTTTCTGATAATAAGAACCCTCCATTTCAAGTCCTATAACTCTCCAAGTTGATTCATAAAAGAACTTTAATAAATCTTTGTTCTGCAATGAGGTTCCAAGGACAGTAACCATTGGTCCTGCATAAACTGCTATATCATTACCTTCAAACATTTCCGGAGTCAGTTCGTTTTCGAAGAAATAATTATCAGCTGTCCCTTCATTGATATGTGCATTCGGAATCATAATGTCTCCTTTCCCACCTTCCAGAATTCCTGCTTTACCCATAATAGAAACCGATTTTACATTAAGCAGTGTATCTTTTTTATAAGGCCTTAGTAATTCATCTACCGTTTCATAAGCCTGCTCTCCAAAAGCATAATCCATAACAATAAGTACCGGTTTTTTATCTCCTAAATCTGCTTTTGGAAAAGCTGTTTTGGACCAGTCTATTTTGGCGGTATCAAAAATCTGGACATCTATATTAGTTCCCGAAGCATCCGGCAGGAAAATCATTCCTTGTTTCAGTGCCAAAGCTTCTACCTGACTACGGACTTCATTGGCACCCGACTTGCTCAGCTCTTCATAAATAAAGAAATCCGATTTGTCTTTGAATTTCGTTTTTAAATGTGGCGTTGCAAAAATAGAATTCATCACCGAGTGCATATTGGCACTGATTACGTGAATTGGCCTGTCTAATAATTCATTAGCTTTCAGCACTTCTTTTATGTTGTTTGCCCAAATCTCGCCGTGAATGTGGTGTCCCAGACGCTCTCTCAAAACCGGGCTGAAAGTAATCGTTCTTTTCTGGTTATCATTAACTTCTTCAATTGCTAATTTTCCAAGCCAATAAATCACATGCAGGAAACGGTCGGGAGCGGTATCGGTACCAAAATCATCATAGATATTCAAAACTTCCTCAAATGTTCTTCCCAGAATATTAGCTGCATGAGAAATCGCTTTTTCTTTTTCCACCAGAGTAAGTTTTTTGGTCTGGGAAACCGCTGCTTCCAGCTTAATCCAATCACGGGAAACTTCACCAATTTCATCCTGTAAAACCCTGTTTTTAATTTTATGCGATTCAATAAAAATGAATGTTAGATGCGTCAGAATATCATAAATGTCAGATCGGCCTCTGGTGATTTCGACATTCATCTGCTCTTCATCAATACGATAACAGTTACGGCGCCTTTTTGGCGGCACTATCGCTTGAAAATGCGATTTGGAATACCCTTCATCTGAAGTAAGATTAATAAAACGGCACTCCTCAATTCCTATTGGAAGACGTTCTATAACATATAAAAGACCGTTCAATTCTACTTTCTCTTCAGCAATATTCCCATATATTTCGGGTCTTAAAGCTAACAAAGCTTCTCTCAAAGTGTCTCCAGAAACTCCCATCGGTTTATAAAAACCTCTATTAAAAAGATGACGCATCGTAATGTACATTTTTTCAATTGCCGCCGATGATTCATGCGCTCTGGATCTGGATATATTTTTAGTGTCTTTCATGCTGTTTTATTTTAATACTTTCAAATGTAAGGATTTTGTTCTCTTCATTAATATTATAGAATTGTAACTATTTAAAATCCTTTGCAAATCATACTGTACGTTTAACTTTTATTCAAAAACGTCTGGTTTTTTCCGTTATAAAGGAAAAATAGTGCTTTATTTTCAGTACGTTGAAAAAGTGTTTGATTTTATAACGGTAATTCATCCGCTATTTTCCTGTCATTGCTTAACCTCGGAATCTTATTTTGCCCGCCCAATTTCCCTATTGATTTCATATAGTCTTGAAAACCGTTTTTGGCAACTTTGGTAATAACTAATTTTTTCAAAACATGACCAACGATCAAATCGTCGTAATAAATATTCTGTTTACGCATGGCATTGTCCAGCGCTTCCGCAAAAGAGTTAAAATCCTCCGGTTCATTCTCAAATTCGATAAACCATTCATGATACGGCAGGCCTTCAGCAGGAGTGATTTGAGGCGCAACGGTAAATTCATTGACTCTCACGCTGGTTCCTTCCATTGCTTCCTGCAGAGCATGTTCCACTTCTTTCCCAATAACATGTTCTCCAAAAGCCGAAATATAATGCTTGATTCTTCCCGAAACAATAACGCGGTATGGTTTCAAAGAGGTAAACTGAACCGTGTCACCTATGTTGTATCCCCAAAGTCCTGCATTGGTTGAAATAATCAAAACATAATTTACACCCAGTTCCACTTCGCCAATCGTATATCGTTTTGGGTTTTCCAAATAAAATTCATCTGCTTTTATAAACTCATAAAAAATTCCTGAATGCATCAGCAGTAACATTCCCTTTTCCTTTTGAGAATCCTGATAAGCAAAAAAACCTTCCGAAGCGGGAAACAGCTCAATACTGTCAACTTTTCTTCCTATAAGATTTTCAAATTTGGCTCTATACGGTTCATAATTAACGCCGCCATAAATAAACAGATTGAAATTCTTGAAAATCTCTCCAACTGGTTTTCCTGCTCTTTGCTGCAGTTTTTCAAAATACATCTGCACCCAGGATGGAATCCCCGAAATCACAGACATATCCTCATTGATAGTTTCTCCGACAATCGCATTAACTTTGGTTTCCCAATCTTCAATACAATTGGTTTCCCAAGAAGGCAGACGGTTTTTCTGGAGGTATTTTGGAACAAAATGCGCCACAATTCCAGACAGTCTTCCTAGTTTTATTCCGTTTTTTTCATCCAGAATGGGGCTTCCCTGCAGGAAAATCATTTTTCCGTTTACAAAACTGGCATTTCCTGTTTCGTGAATATAATTTAAAATGGCATTTCTGGCAGCCTGAATATGAAACGGCATCGATTCCTTGGTCAGCGGAATGTATTTGGCACCCGAAGTTGTCCCCGAAGTCTTGGCAAAATACAGCGGTTTTCCTTTCCAAAGAATATTTTCTTCCCCCTTAACAACTCTGTCCACATACGGTTTCAAGGCTTCATAATCCCGAATAGGAACTTGTTTTGCAAAATCTTCGTATGTTTTTATTTCATCAAAATGATGGTCTTTCCCAAATTCAGTCAGCTTTGCTTCTTCTATTAAATTTTGAAAAACAGCTTTCTGGGTTTCAACAGGTGAATTGGCCCAGGCCTGCGTTTTCTTATGTATTCTTTGGGCAAATATTTTTGCCGCAATTGATTTTAGTGACATTATGTTGGGGTTTATTTTAAAATTGTGCTGTTCTTTATAATTAGGAACATACGGATTATTTTTTAGTTTTTTGACTCTTTCCGTTTGGTGAAACTGTTGAGATATTCTCTTCTTCCTTCACTCTTTTTCTCAATTCTATTTCGTTTTTTGATGGAGATAAATCTACTGGTTCCACTGTTTCTTCAGTGCTTGAAAGTATAGAATCTTTATTGAATTTGGCATATTCTAATTCGCCCGTCAACACCTTTTGAATGGACTTGATATACAATTCGTTTTTCTTTAAAGCTTTCGAAAGAGAATCCGATTTTAGGGCTAAAACGGTGGCGTTTTTTTTTAGTTCCGATGAAGAATAGCCAGGAATAAATTCCCGTAGTGGAGTAAAAGCAATCAATATCGTTGTGGCTGAAATCAAAAAAATGGCGCCCAGTGTAAGCGTGACAAATACGCTCATTATATTTAATTTAAAAGAAAAAATTTCCTCAAAAGTATTTTCATTCAAAATTATCAATCGATTTTTGATTAATAATCTATCCCAAAATTTTTTTCTCTTTAATCGATTTTTAGGCATGATGTGCATTTATGTCACAAATATAATAATTAAAAGTGTTGTCAACACTTGCCTCTTATAAGTAGTTGTACTACAAACACTGTAATTTTATAAAATATTTAACGCTATCTCAAACAAAAAACAGTTTAAAAGTAATGCTCATAAATTTATTCTATATACCTTTGTCCATTATATAATTACAAATTTGCTACGGCGTTAAATATTGAATCATGGGAAGATTTGGACTTACAGAAATCCTTGTTATATTGGCAGTTGTTTTATTACTTTTTGGAGGTAAAAAAATTCCAGAATTAATGAAAGGCTTAGGAAGCGGTATTAAAGAATTTAAAAACGCAGCCAAAGACGATCAGCCAGCTGATAAAAAAGAAGAAACTAAAGAATAAATTTTCTTAGAAATTCTTTCTAATATAAAAATTCCAAACTCTATATATTCATATGGAGTTTGGAATTTTTATATTTTAAAAAAGGTCTTTTCAACATTGGAAAAAACCTTTTTTGGGCAAACAAAATTAACTAGCTTTTATACGTTACTCCCATATCCTCAATAGAAAAGTGATCGGTCAGCAAATGCAATAAATGATCTCTCAGTTCAATATATTCGGGAGTTTTTACGATTTCGATTTTATTTCGCGGTCTTGGCAGATTTACAGTTACGATTTCACGGATGGTAGAAGCCGGACCATTATGCAGAACCACAATCCGGTCAGACAAAAACAAGGCTTCCTCAATATCGTGCGTAATCATCACGATTGTTTTTTCTCTGTTGTTCAGGTTCCATAATTTCAAAACCTCCAGCTGCATAGCGCCTTTGGTCAAAGCATCCAGTGCGCCAAAAGGTTCATCCATAAGCAATACTCCCGGATTGATTGCAAAAGCTCTGGCAATGGCCACCCTTTGTTTCATCCCGCCCGAAAGCTGTCCCGGTAATTTATCTTTGTGCTGAAACAAATTCACCATTTTCAGGTTTTTGATCACGATTTCATGTTTCTCTTCAATAGAACAGTTCATAACCGAATCCACTGCCTGAAAAATATTGTTTTCCACTGTCAGCCAAGGCAGAAGCGAATAGTTCTGAAAAACAATTCCACGGTCCGGACCAGGTCCTTTTACATTTTTATCATCCAGTACGACCGAACCTCCTGTTGGAGTCAGCATCCCTCCTATCGCATTCATAATGGTCGATTTTCCGCAGCCCGAATGCCCGATGATTGATATGATTTCACCTTTTTTGATAGAAAGGTTGATGTCTCTTACTGCAATATATTTTCCTTTTGGTGTTGGAAAAGAAATTTCCAAATCTTTTATTTCTAAATAGCTCATGTCGATATATTTTAAATGTTAATAGTTTCTGAGATTCTATCCCGATAACTATCGGGACTACGCTTTTTTTGGAGCAGAACATTTGTCTTTTATCTGAGAGTTTCCTCCCGCTATCCGTTTCAATCTTGTTTGCCGAACCCCGGCAAACAAGGATTTCCACTTCTATCGGGGCTAAAGAACAACATTCTGCTTTTTTAGAAGTTTTTGAGATGCTGAGTTTCTAAGCCAATTCCAATATCATTAAGTTAGTTTTTTTAAGACCTCATCGAGATCTAATGTTTATAGAAATAATATTCGATTTCGATAATGACCCCAGCGGGGTCATCTGTTTGTCTGTATCGTACAACCCCGCTGGGGTTGCTGTTTTGTGTACATTTGATTTCTATAAACATTGAAATCCTCTGGATTTCATTTAACTTAATAATACTGCGCTACAATAAATAGTAGAACTTAGCGGCTTAGTATCTTAGCAGCTTTTTCACCCTTTATACGATACCTTATTCTCAATCATTGTAAAAAATCCGTCAAAAATAATTCCCACAAATCCGATGATGATGATGGCTGAAATCACTTTTTCCAAGCTCAATGCATTCCAGCTGTCCCATACAAAAAATCCAATTCCTGCACCACCTGATAACATTTCGCCGGCAACAATCACCAGCCACGCCACACTGATACTCAATCGCAATCCTGTGATAATATGAGGCAAGGTATATGGAAAAACCACTTTGGATAAATACCTCCATTTTGAGAAACCAAAAGCTTTGGCTACATTTTTATGATCCTGCGGAATCGTTCCCACTCCAAAAGCCGTGTTAATCAGCGTAGACCACAGCGAAGTGATAAACACGATGAATATAGTTGCCAATCCCGTGTCTTTGAAAACCACCAAACCTATTGGGAACCAAGCCAAAGGCGAAACCGGTTTCAAGAACTGAACAATCGGATAAAATATTTTTTTGAAAAATGAGCTGGCTCCAATCAGAATTCCGAAAGGAATTGCAAATAAAGAACCCAACAAAAATCCGGTCAAAACGGTTTTTATCGAAACAAACAGCTGCAGTCCAATCCCTTTATCGTTCGGACCGTAATCGTAAAATGGGTCGCTTAGCATTTCGTACAATACTTTTAACGTTGCTAACGGACTTGGAAGAGCTTCTTTTGTATAAATACTTAATGCAGCCCAAAATCCACAGAAAACAGCCAGTCCAATACAGGCAAATGCAATTGATTTTGCTTTTTCAATTATATAACGTGAGGCTTTTTTGAGGCTTTTTTTCTTAATTACTTTACCAAAAGTTTTTAGAAGAGGATTGCTTCCTGCTATCGCTTCTGTTTCTATTGCTGCTGTAGTTGAATTTGACATAATTATTTTTTTTAAGTTACTAAGTTGCTAAAAATCTGAGTTTCTAAGCTTTTACGAACGCGTGAGGGATAGGAGCAAGCTACCGAAGTAGCGCGGATAGCCCGACCCCGCGGAAAAAAGGGGCTGAATATTTATTTCTAAAAGTAAGCCCCTTTTTCCGCGGGGTCACGCCCTAATTATTATTTTTTAAGATACTGAGTTTCTAAGGTTTTTAAAAGACTTAGAATCTTAGCTTCTTTTTCTAATGTTTCACCACTTTTAAATATGCTGATGGATTTGCTGGATTGAAAACGGTTTTGTCCATGGTTAGAGAAAACGGTTTCATGTCGTCTGCAGGGATTTTAATTTTCATGCTCTTGGCCACTTCTTCGTATAAATCCTGAAGAATTAATTTATCGGCGATTGCTTGATAATTTGGTTCTTCTTTCAGATATCCAAATCGTACAAATTGTGCCATTGCCCAGATTCCGTAGGATTTGCGAGGGTAATTTACTGTTCCCCCTTTGTAAAAAAGCATATAGTCTTTGTCATAAACTTCGGTCCCTTGATTACAGCCTAAATTGTAATCTCCCATTAATCTTGCTTCGATAACATCGGCTGGAGCGTTTACATAAGGTGCTTTCCCAATGATAGCTGCGGCTTTCTTGCGGTTGGCAGGATTATCAAGCCAGATACAGGCTTCCATGATGGCTTTCATTACTTTCTTCAAATCTTCGCGTCGTGAATTACTAAAGTCTTTGTTTACAACCAGTGCTTTTTCCGGGTGGTCTTTCCAGATATCCTGAGAAGCGATTTGTGTAAAACCAATTCCCTGTTTTACGGCAACACCGCCCCAAGGTTCGCCTACGCAATATCCGTCCATGTTGCCCACTTTCATGTTGGCTACCATTTGCGGAGGCGGAATAGTGATGATTTTTACCGCTTTTTGGTTTAAACCTGCCAATGACATCCAGTTTCTTAACCACAAATCATGAGTTCCTCCTGGGAAAGTCATCGCAAAAGTCACTTCCTTTTCGGCTTTTAGTTTAGCAGCCACGACAGGCGTCACTTTGTTCATTTGTTTGAATGAAACCTTTCCGCAAAAATCATTCGACAAAGTGATCGCTTGCCCATTTACATTAAGCATCATGGCTATTTTCATTTCAGAACCGGCTTTTCCTCCTACTCCGGTGTACACTGAGAAAGGCATTGTGTAAAGACAGTGTGCACCGTCTAATTCGCCTGTCAGGATTTTGTCACGGACATTGGCCCAGGATGTTTCTTTGGTAACAACCACCTCAACACCGTATTTTTTGAATAAACCTAATTCTTTGGCCATTACAATTGGCGAACAGTCGGTTAAAGGAATAAAACCTAATTTTACAGGTTCACCCGCTGGCGGATTTGGTTTTGCCGTGAAAGAAGAAAACAAAACCGCACACATTATCAACATCAATGGGGCAAAAAGAGTTCCTATATGTTTTTTAGTCTGTATCATTTTTTTAGTTTTTTAATTGTTAATTCAATTACTTTTTATTTAAAAAATTTGGTTTAATATTTACCATTACATACGCCCATTGCGGAGTAAGGTTAGCATTGGCAACTGCTTTAACTTGTGCCGAAGCCATTGATTTTGTAGCCTGCATTACAGAATATCCAGCTTCGATATTGATCATTTTGGTCATGTTGTAAGACATTTTCAAGTCAAGCTCTGTTCCTAAATAGCTGGTTTGTGTTCCTCCTGCTCCGTTAGATAAAGTGTTTCCTGCTTCAAAACAGTGAACGTCAGCAAAAAGAGTCAGGTTGTCTTTCAGGTTATATTTCGCTTTCAAAAAGTAGTTTAACAGACCTTGTGAGCCAAAACCGCTTGAAGCGTAGAAGTAATCCATATATCCCCAGAATTTGTGAGGTGTTCCGTAAAGCGGATCAAATTGATTGTTCTCTGAAGTCGCTGTAACGGCTTTTGTCCCATCATTACCTGATAAATAATCAATACCAGGGCCTACAAACAGTTTTCTTCCTACTTGCAGAGTCGAAGTGATAGAAGCCAGATTACTGTTCAGACTGCGTCCGTTTTTGTCATGACCAAATTGGTGGTATACACTTCCTTCAAATTTTAATTTTCTAGTCGCATTCACATTATAGTAGAAACCAGTCGTGTTACGTGTCCAGATTCCCTGCTCATTTACTTTGGTTGTAACCGGCGGAGTTCCTTCAGTTACATTTGTATATTTATTGAAATTATCACTTAAGAATAAAAAGGAAATGTCTCCAAAGAAAAACTTTCTAGCCAGATAAACATATTCAAGTGATTTGTAATTCGTTCCTAAACCGTTTGTACCAGCTGTATAGCCTGATGTTGCAGCCGGAACACCATTGTAAATTGTTCCTGCTAATAATTCTTTGTTTTGGTTAAATGCTGCTCCAAAATCGGCAGTCCATCCTTTGTTGAAATATTTCAGGACAACCGCATCGTGGTAACGTGCCTGCTGTAACCAGTCAAGACCTCCAATAACCTTTTGATCATCGTATGAAATTTCCTGACGTCCTATTTTTAAAGAAAGATTTTGAATGCTGCTTATCGTGTCATTCAGCATAATTTCCCCCCAAGCTTCGTGTAATTGTACACCGTTATTCTCAGCAGTTGTTACTCTGTTTATTGTTGAAGCATCCTGTCCCCAAACGCGAACATCCTGAATCGCTGCAAAAAATTTGAATCTGTATCCTGTGAATCCAACATTTAATCTTGTTCTTTGTGAAGTGAAAGCTGCAGTCTCTGCATCTTTTGCCTGCAATGTACTGTATCCGTCTCTGAACTCTGTTCTTGGTCTGAATTGTCCTGTAGCAGTCAGCTGTGCATTTGCTACTGATGAACCAAACAATGTTATTGTTAGTCCTAATAAAATTGATTTTGAATTCCTGCTTTCCTTTAATGCTTTTATTTTTTGTATTCCTGTTGTAATCTTTTGCATGACAAATAGGTTTTGATTAGTATGAAGCAAATTTACATACGTATTTATACTTACGTATTTGTTTTTTACAGCTTAAAACCTCTTTTTTACACAGTAAAAAATATTCTGATGGCAAAAAATTTACTGCGTTTTCGCAAATTATTTTTATAAAGTACCCTATTTACTGGGTTTATTATACTTCTATTTTGTCTAAACCTTTTACTTATAAATTACCTATCAGAAAAAAATAAAAAACGATATTTATTTTCCATAAAAAAAAGCCCAAAAAGGGCTTTTAAATCTAACACACATAATCTAAAACTACTTAGACATACTTATGTTCCATAATTTCCGATTGCATTTTGCTTATTTTCTGTAATCCAATTTTCTTTCCGACTGTTTTTATCAATTCCTCTCTCTTCAAACTCGAAATTACACGAGTTACTTGCTCTTCGGTAGTTCCGGCAAAATCGGCAATTTCTTTTCGGGACAAATCAATATTAATCAAGTCGTTGGTTTGGCCAAATTTTCGATGAATATACAATAAGGTGTCAATCACGCGTTCTCTCACGTTCATGTGGGCAATCTTGCGGATATTGTTCTCGCTCTTGTTCAATTCCTCGGCATAAAAAAGCATCATATCATATGTGAACTCAGGAACATGCTTAAGAATATCCATCATTACCTCATTATTAAAATTACACAAAACAGTGTCTTCCAAGGCATAAGCGCCTATCAAATAGCGATTGCTTGTACCAAATCCCCTGAAACCAACGGTGTCACCATCAGTAGTAAAACGAACAATTTGTTCCCTTCCGTTGATTCCTGTTTTCACGGTTTTCACTTTGCCTTTTTGCACGAAATAAAGCCCTTGAATTGGCGCTCCCTCAATAATAAACTGCTGTGCTTTCTTGCAGGTAAAACTGTGCTTTTTCTCTATATAACTTTGCATGTTGGGCAAATGAATATGCTTTCTGATAAAACAATTATCATTACTACAACTATTGCAAATGGCTTGATTCTCTTTCATCTGTAGCTATCTATTGTTTTTTACTTAATACCACAAAAACCAATCGTTCCATTCAATGAATAAATATCGGCTAAATCTCAAAATCAGTAAATATTTTACTGTAACTGTCTTTATTTTAAGTAAATGTATAAGTTTTTCGCAATAAATAATAATTAGCAGTTCCGATCAAGCCTTCCTTTCACTTCAAAAAAAGAGGCTTTTGTTGTGTATTTTTTATAAATGAAGGCTGAAAAATTGACATCCCTAATTTCTCCCTCTACTTAGAACAGCTGCTTTTGGATATTCGCAATTTTTTGCTATTAAGTAAAAATACGTAGTTATGTTTAGTTTGTAGTTTTTTATATACAAAAATAATAATCCTATTTGATAAATTGTGTATAAAAAATAATTAAGATTTTTCTTGTTTTCGTTGTTTATTAAACTTTTGCTTAGTACATTCACGCCGAAATTTTAACCAAAAAACTACAATTAAAAATGAAAAAAATTTTACTACCTTTTGTTGCCCTAATTTCTTTTATGAGTGCAATCGCTCAAATTAAAGATAAAGGGACTATTGAAATTACACCAAAAATTGGATATTCATCGTTTGGAGAAAACAATGAGGGAGAAAGTACTGACTCAACTACTGGAGTGTCATTTGGCGCATCGGCTGACTATTATTTCAATGATAGATGGAGTTTACGTTCGGGATTAGCTTTTGACAAAATGGGAGCTGAATACGATTATATAGGAGGTGTATGGAAAGATAAATTAAACCAATAAATGCCAACTGGCACTTTGGCAGTACCCGAAAATGGAATTTAAATTTTGGATTCAGCCCTTCATTTTTATTAAATGCAGAAGTTGATGCTGCAGGAACTACTATGGAAATACCTCAGAGCGATATCGAATCATTTCAATTAGGGCTGTCTTTTGGAATTGGGTACAAAATTGAAGTTACTGAGAGATTTGGTATTTTACTTGACTATCAAGCTTTCGCAGGCTTAACTAATATCAATAAGGCCAGTAGTGCAAACATCACTAATTCTGGTGGCAGTTTTAATGTTGGAGGAGTTATCCAGCTTTAAAAAAAACGGGGGGCAAATAATTTGGGCTCCGTTTTTTTTATTTATGGGCTTTGCCATCATCCTTTATACCAATGATTGAAACTGATGCTATACTTCAGCTTTTCATTGCTGATTACAATCAGCAAAAATCAGGTCTTTATAAAATAAATAATTATGAATAAAAATTCTACTTTAGTAAAAAAGTAATTGTTGAATGATTCACAATACCTATTCTCCAGGTCTCCACAAATTAGTTACCCTAGAAGTTCAGCAAAAAGAAAAATTAATTTCCAGCGGGAATTTTATAGCTTTTTCTGAAGAATTAATTTTAAAATACAATTTAGAAAAAGTAGGCATCAGTCAGCATGATTTTGACAACAATAGTTTTACCATTGCCATCTGTTTAAAAGAATCACATATCTGCATTCATACCTGGCCCGAATTTAAACAATTGACTTTGGATGTTTATTTGTGTAACTACCTTCAGGATAATACCGATAAGGTAAAAGAGATTACTGCTGCCTATATCAAGTATTTTGATGCCAAAGTTTTAAAAGATTTCGAAATTAACCGATAGCATATGACGGTACCTTGTTATAACTGCAACACGACTACAGCTCTGGATGTTACTTTTGAAGTAACAAATTTTGCCTGTCCCAACTGTACTTCTGTTTACAAAAACACTGAAGCAGGACTCAAATTTTATAATAAACGTAAGCCATATTCTTTTGACGAAAAATTAGGATTAGGTCAAACAGCTGTTTTTGACGAAAAAGAATATAAAATTATTGGAATCCTGATTAAGCAAAATAAAGGATTCGAATGGGCTGAATATATTCTGGAAGGAAAACAAGGCAATTATTTATACCTGTCTGAAGCAGCAGGACATTGGATTATTTTGACCGAAATAGAGTTTAAAACCAAAGTAGGAAACCATCCATTGACTGTAGAACACGAAAGCATCACCTATGACAGATACGATTATTACTATCCAACACTAATTGCTGCTCAGGGATTTTTTGATTTTGATGTTTTTGACAAGATTGAATTAATTGAATATATCAATCCACCATTAATGCTTTCTTTTGAAAAATGCGGTCATGAACAAACCGCTTTCTTAGGAAAACACATTTCGAAAAGCGAAATTAAAAAAGCATTTGGCGTGTCTAATTTACCGTCAAAAAGAGGCATCGGACAAGTACAGCCATTTATATTCAATATTAAAAATTTAGCCTTAACATTCTGTTTTGTCGCTTTATTAATTCTGATTACCAATTGGATTTTGAATAAAGACCGTGTCGAACAAAATGTGCTGAATACCGAAATTCCTTTTGACCAATTTACCACCAAAGATTATGTAACGCCATCCTTCACTTTGAAGGGAAGCGCTGCACCGCTATCCATAAGGGTTCATTCCAATGTTGATAATTCTTGGGCCAATGTACAAGTAGCGTTGATAAACGAAATGACGGGCGAAGAAATCTATGCAAATAAAGACATTGAATACTACCACGGTTATACGGACGGAGAAAACTGGACAGAAGGAAATACAACCGAAGAGTTCAATATATGTGGTGTTGCCGAAGGCAAATACCATCTTTCAGTCACACCGATGAAAGCAACTGAAGATTCCCTCAACCAATCCATTCAAATTCAGGCAACTTGGTCAAGTCCGTCCAACAGAAATGTATGGCTGGTTTGTATATTTATGATCGTGTTTGTTATCGGGATGTATTATCTCGACAAAAATTTTGAAGAACGAAGATGGAATGAATAACAACTAATTGTATGGAAAAAATTATACCTTTTATTAAAGCCAATTATCTCTTGCTCCTGGTGGGATTGTTTTTCTACGGTCTTTTTGTTTATTATAACGAAACCGGAAGCAGGATTTGCGACTGCGAATCGACAGAAAATTACAAACCTACCTCCGCCGGAAGAAGCATTAATCATTTTTACCACAAATAATTAAAACCAAAACACTATGGATATTTTAACAATGAAACCCGTTTTAGCTTCAATTGTATTTTCGCTTTTAGGAATTGTCATTCTATTGATAGCTTATTTTATCCTCGAAAAATTAACCCCCGAAAATACATGGAATCAAATTTCAAAAAATAATAACGTGGCTTTGGCAATTGTTTTGGCATCCTTTATCATTGGTATTTCAATGATTATTAGCGCAGCGATTCATGGGTAAAAAGCTATTAAAATTTGAATATTTACTGCTTTTTGCCGTATTTACCATTGCCACCTGCGGACTGGTTTACGAACTGGTGGCCGGAACTTTGGCAAGTTACTTATTAGGCGATTCGGTAAAACAATTCTCTTTCATCATTGGAGTCTATCTTTTTTCGATGGGGATTGGCTCGTATTTCTCAAAATTTTTGACCAAGAATCTGCTCAACACTTTTGTTGAAATTGAAATTTTGGTTGGATTGATTGGAGGATTAAGCTCCGTAATTTTATTTTTGCTTTTCGAAAGCATTTATTCGTTTCAGTTTATACTTTACTTTCTGGTTTTCGTAACCGGATGTCTGGTGGGATTAGAAATTCCGCTGTTGATGAATATCCTGAAAGACAAAGTCGAATTTAGGGATTTGGTTTCCAATGTTTTTACCTTTGATTATATAGGAGCATTGTTAGCATCCATTTTATTTCCATTGATTTTAGTGCCAAAACTTGGCATTATGGGTACTTCCCTGTTTTTCGGAATGATTAATGTTTCCATTGCCATCGCATTGTGTTTTATGCTCAAAAAGGAATTGAAAAAAATATACTTTTTAAGAAGCAAAGCAATACTGTCGTTTTTATTTTTACTGGTCGTTTTTATTTTCTCGGACAAAATTTTATCCTTTTCAGAAGGAAAATTGTATGGTGAAAACATCATTTATACCAACACAACCCCTTATCAAAGAATCGTTTTGACACACAATAAAAACGATTACCGGCTGTACCTCAACAACAATCTACAGTTTAGCTCCGCGGATGAATACCGCTATCACGAAGCCTTGGTACATCCTGCCCTATCGATGGCAAAAAATGTGACTAATGTTTTGGTTCTTGGTGGTGGAGATGGACTGGCAGTCAGAGAAATATTGAAATATAAGGACGTTAAAAAAATTACCCTCGTAGATTTGGATGAAGGAATGACCAAAATGTTCAAAACCAATACCATATTAACCGGATTTAATAAAAATTCGCTCAACAATCCTAAAGTCACCGTTTACAACAAAGACGCCTACATTTGGGCCAAAAACTGCACCGAAAAATTTGATGTGGTGATTATCGATTTTCCCGATCCGTCCAATTATAGTTTGGGAAAATTATATTCGCTTAACTTTTATGCCACCGTCCAAAAACTATTAAATCCAGATGCGGTTGCAGTGATTCAGACCACTTCCCCGTATTTTGCTCCTAAATCATTTTGGTGTATCAATAAAACGGTGATGCAGGTTTTTCCGCAGGCAGATGCTTATCACGCCTATGTTCCTTCGTTTGGCGAATGGGGTTATACCATTGCCATTAACGGCTTTGGAACCACTTTCAATACAGTAAACCGAAAATTGAATAACCTCCGTTTTTACAATTATCAATTTGATAAATTCAATTATTTTTCTCAGGATATGATTTCAAAAGACATAGAAATCAATCGATTAGACAACCAAATTTTAGTACGCTATTTCGATGAAGAATGGGGAAAATTACAATAATTCACGAAGGAATTTCTTCAAAATAATTGCAACTTCCTTGCTGGTTGTTCCTTTTTTGGATGCCTGCAAAGAAAAAGTGGTTACTTTATTAATTCGGTTATCCGGAACCAACCATATTTTGGGTCATCGGCTTCGGGTCCAAAATTTTCCTAAACCAACACAGGAAATTTCAATTCCTTATTTAATTGTAGGTGGCGGAATTTCAGGTTTAAGTGCCTCCAGACAATTGACCAAAAGAGGAATTACTGATTTTCTGATGGTTGAATTAGAAGATCATTTGGGCGGAAATTCATCCAATGGAGAAAATAAATACTCCAAATATCCATTAGGTGCCCATTATCTGCCTTTGCCTAATTTAGAAGATAAAGCCTTATTGGAATTTTTGGAAGAAGAAAAAATCATATTGGGTTATGACTCCAAGGGTTTCCCAAAATTTGATGAAACACAGCTCACTTTTGCTCCTGATGAACGTTTGTTTATTAAAAATAACTGGCAGGATGGAATTGTTCCAAAGGCAGGAAATACAATTCAGGAAGATACGGAATTAGTCCGATTTTTTAAATTAATGGATGATTTTAGAATAAAAAAAGACGAACAGGGGAAATATTGGTTTATGATTCCGCTCGCTGAATCCTCCCAAAATAACGAAGTAAAAGAACTGGATTCCATTACGATGAAAGAATGGTTTGATCGGAATCATTTTACATCCCAACCTCTTTTTAATTATATTGATTATTGTTGCAAAGATGATTTTGGTTTGGGAATTAACTATGTTTCTGCTTATGCCGGCATTCATTATTTTGCAGGAAGAAAACAAAATGCTTCCGAAAACAAACAAGACACGGTATTAACATGGCCAGAAGGAAATTCGCGGTTAGCCCATCATTTGCATAAATATGTAAAAGGAAAATCGCTTAAAAATCATCTGGTTTACCAAATAGAAAGCAATAACAATAAAGCTGTCGCAAAAGTTTTTGACAATAAAACCAAAACCTCAATCGCCATAACAGCCGATAAAATTTTGCTGGCAACGCCTCAGTTTGTAAACCAATATTTGTTGGAAAACAGAAAAGAATTGGCTACCAATTTTCATTATACTCCTTGGCTTTTGGCTACTTTGGTAGTATCGGATTTAACAGATAATGGCAGTTTTCCGCTGTGTTGGGACAATGTAATTTATGGATCGAAAGGTTTGGGATATGTATATGATCAACAACAATCTTTACAACAAATACAAGACAAAAAAGTAATTACATACTACTATAGTTTTTCCTCTGCCGATTTAAAAAAAACACGCAGGGAATTATATAAAAAACCAAAAGAATATTGGAAACAGATGGTTTTTGATGATTTAAAAATAGCTCATCCCACCATAGAACTGGCCACTGAAAGTATTGAAATTCATATTTTGGGACACGGAATGATAAGTCCTGTTCCGAATTTTATTTATGGCAAAGCCAAAAAAGAAGCCTCTCAGCCCATTGCAGACAAAATCTATTTTGCTCATAGTGATTTATCAGGAATCTCTATTTTTGAAGAAGCTTTTCATCAGGGAATTAACGCAGTAAACACAATGATTGATGGAACAGCCTTGGATTCATAAACCAAAAACAGACAGTTTGTTTATACTGCTACCTTCTTTTGTGGTGGTTGCCATTGTGTTTTTATTCCAAAACCAACTCCGCCAAATCGAGGACGAATATTCGTTTTATACCTGGCTTTTTCTGATTGTTTTTATTGATGTGGCTCATGTTTATGCCACTTTATTTAAAACTTATTTTGTGGCTGAGGAATTTCAAAAAAGGAAAAAGTTATTGATTGGATTGCCAATTTTGTGTTTTCTAATTGGAATGTTTTTGTTTTCTTTTGGAAGCAGTGTTTTTTGGTCGGTATTGGCTTATATCGCCGTCTTCCACTTCATTCGACAGCAATATGGTTTTATGCGCTTATATGCCCGAAATGAATCCAAAAAATGGGCTTGGATTGATAACTTGATTATTTACACTGCCACAATTTATCCCATGCTGTTTTGGTTTTTATCAGCACCCAGAAAATTTAACTGGTTTATTGAAAATGAATTTTTGCATTTCCAAAATCCTTTTTTAATTACTGTTTTAAGCTGGATTTATGGTTTTGTAATCCTTTTTTATGTTATTAGGACAATCTATTTATGGGTAAAAACCAACTATTTCAATATTCCAAAAAACGCCATAATCGTAGGAACTATTTTGTCCTGGTATTTTGGAATCGTTTATTTCAATAATGATTTAATTTTTACTTTACTCAATGTAGTTTCCCACGGAATACCTTATATGGCATTGATTTATCTGAAAGAAATCGATAAAAAAACAGTCGCAGAATTGAATTGGCTACATTATTTCAAACATTTCAAAGGGCTCTTATTCTTCATCGCAATCTTGATTTTTATTGCTTTTTCTGAAGAATATCTTTGGGAAATTTTAGTTTGGAATGAACAATTTTCAGGTACAGGAAAAGATTTTTCAAACTGGTATTTTTTAGTGGTACCGCTATTGACGGTACCACAATTTACTCATTACCTTCTGGATGGATTTATTTGGAAAAGCAAGAAATGAATCAAAATATCACAGGATATAATCCAAATAATTATCCTGATTGATAATTTCAAAAGTCGCTTCGGGATAGGATTTTGCAAATTCCGTTGGGATTTTTGATTTTGCTTTTCCGTATTTATATTCAAAAGCTGATAAGTGTTCGTCTTTTTCCTCTATCCTGTCTATTTCCTGTTTGGTATGGGTACGCCAAAAGTAATCATGAACAAAATTTTCGGTATAACCCATTTTTTTAATTCGCTCCGAATTCAGGTAATTTTCCCAAAGTTTGCCAACATCTTCTCTAGTATTCAGCGAATTAAACGAATTGATTATGGCATTACGGATACCGTTATCAACAAAATACCATTTTTTCATCTTAGTGATCTCATTATCCCTATTCCGGCTAAACCCTGATACGCTATAGATTATAAATACCTTGCTAAATAAATCCAAATACTTTTCAACGGTGTTTTTACTAATTTGCAAATCACGCCCCACACTTTCCAGCGACAATTCACTACCAGTTCTAAAAGCAATAATCTGGAGTAACGCAATAATTTTGTCTCTTTTTTTAATGCCTTCAAAAGCAAAAACATCTCGCAACAATTGGGTATTCACCAACTCCTTTAAATAACTTATTTTATCTTCGCGATTCGTAATATGGCTCAATTCGGGATAACTTCCCAATATTAATCGGTCTTCTAGGTTATTGCGGGTTTCGAGAAAATCTTCTGTCTTAGAAAATTCAAGTTGCGCGATTGGATATAAATTGATGGTTTTCATACGGCCAACCAACGGTTCGCCTAACTGATTGTTTATTTCAAATGCCGAAGAACCCGTTACCAAAACTTTTAAATCTTCAATGGTATCCACCATCAGTTTTAGCTTTTTGCCAATGGCAGGTATTTCCTGCGCTTCATCAATTATCAAAAATTTAGTGTCTCCAAGCAATCTTTTAAAATTGGCTGTACTCTGAATTTCTAATAAATTATGTGATTCAATATCGTCTCCGTTTAAAAAAAGTACTTTTTCAGTTACTTTTTCCATAAGTTTTTTAATCAGTTCGGTCTTGCCCACTCGTCTGGCTCCTAACAAAACGACTACCTTGTTGGGTTGTAATTTTTGCAAAACTAAATCAAGTGCCAATCTATTTATTTCCATAAAACTAGATTTTATTTGACACAAAGATATATAAAATTATTGATTTCCGTCAATTAACTGACGGAAATCAATTAAATACCGTCAGTTAATTGACTAAATTTAATTAAATACCGTCAATTTGGTAATTTTTAAAAACCATACTCAGCTGAATCCTCTTCCTATCCTCATCCACCTCGGTCACTTTTACCTCAACGTGTTGGTGTAATTTCACCACTTCGTTTAAATTTTGTTTATAAAACAACGATGGATTTAACTAAAAACTGAATCCAAATAAAGTCCCCTCTTCATTTTTATCATTCAAATTTAAAATGATTTCATTTTCTTGAAAATAAGTAATACTATCATTCTCATCAACAGGCAAATCAGATTTAATTACGGATAAAACATATTGAATATTATACTTTTCTGCGAGCTTATTTATTAATTCTAGCAATCTTAACTTAATACCATTATCTTGAGTTGAAAGTACATCATCGTGATAAATGAATCTAAAAAATGATTGATTATTATAACTTGTCAATATCGCTAAATCAAAAGCAACACACAATATTTTTTTATAAGTTGTTCCTTCGTCTTTTGCAGTGTTTTTATTAGCTTTATCTAGCACTTTAGGTGGCGGAAACTCAATATTATTATTTGCATTTAAATGCCAAGAAATATTTGCACTTTCATCCATTATAAATTTATAATATGAATGAAATTTTTTTCTTATATCATCATATTTTTCATTTTGTTCTGTATGTCTAGATAAAAAATTCAGTTTATCTATCGTACTTTCAATTTCATCTTTTTTATCTTCAATCTCATCTTCTTTAGTAAAAATTAAATCAATATAATTAATTTTAGAATTAACTTCGTTAAGTTCTTCTTCTTTTTTTGCTAAAGCTTTTTGATATGTTTTAAATTTTTTGAAAGTATCTGTGTCTTGCAAAACCGATAAAAGGTTTTCTTTTTTCGAATTTAAATCAATCAAATTTAAATTTATTGCTTTTAATTCTTTTTCTTTACTTGATACTATCTTTTTAATTAATTTGTTTCTTTCGACGGTTATTTTAGAATTAAAATCTAGTAATTCTTGATAATCTTTTTTGATTTGATTTCCAAAATAGATTCCTGTTTCTTCAAAAACTTTCTCAACTTTATTTAATTCAAAAGCAAAGTTGTTTTGTATTGATTTCTTTAATTTATCAATTTCATAATTTAAATTATATGATAATGAATTATACTCACTTATCGAATTTTCAATATCTGATATACCATTTTCAATTAGTTTTTTATCTTGTTCATAAAAATTAAAAGCATCTATTTTCTTTTCAATTTCTATATTATTTTCTTCTATTGATCTTTTTTCAGCAATTAATGAATCTCTATCTTTTTTATCAATTTTATATTCTCTCTTAAGGGTTCCTATAAATCCTTTTAATTCTTCAATTTCATCATCGTTTTCATATTTTTTCAGCAACAAATCACCATCAAAACCTAATAAATCAAATATAAAAGGTTTCCAGTATTTATGCTTACCGTTTGAAAATTTTGATAATTGAAAAACATCTTTATAATCATCTGGAGGTGTTCTTAAATTATAACTTAAAGCTTTTCTATAATCATAATTCTTATCGAAAAAAAAATCTAAATTCAAAAATTCAGCTAAAACTTCTTTTGCTTTATCTATTGAAATATTTTCAAAATCAAATTTTAAAGGAGCAATAAAACCTTCACTCCTTTTCTCTGAAAGACTAAATGCAATTTTTGTGTTATTCTCAATTCCTCTTCTTACAGTTAAAAATCTTCCATCATTAAGTCCTATTTCTAAATAAAAAATGTATTCATTAAAAATAGATTTATTGTTACTATCCAACAATTTTAAAAGAAAATCTTTCTTGTCAATTTTTTTTAATAACAAAAAATCTATTAATTCTGCCACTTTTGTTTTGCCTAAATCGTGAGAATTTTTTTTATCTTTTAACTCCGTTTGAACATCGGCATATATAACATTTACACCATTCAAATTGAATGAAATGTTCTTGAAATTTTCCTTGTTACTATATAATTTACTTAACTTCATTGAAAGTAAAGGTGTCTGTTAGTTCTTGATATTTAATTTTATTTAATAAAAACAAAAAATTTAAAGCATAAGGATAATTTTCTTTTGCTTTATCCCCCAATTCATTAATTACCTTTCCAAGCAATTTATCATATTCAATAGTAGAATGTGCTTTTAATAATTTTAATATATAAGCGCTAATATTTATAACCGAATAATCTGGGTTTGTATGTCTATTTGGTTTTATCATTTTAATCCTATTTCACAATTCATATACATATAATGAAGAAGAGTAGAAATATGTCTTTTTCCACCTTTTAAATCCTTACTTCCATCAGCTATTTTTTGATAAATAAAAATCAAGACCTCTTCAAAAACATTAAAATTATCTCTTCTCAAAGTAATTAGACCACTTAATTCTGATGCTATATCAAAATAATAGTCTCTGAATTCTGAATTTTTATCGTCTTCCAAAAAACTTTGAATGTTTGTAAAATCTAATAGTGACTTAGATAGAATTTCATTTTCAAAATAATCTTTGCCTAATGAATTTTTTTTATTTTTTTCTTCTATTTCAATTTTATCAAAATCATATTTAACTTGGTCAACTTTAGTTTTAATATCTTCAGCAATTGTCCGTAATTGTTTTTTAAACTCTAAGATAATGTCCTTTATTTCTTCTTCTGAAAAATCAAATGGAATATGATGTTTATCTAACTCAAAAAGTTTTACAATGTCCTTATTTTGATTTAAATATCTGTTATTAATGGTTTCTTTTCCTAAAATTTCAACATTTTCTAGACCAGAATTTTTTTTAATTTTAGCTAAAAGTCTTTCGCCTTTAACTCCCGTATATTTTCTATTTGTAAAAATTAAATAATTATCAATTTCATTTATTTCTTTTAGCTTTTTTATTTTAGGTATTTCAAGATTTATAAGGTTATCAAATTCTTTATCTGAACAAGATGCTTGCGAATTACTAGTAAATTTAGCTTGAATTATAAACTTACCTTTCCAAGATTCAATATCAGAAGGAAAAGCAGTTGCTGTTCCAGTAAATTTCCCATCTCTTCCACCATCTTTACCTTCTGAAAATTCAATAACGCCAATACCCAATATCCTTTGACAAATTGTATTTGTTAAATCTTCAAATTTTTTATCATCAAGCACTTCTAATCTATAATCCATCAAAATAATAAGTTTTAACAAACTTACAAATAATTATAGTACCATCGTCAACTGAATACGTTTCCTATCCTCATCCACCTCGGTCACTTTTACCTCAACATGCTGGTGTAATTTAACCACTTCATTCACATCGCTCACAAAACCGGCTTTTAGTTGCGAAATATGAACCAATCCGCTTTCTTTGATTCCTAAATCGACAAAACAGCCAAAATTGGTAATGTTGTTGACAATTCCTGGCAGAATCATTCCGGTTTTCAAATCTTTTATTGATTTTACATTCGGGTCGAATTCAAAAATTTTGGCCGATTTTCTTGGGTCTAATCCTGGTTTTTCAAGCTCTTTGATGATGTCTTTTAAGGTCAATAAACCAATTTCCGGTGTGATGTAATTTTCTGCTTTAATCAAAGCGGTTTTTTCTTTATTGGCAATCAAATCATTTACTGAAAGTTTCAAATCCTTCGCCATTTTTTCAACAATAGAATACGCTTCGGGATGCACGGCCGAATTATCTAATGGATTTTTGGCGTTCGAAATCCGAATAAAAGCCACTCCCTGCTGATACGCTTTATCGCCCAAACGAGGCACTTTTTTCAGTTGTTTTCTATCGGTAAACGGGCCATTTTCGGAACGGTAGTTTACAATGTTTTCGGCAAGCTTCTCTCCTATTCCGCTCACATAACCCAACAAATGTTTACTCGCCGTATTAATATTGATTCCTACCGAGTTCACACAGCGAATCACTGTATTATCCAATTCTTCTTTAAGTTTGGTTTGATCCACATCGTGCTGGTACTGTCCTACTCCAATGGCTTTTGGGTCAATTTTTACCAATTCGGCCAATGGATCCGAAAGTCTTCGACCGATAGAAACCGAGCCACGAACCGTTACATCATAATTTGGAAATTCTTCTCTCGCAATCTTCGAAGCCGAATAAACCGAAGCTCCCGCTTCAGAAACGATGAAAACCTGAACCGGTTTGTCGAAAGCTATTTTCTTGATAAAGAATTCTGTTTCTCTCGAAGCCGTCCCATTTCCGATAGAAATGGCATCTATATTATAAGCATTAACCATCGATTTTATCTTTTTCATCGCCATAGCCGTTTCATTCTGCGGAGCATGCGGGTAAATGGTTTCGTTGTATAACAAATCCCCTTTTTCGTCCAGACAAACTACCTTACAGCCCGAACGGAATCCTGGATCAATCGCCAAAATTCGTTTTTCGCCCAACGGCGGTGCTAACAGCAACTGCCCTAAATTATTGGCAAATACCTGAATCGAATTGGCATCAGCCTTGGCTTTGGCTTCCTGCAAGGTTTCATTAGAAATCGCCGGATTCAGTAAGCGTTTGTAACTGTCCTCAATCGCCAGTTGAATATGTGGCGTGGTACTGTTTTCTCCTTTAATAACTAATTCATCAATTATGTCATAGGCATCGTCAAGCTCCACATCGACTTTGAATTTGATAAAACCTTCGTTTTCGGCTCTCAAAATGGCCAACAAACGATGCGACGGCGCTTTGGTCAGCGGTTCTGACCAATCAAAATACTGATTGAATTTTTGTGCGCCTTCCTCCTCTTTTTTAGCCTTAACTACTTTGGTCGTGATTGTTGATTTACGTTCAAACAATCTTCTCAACTGCTTTCTAACGTAGATATTCTCATTAATCCATTCAGCAATGATGTCTCTTGCGCCCTGCAATGCAGATTCTTCGTTAATTACATTTTCGTTCAAATATTGAGTAGCCAGAAAATCAACATCGTCCTTTCCTTGGTTCATAATGATCTTGGCCAAAGGTTCCAAACCATTTTCTCTAGCAACATCAGCTTTGGTTCTTTTTTTCTTTTTGTAAGGCAGATAAAAATCTTCCAATTCCTGTAAATCGAAACTCTGCTGGATTTTTTTCTCCAATTCAGGCGTCAATGCATTTTGCTCTTCGATGCTTTTTAAAATTGCTTCTTTTCGCTTTACAATAACTTCGTAATCCTTTTGCAATTTGGCAATCTGCTCAATTACCGTTTCGTCCAGATTTCCTGTTTTGTCTTTTCGGTAACGGGAAATAAAAGGAATCGTACAGTCTTCCTGCAATAATTGAACGGTGTTTTGAATGTTTATGGGTGCTGTTTGGACAGACTTGGCGATGAATTGTATGTTGGTCATTTTATTATTTTTTGGACAGCTAATATAATATCTTTGAAACTTTATTTTAATCAAATGACTATTTTATTCTGCTATTTTTTGATTTTGAATGCAATGGCTTTCGTTCAAATGGCTTATGACAAACATTTGGCAAAAGCCCAAAAACAAAGAATCCCGGAGCGGAATCTTTTGGGTTTTGTTCTTTTCGGAGGCACTATTGGTTCTGGATTAGGAATGCTTACTTTCAGGCACAAAACAGCCAAAAAAAGCTATCTTTTAAAATTTTGGCTGATTGTAATTGTACAGATTTTAATAGGCTGGTTTTATTTAATCAAGTGAAAAGATAATTGAATAAAAAAAGCCCAGTTTTATTAACTGAGCTCTAAATTATATGTTTCATTGCACCCGATTTTTGAAACTCATCCTTAACTATAAAACCCTTGGATAATTACTTCTTAAGTTTCAACACGACAGATGCTTTTGTAAAATCCGCAGAAGCATTCAACACATTTCTATATTCCTGATAAGAATCTTTGGGATAATTTATAGATTGATAAATCTCAAAAACCTCAACAATTAATTGATTTCCTTCAACTCTTACAAAGGATTTGAAATAGCAATTTTTGGTTTCATCTCCACTCATTTTTTTATCAATTTCTAAATCTTTGTAACTTTCAACCTCATATCCATCAGGAATCTTGAAAATTATTTTATGCTTGTAAGTTTTTGTATAATTTAAGTCTACATCCCATAATCTCTCCGCCTCTTGATATAAATTTGATTGTTTTCCTATCAATTTCCCGAGGTTTACCAAAACCAGATTTCCTGCATTTTCAGTTAGAGATTCCTTAGCTTCAGCCTTAACTTTTACAATATAGGGAGTATTGGTATAATTATATTTGAAGTCTTGATTTTCAAAAGTATAGTTGGCTATTTTTAGATCCAATTCATCTCCAAATATTCTTTTTTTTATAAAATCAACAAGATCTTTTTCTTCTTTATTTTCTTTAATATATTTAATCCAATTTCTATACAATTGCCCCTCATACCCTGTATTTGAATAAATCTTTTCGATAACAGCCGTGTCTAAATCACCCGATAACGAAACGGTGCTTTGTGTCTCATTTACAGTAAAGTCAGCAGGAGCAATTGGAAAAGTTAATACATAATGCTCTTTATTAGCTGGATTATAAGTTCTGCCATTTGAACCTTGAACTTCATACATTGGATAACCATAACACAAATATTTCTCATAAGGAGAGAGGAATTTTTGAGTTTCAGGAATATAGTACATAAATTCATGATTTAGCGGAACAACAAATTTATCATCATTAATATCACCGTCAAAACGAGACATTCCAACAACAATTTTATAAGGAATTTTCAATTCCTTAAGTGTAAATCCATATAAATCAAAAACGTCGCCAGCACTTAATTTTTGTTTTCCATTATTTAAATTCGTGACTTTTTGAGCTGTTTCACCCTTACCTACAAAATCAAAATTGCTTTTGATATATTCATCTATTTTGATCAATTTTTCATCTGTTGAAGCTGTTGCAGGGATATTTAAATTTTGAATAAATTCTCTAGCCTGGTTTTTCTTAAAATATTGAAAAGAAGGTTTAGATAAATATTGTGGTAAAAAATAGCTCCATTTATAAATATCCATATTTGAAGTCGAAACCATATAGATTAACTTCACTAAATTCTTTAAATTTCGTGCACTGGGTTCTTCTTTATATGGAGGTATATTAACCGCTGTTAATATGCTTTTGTTATTTACAAAGCTTCCTTTAAATTCTGACGAAGCAAAAGTCTCAAATTTCACACCTTCTTGTGTGTGTGTAAATTCAGCAAACAGCACAGGTATTTCTTTTTGGAAAACTTCTACTCCATAAGACATTGGATTTTCTTTTATAATAAAATAATATTCTAGGATATCTCCTGCTTCTACACCTTCAAAAACAATAGATTTTACATTATTCTCTTCTGTAGTAATAATTTTATCCTGTGGCAATACTTTTATTTCTCCGCTTGGTTTTATAACCCTTGCGTGAAAATCCCTAACATCTCGAACATATCCATTGTCTTGAGCCTTAATTTTATTATATTTATTTATTTCTTCAGCTTTATTGATTTTTATTGCAAAATGATTCATTCCAAAAGTTGCATATGCATAACCTCCTACACGCGTATGTATCCAACGTTTGTCTAACAAAACAACTGCTGGCTGATTTTGGTATTCTTTAGGAATTTCTTTGAAGTTGGGTTTTTCATCCCAGGTGTAACTTTTTATTTCTTGGGAATAACTTTGAAATGTTGCTAATAAAAAGGCAATAAGAATAATTTTTTTCATTATTTAGAAAGAATTATAGATTGGTTGTATTGTTTGATTAGAGCTTTTATGAAAGAATTCCAAAGTGCAAAATCTTTGGTTTCTAATAGTAATTTTTTGGATTCTATTTTTTGTATCACCTTAATGGTATTTTTTATGACTTTGTATTGAATGTCAAAGCTTCCCAAATCGTTTTCTGTTTTTGCATTTTCGGGTAAAAATTCCACTTTATACTCTGCAGGCAAATCGTATTGATATTCAATTTCATAAATATATGCGTAGTTGTTTTCAATTGAGTATTTCCTGTTTTCAATATCAATCAGGTTTTCTTTTAAAGGAAAAAACAATACAGGTTTTAACAACAATTTACCGTTGACATCTTTAATACCATTTTCAAGTTTTAATTTAAAATTTGCTTTTGAAGGCAACTCTTGATAATCATTCTTTTGCAGTTCCTGAATTTCTAACTGAACTTTTTGGTTGTTTTCCGTAAGAATGTTTTTCCAGATTTCATTTGTTTTTAAATTAAATTCCGAAAGATTATTCAATAATTCACTCTTTGGTAAACCCGAAACCATGACCGTAGCCTCTCCCTCAATATGATTGTTTTGGATATTTAATTTAATCAAAGTTGTGGTTTTGTTTTTCTCAGATTCTACTACAGGAACCTTTTCCAATTTAAATTCTTTTTCAGATTTTCCTATTAAAGCTTCTTTTCCTTGAATAAAATTCGAAGGAAACAAAAAAGGGCAAAACTTATCGGTAGCATCCAAAAAATAACTTTTATTATCAATTACCACATTAGTAATCATGTGATTATCCACAAGTGGTGTTGGTACTTCCTCATAAGTATATGGTTTATGACGTGTTCCAATCCAGGTAAGACTGGAATTCAGCTGAGCATATTGTAGCATTTGATTGAGAATATTAGCCATATCCTTGCAGTCTCCATATAATTTTTGAAATATATCCGAAGCTTCTCTCGGAACAAACCCGCCCATTCCATCCTCAAAAGCCACATAATGCATGTTTTGCTGTACCCATTGATAAATTGCTTTAGCCTTTTCAAAATCAGTCGTTTTACCTTTTATAAGCTCCTCGGTTTTATTTTTTAATGCTGTTTGGTCAGTTTTGTTAATGTCTTTTGTGAGCGAATAATACCATTGGTATAATTTTTCCGGTGTTCCCAGTAATTCCTCTTTTTTTCCTGCTATTTCATAACTCTTAATGTAATAAATAATATGAGGCATAAAATAAAGAGAATTTGGCATACTCTCTTCTCGCGTAAATTCAGGAATATCTTTGGCTTCCCAAGTATAAATGTCCCAATCCCCTTCTCTAGTTTTAGTAAAAACTATTTTGTCCTGATAATTTCCAAATAATTTATAACCAATTTCAGTAGTAGTTTTACATCTAATTTGGAATTTTGCTGTTTCTGTTTTTATAGGATTCTGAAATCTAAAAAAATCTAAAAAACGAGGCTGTTTAAGTTTGCTTTTATATGAGAATTCAATTGTTGAATTATCTTCCACTTTAGGCATTACAAAATATTTATATTTATTGTCACTTTTGTAAATTTTATCATATTCGGCATCAAAAGTGCCAATCGAAGAAGAATTCAGATCAACTCTTGAATCTGTTTTGATAATATGTGTTGATCCTTTGATGTTTGAAATTTCACTAAAACTGTCAAACGGAATTTGAATAGAGTACTCCGCTGTATTTTTACTTTTTGAAATAGCCCTGCTTTCGTTTACAAAAGTTTCAATTTCTAAAGTTTTTCCTGAATTAATAACAACAGTTTCATTACTATAAATTACTTTTGATTTTTCTTGGGAGTGCATTTGAAAGGAGAACAAAAGCAAAACAACATATTTTTTCATTCAATTTAATTTGGGATTAAATTAAAAAAAATTCCCAATTTAATTCGTTTCTTACAAACTATTTTAAAAAAAATATTTACTATAATTGCCATACATATGTCAATAAAAAAAGCCCAGTTTTTTGACCGAGCTTTGTAATATTATTGGTGCGAAGCACCGAGATTTTTTTTCATTAAACAACCTAATCCTGAACGATGAAATCCTTGGAATCTTCCTCCTTCTTATATTCCGGCTGAATATTGATGTGATTGATATGGAATTTTTCGAACAAAACATGTTCAACTTTATCCAGAAGTTCATTGAACTCAGACATTTTTATGTCTTCGGAACAATCAAGATGCGCTTCGAGATGTAATTCCTCTTCGTTGAGATACCAAAGATGAATATGATGTAATTTTCGAACTCCGGATATCTTATGCACTTCTATAATTATATCATTAATATCCAGATGATTTGGCGTAAAAAGCATCAGCATTTGAGTGGAATTTTTGAGCAGATCAAAACCCACAATAATTAAGTAAATGGCAATTGCTAAAGTCAATAGACTGTCGACCCAAAACCATTGAAAAAATTTCATCAGCAGACCACCGGCCAGAACCGCAACCGAAGCCAGCATATCGGTAAACAAATGCAGATAAGCCGATTTCATGTTCAGGTTTTTGTCAGCATCATTTTTTAATAATAATACAGACAAACCATTCATAACAATTCCTAAAATTGAAAGCCAGATCACCAATCCAGATTCTATATGCTGCGGATTAAAAAAACGCTCTACTGCACCATAAACCAAAAACAAAGCCACAATTATCAATGTCATAGCATTAACAAAAGCGGCAATCAGTTCAGCTCGTTTATATCCAAACGTCTGATCGTTGGAAGCTTTTTTTCGGGATAATTTATGGGCTGCATAACTGAATACCAAAGAAAGTACATCGGAAAAATTATGCAGGGCATCTGACAGTAAAGCCAGACTTCCTGAAAGAATTCCTCCTATAATTTGTGCCAATGTGATCACCATATTTAGCACAATCGAAAACAGCAGATTTTTTCCTTGTACTGGGGAGTGGTGGTGACCGTGATTATGATGGTGATGATCCGACATTTTGAGTTATTTAATGTCGTTAATAATGGAAATAATTTGGGATTTTAATTTAGGTAAATCTTCATTTAACGTTCTCCAAACTTCTTCGTGTTCTATTCTGAAATATTCGTGGACTAATATATTTCGCATTCCTCTTGCTTCTTTCCAAGGAACATTTGGGTACATTGCAATTATTTTTTCTTCTACATTTCGAATTGCTTCTCCAATTATTTCAATATTCCTAACAATTGCATCTTGTTTTATCCAATCTTCAAGATATTGAGCATAAGATAAATCTTTTATAATGAATTCTATTTTTTCAATAGATTCTACTACATGTTCTAATCTAAAAATGTTTTTATCAGGATTCATAAATCATTTTTAAATCATTATAAATGTATGGCTTAAGCTTTGGATGCACAGCATTTTCTGATACTAAATCAATTTTTTTATGAAGTTTTGAATAAAGTTCTTCAATTATGTTGTACTTGGTAAATAAAGAAATAGGCTTATTAAAATTGTATAAAATATCTATATCGCTCGTTGGGGTTTCTTCGTTTCGAGCCACAGAACCAAACAACCCAATACGTTTTGGATTGTATGGTTTTAAAATATCAATAATAATTTCTATTTCTTTTTGTGACAGCATTTTACAAAGCTACAAAATATATTAACAGCTTATTTTATCAACTCTGGTTTGATGTCTTCCTCCTTCAAATTCGGTTTCCAAGAAAGTTTCAACAATTTCTACAGCCTGCTGAATAGAAGTATATCTTGCAGGAATACTAACAATATTAGCATTATTATGAAGACGGGTCAAATAGGCAATTTCTTTAGTCCAGCACAAACCTGCACGAACTCCGGCATGTTTATTAACAGTCATTGCAATTCCATTACCGCTTCCGCAAATAACAATGCCAAAATCTGCTTTTCCTTCTTCGACATCACTTGCAACTGGGTGGCCAAAATCAGGATAATCCACAGAAGCCTCAGTATCGGTTCCGTAGTTTGTAACTTGGTGCCCTTTTGACTCTAAATATTGAACAATTGCTTTTTTGTAATCCGGTCCGGCGTGGTCATTTCCTATTGAAATTTTCATTTTTTTTGTATTAGTTTTTGAAATGCAAATTTAACCATTCTATTTAAGATAGCATACAAAAATCCTTTTCACTTTCTATTACTAACATATTAATAAATACGAAAAAAGGCAAACTTTATAATTTTATATAACCCGCTGATTATAAGAAATTTTTAAGGTTATTAACATCTTTCATTATTTACAACTACCTGTAAACCAGTAAAGAGAATGTAATTATAATGTTAATTTTTTATCATGTTAATACCAAAACGTAACTACTTGATATTCAGTTAACCTTAAATTAACACAAAATGTTTATAACTTTGAAAAGAATTTTAGAAGTTTTTTTAGTTTTTTTCAAAAAATTATGTAATCCAAAACCTATTTTTAAAAACCTAATAAAGTTTGAGGAATTTTTGGAAAAGTTATCAATACTAAATTTTAGTTTTTGAACAAGAAAATAAAGAACACTTATTTACAATTTATCGCAATTTTGAAATGTTAACAGCTGTTAACTATTTTTAAAAATATCTTAAAAGACAGTAATTTACATATAAATAACACTGTTGATAACTCAAGATAAAAACCTAAAACTTGATTTCAATGCATTTTTTTAAAAATTTATAGCAACAATTAACAAGCTATAATAACCATAAATTTTTTTAAAATTTTTAAAATTCTTTTTTGTTGTATTTAATATATGTTGACAACTTTGAAATTTGAAAACAAAGAAAAAATTTTAAAATATTCTGTTTCTTCAAAAGTTGTTTCTTTTTTCTGCTCTCGCAAAGACGCAGAGGCGCAAAGTTAAGATCGGATTCCTTTGCGTCTTAGCGTCTCTGCGAGAATTATATTTGGCCAAACTTTAATAAGAAATCCTTAACTTAATGTCACGCCCAAAAAAATATTGAATTGTGAAGTTTTTTAAACAATGGAAAGTTTTGGATTCAAATTGTCTAGAATTTCCTGAACCTGTTCAAAATCGTTTGGATGTACCTTGAGCTGAATGCCTCCGTAGGCAAAGCTTCTTAAAGGATCGATGGAGATAATTTGTTCGTTTTCGAAAAAATGAGGAATTTCTTCCTGTTCCAAGATATGTTTAAGTACCACAATTTCATACGGATAAGTAAAAACAGCAATTGTTTTAAAGCCTTTCATTTAGAATTTTTTATAAATGTAATGAAGTTATTATTAGTTTAAAACTCTTTTGGAATACAGAATAGTGAATACAATTTCGTAATTTTAGGCATTTAAGAAAAGATACATGGGTAAAAGATTAAGAAAACCGATTAAGAAAGACAAAGATTTCTCGGATAAAATAATAAAAATATTATCGAATAGTGCCAATAAATCCTTTAACTATAAGCAGATTGCGTCAAAATTAGAATTGGACGACACTCAAAGCCGTAATCAGATTATAAAAGATCTAAAGATTTTGGCAGGTTCCAAAAAAATTATAGAAACAGAACCTGGAAAATATTTGATAAAAGCCACTAGCAAAGAATATTACGAAGGAACAATTGATATGACAGGCCGTAAAAGTGCCTATTTTATTTGCCCTGAATTTGAGGAAGATGTTTTTATTCCAGCCAATAATTTGAATCACGCTTTGGATAAAGATACCGTAAAAGTGTATGTTTACAATAAAAGAAGCGGAAGAAGAGCTGAGGGTGAAGTGGTTGAAATAGTTGAAAGATACAAAACTGACTTCGTTGGAGTGATTGATATTCAGAAGAATTTCTCTTTTGTGTCAACTGCCAATCCAAAAATGTATACGGATATTTTTATTCCAAAAGATAAAATTGGGGAGGCGGAGCAAGGTGATGTGGTTTTGGTCCATATCGAAGATTGGCCTGCCAGAGCGGATAGTCCGTTTGGAAAAGTGGTAAAAGTTCTAGGAAAACCAGGAGAACATGATACCGAAATTCACGCGATTCTTGCTGAATATGGTTTGCCAGCTGATTTTCCAATCGAAGTAGAAACCTTTGCACAGAAAATTGATACTTCGATTTCAGAAAGTGAAATTGCAAAACGTCGTGATATGCGCGATACGCTGACTTTTACGATTGATCCAAAAGATGCCAAGGATTTTGATGATGCATTGTCTTTCAAAAAGTTAGTAAACGGTAACTACGAAATTGGTATTCACATTGCCGATGTTTCTCATTATCTGGAAGAAGGAACCATACTTGACGATGAAGCTTATCAAAGAGCTACTTCTGTATATTTGGTGGATAGGGTAGTACCAATGTTACCCGAAGTGCTTTCGAATTTTGCCTGTTCTTTGCGTCCTCAGGAAGAGAAATATACGTTCTCAGCTATTTTTGAAATCACCGAAAAATGCAAGGTTGTAGACCAATGGTTTTGAAGAACTGTAATTTATTCGGATCAGCGTTTTGCTTATGAAGAAGCACAATACATCATAGAGACGAAAGACAATACTATTCCGGTAGAAATTTCGATTACCGGAAGTTCTTATGTAGTTTCGGATGAAATTGTTGAAGCCACACTGAAAATGGATCAATTAGCCAAGATTTTCAGAAGAAACCGAATGAATGAAGGCGCTATTTCTTTTGATAAAGTCGAAGTGAAATTCAACTTGGATCAGGAAGGAGAACCGGAAGGAGTTTACTTTAAAATAGCTAAAGATGCCAATCATCTGATTGAAGAATTTATGCTTTTGGCTAATAGAAAAGTGGCGGAATACATTGGAAAACAAAAGAAAACATTCGTTTACAGAATCCACGATGAACCAAATGAAGACAAATTGATTGCGATGCAGAATGTCATTGCAAAATTTGGCTATAAAATTGATTTCAGAAATAAAGGCGACATTTCAAAATCACTGAATGCGTTGATGGAAGAGGTGAACGGCAAAAAAGAACAGAATTTAATTGATACGCTTGCCATACGATCGATGAGCAAAGCCAAATATTCTACGGATAATATTGGACATTACGGATTGGCATTTGATTATTACAGCCATTTTACATCGCCAATCCGCCGTTATCCGGACGTTATGGTTCACCGTTTACTGCAGTATTATCTGGATGGAGGAAAATCGGCAGATGCGGAGGAATTTGAAACTAAATGTCTGCATTCTTCGAATATGGAAGCTCTAGCAACCAATGCAGAAAGAGATTCCATCAAGTACATGCAGGTGAAATACATGCAGAACCATAATGATCAGGAGTTTCTAGGAGTAATTTCGGGTGTTACTGAATGGGGAATTTATGTAGAAATCGTTGAAAATAAATGTGAAGGAATGATTAGAACCCGCGATATTAAAGAGGATTATTACACTTTTGACGAGAAACAATATGCTTTGGTAGGCGCTAATTCCAATCGATTATTGCAATTGGGTGATGAGATTTATGTTACTGTTAAAAATGCCGATTTAGTTAAAAAACAATTGGATTTCAATTTTATTAAAAGAAACGAATAAGTTTTTTTTAAAAATAGGTTGCTAAGTTTCAGAGCTACTAAGTTCCTAAGATTAAAAACTTAGCAACTTAGAGTCTTTATTAATAATTAATTTTTAAAACATGAAAAGGATAATTTTAATAGGTTTTGTGTTCTTGGCACAATTCAGTTTTGGACAGACTAGTTTTAATAATTTTAAGAATGAGGATTTAGATAAATCAAAATTCTCTGATAAGCAAAGTGTAACTTTATTAAGTAACTCTACCTTTGAACCTAGTACTACTATAGAACTTAAGGATTTTGATGATGTAAAAGTGTTTGATAAACTGAGTGTTACTTTGGTTGCTTCTACCGAAAATAAGGCAGTAATTACCGGATCAAGCCAAAGTAAAGTTGAAGTTGTTAATAAAAACGGGCTTTTGAAAATAAGAATGCCATTGACCAAAATAATGTCTGGTGATGAAGCTAAAGTGACATTGTATTTCAAAAGAATTCAGAGTATTGATGCCAATGAAGGAAGCACTGTAACCTGTGCTGATATTTTCAAGCAGACTTCAATTACCTTGGGAACACAGGAAGGAGCAAAGATTACTGCAGTATTAGATGTCGAAAAAGCGACTATTAAAGCATATTCTGGTGGAATTATAAAAATTATAGGTAATGCAGTCACTCAGTCGGTTTTGATTAATTCTGGGGGAGTTTTAGAAGCTGGAGATTTAGAAACTTCACAAACCACAGTGAGTTTGTCAGCAGGAGGAAGCGCAGATGTAAGAGCAAGTTCTCTTGTTGATGCAAAAATAAAAGCCGGTGGGACTATATTTATTTATGGCAAGCCAAAAGAAATAAAACAGGAAACTTTTATGGGAGGAACAATAGTTCAGAAATAGTAAATTTGTAACCAATTTTTAAAGTCATTTTTTAATGATAAACGATATTTTAACTGGAGTTCCATGGGGAGTTCTTTTGAGTTTTATGATTGGCCCCGTTTTTTTTATTCTGATTGAAACCAGTATAATTAAAGGATTCAGAGCCGCTTTAGTTTTTGATTTAGGTGTTGTTTTAGGTGATGTTTTTTTTATAACAATTGCTTATTTAGGAAGTTACAGACTGATCCAAAGTCTAAATGATAACTCTTCACTGTTTATTTTTGGCGGTTTTATTATGATGGCTTATGGTTTTATTTCGTTTTTGGGAATAAAAAAAGAAAAAAGAGTTAATACAAAAACCATCGATAACGAGATTATAAAAAAGAATTATATAGGACTTTTTCTGAAAGGGTTTTTTCTAAATATTATCAATATTGGTGTTCTTGGTTTCTGGCTGGCAGTAATTATTTCGGTAGGACCAAAATTAGAAATGGAAACCTCAAGAATGCTTACCTTTTTTATCTCCGTTATCCTTACATATCTTGGTATTGATTGTATTAAAATATCATTAGCCAAACAGTTAAAACATAAAATGACTCCAAGTAATATCTACAAAATTAAAAGAGGAATTAGTGTGGTTCTAATGATTTTCGGCTTTGCATTAATTTTTCAAGGCTGGTTTCCAGAGGAAAAACAAATGGTTAAAAATGCTTTTGAGAAGATAGAGAAGTAGTTTTAAAAGAAATTATAAAGAAGGAACTCTTTAGGTTCCTTTTTTTTTCACAATATTGTCATTCCGTAGGAATCTCTCTTTGTCTGAGATTCCTACGGAATGACAAAGATGATCGATTAGGTTTTTTAAATAAGTTTAGAAAGTTCAATTTCTTTAAAATTATCCATAAAAAAACTT
Organism: Flavobacterium aestuarii; assembly: GCF_040049115.1. NCBI lineage: Bacteria > Pseudomonadati > Bacteroidota > Flavobacteriia > Flavobacteriales > Flavobacteriaceae > Flavobacterium > Flavobacterium aestuarii. The sequence goes on from NZ_JBDLZZ010000012.1 coordinate 110,814, forward strand.
CTAAATTGCTTTAAAGATTCTTGTGTATCGTATGAATTCGAACCAAAACTTTACTTAATTTTTCTAAAAAATTAGACATAAAAAAACTTTTAAATCACTTTAGAGGTTCTTGAGGCATCGTTCGGATTCGAACCTAAACTTTACTTAATTTTTTCTAAAAATTAGACATAAAAAAACGGCTAAAATTACTTTAGAGGTTCTTGAGGCATCGTCCGGATTCGAACCAAAACTTTACTTAATTTTTCTAAAAAATTAGACATAAAAAAAACCTCTAAATTTCTTTAGAGGTTCTTGAGGCATCGTCCGGATTCGAACCGGAGTAGGAGCTTTTGCAGAGCCCAGCCTAGCCGCTCGGCCACGACGCCATTCATTAACGGATGGCAAAAGTAACTTAAAATTTTAAAGTTTAAAAGTATAAAGTAAACTTTTTTATTTTTTTATAAGTTTTAATACAATTTAAAATTACGTTCTTCTTCCATTTCAATTGTAACCGCTTCAACGTCACCACCAATAGGAGGATTTATTTTTGAAACAGCTACTTTAATTCTTGAAACAGTTTCTAGTTCAGACATGGCTCTATCGATGATTCTTTTGGCTACATGCTCCAGTAAATTCGATCGGATAGCCATTTCTTCTACCACAATCTTGTTTAAATGTACATAATCTACAGTATCTTTTAAGTTATCGGATTCGGAGGATTGTTTCAAATTGGTGCTTATTTCTAAGTCAACACTATAATCTGAACCTATTTTTCCTTCTTCTATCAAACAGCCGTGGTATGAGAAAGTGCGTATATTTTTTAGTTTTATGATGCCCATTTTATTTATTTTTTTCTTGAAAAAGGCAATAAATAGTCATTAATTATTGCTTCTACATATACAATTTTCTTTTCTTCATCAACTCTAAAATAAACTTTATAAGGAAATTTTTGAAGATGAATTTTTCTTAAGTTATCAGAATCAATCTGATAATAAGGATTGATTTTTAAAGTTTCTATTGCATTTCTAACTTCAATATAAAATTTATCACCTAATTCATTTGATAAATTTTTATAATAAATTGCAATTTCATTTAAATCTTGTTCTGCCCAAAAAAGCATTTCAATGGTAAATTTATCCATTGAAATTCCATTTTTTATCCAGTTCTTTCTTTACTTCTTCCCAACTTCTATAATCCTCCGGCTTTGCATTTTTCATACGTTCCAAAACCATTTCCTGTTGCCAGAGCGGAACTTCATCCTTTACATTTTCATCAATGGAAACATCAGGAATATGCTTGAAAAAACTAACAAAAGTTTCATAAAAATCGTCTGGAATTGTTACTGTTAATTGTCTCATAGCTTTCAGTGTTTATGCAAAAATACTAATAAATTTAATTCAAAGTCTATATTGTTATTACCCATTATCTGTCCTCAATTTTTTATCTTTGCTAAAATTTTTAAAAATGGCATCAGAAGAGAAATCACTTCATTTTATTGAACAAATTATAGAAGACAGTTTAGCAAACGGTTTTCCCCAAGATAAATTACGTTTTCGTTTTCCACCAGAACCTAATGGTTATCTGCACATTGGCCATGCCAAATCTATATGTTTAAATTTTGGTTTAGGATTAAAATACAATGCGCCTGTTAATTTACGTTTTGATGATACTAATCCAGCCAAAGAAGAGCAGGAGTATGTGGATTCAATCAAAGAAGATGTAAAATGGTTAGGTTTTAATTGGTCGGAAGAGGTGTATTCCTCAGATTACTTTCAGCAGTTATATGAATGGGCAGTTGCCATGATTAAAAAAGGTAAAGCTTATGTTGACAGCCAGTCTTCTGAAGATATGGCAATCCAGAAAGGAACCCCGACTCAAGCTGGAGTTGACGGACCTTACAGAAACCGTTCTATTGAGGAAAATCTGGCTCTTTTTGAAGGAATGAAAAATGGTGATTTTCCGGAAGGAAGCCATGTTTTGAGAGCCAAAATTGATATGGCTTCTACAAATATGCTGATGCGTGATCCGTTGATGTACAGAATATTACACCGCCATCATCACCGTACAGGAAATGATTGGAATATTTATCCAATGTATGATTATGCACATGGTGAAAGTGATTATGTGGAGCAGATTTCACATTCAATCTGTACTTTGGAATTTGTAATGCACCGTGAATTATACGACTGGTTTTTGGATCAGATTTATGATGAAAATCGGGTGCGTCCGCATCAATATGAGTTTGCCCGCTTGAATCTGAATTATACTGTAATGAGCAAGCGAAAGCTTCTGCAATTGGTACAGGAAAACATTGTGAGCGGATGGGACGATCCCAGAATGCCTACTATTTCTGGACTTAGAAGACGCGGTTATACAGCAAGTGCTATTCGTAAATTTTGTGAAGTTATAGGTGTTGCCAAGCGTGAAAACATTATTGATGTATCGCTTTTGGACTTTTGTCTGCGTGAAGATTTAAACAAAACAGCTCCAAGAGTAATGGCAGTTTTAGATCCTGTAAAAGTGGTTATTACCAATTATCCGGAAGGAAAAGAGGAGTTGCTTGATGCCGAAAATAATCAGGAAGATGAATCGGCTGGTTATAGAAAAGTGCCTTTTTCCCGTGAATTATACATTGAAAGAGATGATTTTCTGGAAGTGGCTCCGGCTAAGTTTTTCCGTTTAAGTATTGGTAATGAAGTACGTCTTAAAAATGGTTATATCATTAAAGGTGAAAGTGTTACGAAAGATGCTAATGGTGTAATTACCGAAATTCAGGTTACTTATGACACGGATTCTTTGAGCGGAAGCGGAAGCGAAGCCAGCAAGCGTAAAGTTGCCGGAACTCTGCATTGGGTTTCGATTGCTCATGCTGTAGAAGCTGAAGTTCGTCTCTATGACCGCTTGTTTATTGACGAAGCACCAGACAGTCACAAAGAGAAAAGTTTTTTGGATTTTATGAACACTTCTTCTTTGGAAATTGTAAAAGGTTATGTAGAACCTAGTTTAGCTTCAGCTAAAATTGGTGATCATTTCCAATTTCAGCGTTTGGGTTATTTTGTTGTTGATAAAGATGCAACTAATTCAAAATTAGTTTTTAACAAGACTGTTGGTCTTAAAGATGCTTGGGAAGAAAAAGGTAAAAAGGACGAAAACAGCATTAATAATTCGCTGAAAGAAATCAATAAATATTTTAAAGTTGCCACAAGAGAAGAACGTATTGCAATCAGAAAAGCAATAGGGGAGACGCTGTCAGGAATTTCTAATTACAGTTTATTGCAAAACTCTTTCAGAAAGAACATTAACAATAATAAAAGTTCTTTATTGTTTGCTAATTTTATTCTGAAGTATGCCAATTTGAAACCTTCGGATTATGACAAAGAGGATTTATCTAAATTGTATTTGATGTCTCTTCGAAGTGAATCTAGTTTTGTTCGTTCCAGAGCAATTTTAAATTTATCCAATTTAGATTATGAATCAGATTTTGTAAATTCTTTTAGAGAGGAAGTTTTGAAACTGCAATCCAATCCTTCAAAAAGTACAACAGAACGTGAAACTGAATTTATTGAAAAATTTCTGTCGAAATAAAAAAATATAAATTTTATCTATTAAGAGCGCTTTTATGAAGCGCTTTTTTTATTATATAGTATTATGATTGTTTTAAAAATTTTAATAATTTTTACTTATTAAAATTGACTTTCATAAATTGATTTTAAGGGATTTTAAAATTTTGTTTATACCAATTTATGTTTTTTTGTTTTTCGTTTATTAAAAGCTTTTATTTTAATTTTAGCTAAAAATTGTAGATTTTCTGTTTTTTTGGTTCTTTTTTATAATTATAATAAACTATGTTTTTATTTAATTTAATAAATTTTACTAATTATTTATTAAATCTATTTTAAAAATAATTTTAATTTATTTTATTTATTAAAATTAACATTCATAAATCGTTTTTAAAGTGTTTATTTATATTTAATATATCAACACTTAGTTTATTTTTTTTAGTTGATATAAGGGCTTAATTTTAGTTTTTCACCCAATATTTAGCAGTTTAACGGCTTGTTAACACATGTTTGTTCATAAAGTCGTAAATTTAGTATATAGTAACTTTTAAATTTTATAAGCATGTCAAATAATACTGGAAATACAATAGTAGCTGTTTTGGTTGGTGTAACAATTGGTGCCGGACTTGGAATTTTGTTTGCGCCGGATAAAGGTTCCAAAACAAGAGAAAAAATCAAAGATGGTTTTGATGATGTGAAAAACAATCTTACAGATAAATTACATGAAGTTTCTGAAAAGTTAATGGGTAATGGTGTTTTGAAAAAAGAAGACATCGACCGCAATTATGATAACATAGTTGCCAGCCTTAGCGAAAAGACTGAAGACGTAGTTTCTTATTTGGAAAACAAATTAGCGGAACTTAAAGAAAAAAATGCTAAATTTCAGTCATAAAACTTAGTCTATGGCATTTGATAAAATAAAAGAAAATTCGGAAGAGATTCATAATCAGGCTCAGGCTTATTTAGAAAAATCTGTTTCCTATTATAAATTATGGGGTTTCAAGGTTGCAATGAAATCAACAACCATGATTTTGAAATTTGTTTTGATTTTATTGTGCTTTAGTATGGTTTTGTTGTTCAGTTCCATTGCAGTTGCTTTTGCTTTAAGCAATTACTTCGGAAGTTATACACTTGGTTTTCTTTCTGTTGGAGGAATGTATCTGATTTCAACAATACTTTTATTTTTAGTTAAGGAAAAAGTAATCGAAGGACCAATTTTAGAGAAATTTTCAGAAATCTTTTTTAATGATTAATTTATGGAAAACAAAAAATATTCTTCCTACGCATCTATTGATCGTGATTTAGAAATTCTGAAATTGGAAAAACAGATCAGTTACCAGAAATTAATTTTAAGTATTCAAAAAACTAAAGATTCAGTAACTCCCGAAAATATAATTGCTGGGTTTTTAGCTCCTTACAAAGAGAGTTTTCCAAATCCCTTTAGATCTATTTTACAGACGATAGTTCCTTATCTGATAAGTTATTTTATCAATCGAAAATAAAAAAAGCTCCCAAACATTTGGGAGCTTTTTAGTTTTATATGCTTGAAATAGCTTTTTGCAATCTTGATATTGTTTCCTGTTTTCCTATAACTTCGACAATATCAAATAGGTGAGGACCTTTCAGTGCTCCGACTAAACTCAATCGGAAAGGTTGCATTACTTTGCCCATTCCAATTTCGTTTTTGGTCATCCAATCTTTCACGATGGTTTCAATATTTAGAGAAGTAAAATCTGTTATCTCTTCAAGTACCGAAATCAATTCCTGCATCAAAGCTGGTGTTTCAGCTTTCCAGTTTTTGCTTGCTTTCTCATCGTAAGCAGTTGGTGCAATGAAAAAGAAGTCACTCATTTCCCAAAAATCAGAAACAAAATCTGCCCTGTCTTTTATTAACGAAACAATTTTGGTCATTTCGTTCAATGAATAATGTCTGTTTAAATGTTTTAATTCAATGATTTTAGAATATTCTTCAGCCAAAACTGAATCTTCTTTTTGCATTAAATATTGGTGATTGAACCATTTGTTTTTCTCTGGATCAAACTTGGCTCCGGCTTTATGAACTCTTTTTAAATCAAAAGCTTGTGTAAGTTCTTCCAATGAAAAAATTTCTTTATCAGTTCCGTCATTCCAACCTAAAAGAGCCAAAAAGTTAACAACTGTTTCAGGAAAAAATCCTTTTTCTCTGTAGCCAGATGAAATTCCTTCTTCAGTTTTCCATTCTAAAGGAAATACTGGGAATCCCATTTTGTCACCGTCACGTTTGGATAATTTACCATTTCCAATTGGTTTTAATATCAACGGCAAATGTGCAAATTCTGGCGCTTCCCATCCAAAGGCACGGTAGAGCATTACGTGCAAAGGCATAGATGGCAACCATTCTTCACCACGGATTACGTGTGAAGTTTCCATTAAATGGTCGTCAACAATATTTGCTAAATGATATGTTGGCATTCCGTCACTTTTAAACAATACTTTATCATCCAAAAGGCCAGTTTCAAACTTTACTTCACCGCGAATGATGTCCTGTAAATGCAGAGTTTCATTTTGAGGAGTTTTAAAACGGATAACATAATCTTCGTTATTTGCGATTCTTTTGGAAGTTTCTTCTTTGGAAATTACCAATGAAGTATCCAGTTTTTCACGATTGTGATGATTGTAGATAAATGTTTTTCCTTCAGCTTCGTGCTGTTTTCTGTGAGCGTCCAAAGCTTCAGCAGTATCAAAAGCATAATAGGCATTGCCCGATTCAATTAATTGATCGGCATATTGTTTGTAAAGATGTTTTCTTTCGCTTTGTCTGTAAGGTCCAAACTTTTCATTCTTTCCAACAGTTTCTTCCGGACCAATTCCTAACCATTCCAAGGCTTCCATTATGTATTCTTCGGCACCTTGAACAAATCTATTTTGGTCGGTGTCTTCTATCCTAAGATAAAAAGTTCCCCCATTTTTTTTTGCAAATAAATAATTAAATAAAGCGGTACGAACTCCGCCTATGTGTAATGGCCCCGTTGGGCTTGGTGCAAACCGCACACGTACTGGTCTTGACATTCTTGAAAATTTTTTGCAAATATACGACTCTGAATTAGAAAATTAGAAAATGAATTCAATGAGATAATGTATTCGTTTTTAAAAGTTTCTGACACGAATTACACTAATCTGCACGAATTAAGATTGCTGGTTAATTACACAAAATATTCGAATCTGTAAAAATTTGAAAGATTTGGTTTTAATTTTGATAAGAATTAGTGTTAATTAGTGAAATTAGTGTTTATCTTTTTTAAATGTGGATGCTCTGTTAATGAGATAATTTCTTGTTTTAAGCTTATTTGACTAATTTTCCAATTGATAATTATCTAATTAAAATTAGTACTTTTATTGGTTATTATATTAATACCGATATTTTGGAAAAGTCTTATTCGATACATCAAAAACTTGAAGATTTTATAAAGAAGTATTATGCCAATGAATTGATCCGTGGAGTCCTTTTTTTCATAGGGCTTGGATTGATTTATTTCCTGTTTACGCTTTTTATAGAATATTTTCTTTGGTTGCAACCAAAAGGAAGAACATTGCTGTTTTGGTTTTTTATAGCAGTTGAAGCCTTTCTGTTGTTGCGTTTTATACTTTTTCCAATCTTCAAATTGTTTAAGTTTCAGAAGGGGATTGATTATACGCAAGCTTCTGTTATCATTGGAAATCATTTTTCCGAAGTGAATGATACTTTGATAAACTATCTGCAGTTATCAAAATCGGATACCAGTGTTTATAACTCTGAATTGCTGTTGGCTTCCATTGAGCAAAAGGCCAATTCTCTTCGTCCAATTCCTTTCGGAAAGGCGATTGATTTTAGCGTAAACAAAAAATATTTGCCACTGGCAGTATTACCAATTTTGCTTTTACTCTTTTTTTTCCTTTCGGGAAATAGCCAAATCATTTCTCAAAGTCTGGATAGGGTAGTGCATTTTAATTCTGCTTTTACGCCACCGGCTCCGTTCAGATTTACGATTTTAAATCCTAATTTGGTTTCTGAACAAGGCAAAGATTTTATTCTTTCTGTAAAATCAGAAGGGAAAATTGTTCCTGAAAATGTTATGATTTTCATTGGTCATGAAAGTTACTTTTTGGAAACGGTTCGTACAGGAGAATTCCAGTTTAAAATTACCAAACCTATGGATAATGTTTCCTTTCATTTGGAAGCTAACAGTATTGTTTCTCCTGATTATGAATTGAAAGTTATAGCTGTTCCAACCATTTCCAATTTTCAGATGAAGTTTGTTTATCCTTCGTATTTGAATATGAAAAGCACAATTGTCAAAGGTACAGGCAACGGAATTATACCCGAAGGAACACAGGTTTCGTGGATAATGAACACGAATGCAACGCAGAATGTAACATGGAAAAATGATTCTCAGGCTCTTCCATTCGCTAAAACGGAAAACACCTTTAATTTGACTAAAAATATAGTTCAAAATACAGAATATCAAATAATTACATCAAATAATCAAGTTAAAAACTTCGAAAAGCTATCTTATCAGCTGAATGTTGTCAAAGATCAGTTTCCAACGATCAATATTACTAAAGCTCCAGATAGTTTAGGAGTTGATAGTTCCTATTTTGTTGGTCAATTGGCCGATGATTATGGGTTGTCACGCCTGCAGATTGTTTATTATGAATCTGGTAAACCTGCTACTGCTAAACGTGGAACCATAGCTGTAAAGCATGATACTTTCGATCAGTTTGTGTTCAATTTTCCAAGTAATCTTGGTGTAGAAAAAGGGAAGAACTACGATTTTTATTTTGAGGTTTTTGATAATGATGCTATTCATCATTTCAAAAGTTCACGTTCTGTTGTCTTCTCAAACAGAATTTTATCTGATGAAGAGAAGCAAAACAACACGCTTCAGGAACAAAATAATACGATAAATAGTCTGCAAAAAACCTTGTCCAAACAGGATAAACAGATTTCTCAGATGGAGAAATTAAAACAGACTTCCAAGGAAAAAGAGGGTCTGGATTTTAATGATCGTCAAAAGATAAATGAATTTATTAAGCAACAGCAACAGCAGAATGATTTGATGAAGGAGTTTGCCAACAAGATGAAAAACAATCTGGATAAATCCAATCCAAAACAGCAGGATGATACTAAGGAATTATTGCAAAAACGTTTGGAGAATACTGATAAGGAATTGGATAAAAACAAAAAGTTATTAGACGAATTGAACGAGTTGAACAATAAAATCAAGGATGAAGATTTTACCCAGAAACTGGAGAAATTCAAGGAGAATAGCAAAAGTCAAAACAAGAGTTTGGCGCAATTGGTTGAATTAACCAAGCGTTATTACGTAGAAAAAAAGGCTGAACAGTTAGCTGATAAATTGGATAAATTATCTCAAAAAGAAGATAAATTGTCTGAGAATGAAAAGGAGAATTCGGCTCAAGAGCAAAAGAAACTGACAGATGAATTCGAAAAGATTCAGGAAGAGTTGAAGCAATTGAACAAAGATAATGAAGATTTAAAATCGCCAATGGACATTCCATCTGATTTGGATAAGGAAAAAAGCATTAAGGACGATCTTAATAAAGCTGGTTCTGATTTGCAAAACAACAATAAAGTAAAGGCAAAACAAAGCCAAAAAAGTGCTTCCAAAAAGATGAAGGAAATGTCCAAAGCAATGGATAAGGCAATGGAAGAATCAAGCAAAGACCAGATAGAAGAGGATGTAAAAATGTTGCGTCAGATATTGGACAACCTTTTGGCTTATTCATTTTCTCAGGAAGATGTAATGAATCAGTTCAAGGCGACTAAGGTTGGTTCACCGTCTTTTGGTAAATATATCCGTAATCAGCAGAACTTAAAAACACAGTTCAAGCACATTGATGACAGTCTTTTTGCTATGTCGTTACGCCAGCCAAAAATTGCTGAAGAGGTAACAAAAGAGGTTGCCAATGTACAATACAATATCGATAAATCATTGGAAAGTTTATCCGATTCGCAATTACAAAGAGGTTTTGCCCAACAGCAATATGCTATTTCATCTGCCAACAAACTAGCAGATTTATTGAGCAATTCTTTAAACAGTATGCAAATGCAGATGTCGGGTAGTAGTGGAGGAAAACCTAAACCAGGACAAGGTTCCGGAATGCAGTTGCCTGATATCATTAAAAAGCAAGGTGAATTATCTGAAAAGATGAAGCAGGGCATGAAACCTGGTAACAAGCAAGGTGAAGGAAGTAAACCTGGTGAAAGTAAAAATAAAGGTTCTCAATCAGGAAAAGGTCAAGGTGAAAATGGAGATTCAGACGGTGATGGAGAAGGAGACGCAAAAGCGACCATGGATATTTACAAAGAACAAAAACAGCTTCGTGAAGCGTTGCAGGAAGAATTGAATAAGAAAGGAATTGGTAACAGCGGTCAGAATGCTTTGGAACAAATGAAGCAATTGGAAAAGCAATTATTAAACAAAGGCTTTACTAATGAATCTCTGCAAAGAACTAATAGTATCAAGCAAGAACTTTTGAAGTTGGATACAGCGATTCGTCTTCAGGGAGAAGATCCAAAACGCCAGTCTGAAACAAATACCAAGAACTATAATAATCAGGCTTGTCCTTTACCAAAGGCACTTTCAGATTATTTAAATAGCATAGAGATATTAAATAGACAATCGCTACCTTTGCGCTCGAATTTTAATCAAAAAGTTCAAATTTATTTTAATAACAAATGATCAATTTTAATTACGAATCGGAATTTACATTAGAGAATGAAGTGGCAATAGCTACTTGGTTAAGTTCCGTAATAGTTTCAGAAAATAAAACGGAAGGCGAAATCAATTACATCTTTTGTGATGATGAATACCTTCACAAGATTAACCTTGAGTATCTTAATCACGACACGCTTACAGATATTATCAGTTTCGATTACACGATGGGCAACGAAATCAGTGGTGATATTTTTGTTTCTGTAGAAAGGGTTTTAGACAACTCAAAGGATTACGATACAAGTTTCGAAGACGAATTAAAACGAGTATTGGTTCACGGTGTTTTACATTACTGCGGATATAAAGATAAATCTGAAGAAGACGAAGCTTTAATGCGAAATAAAGAAGATGAAAAAATCGCCATGTTTCACGTGGAACAGTAGATTTAAACCTATCAAAATTATATAAAAAAGTATTACGTTCCACGTGGAACGTAAAGTTTTTTGAAATAAAATTAGATTAAAATTTAAGTTTTGTTTTTGTGTTCCACGTGGAACGCGTTTAAAAAAAACATGATTTAATTAAAGTGTTTCACGTGGAACGTAATTTTGAAAATTCATAATTCCTTTTGAAAAGGATTAATATAAAAGAAAATGTTTTTAGAAGAGTATGATGTAATTGTGGTAGGTGCGGGTCACGCAGGTTCCGAGGCCGCGGCAGCGGCAGCAAATTTGGGATCCAAAACTTTATTGGTTACAATGAGTCTGCAGAACATTGCACAAATGTCGTGCAATCCTGCAATGGGCGGAATTGCCAAAGGTCAAATTGTTCGTGAGATTGATGCGCTTGGAGGATATTCCGGAATTGTTTCAGACAGAACTGCAATTCAGTTCAAGATGCTGAATAAATCAAAAGGTCCTGCAATGTGGTCACCGAGAGTTCAAAGTGATCGTATGCGTTTTGCCGAAGAATGGAGAATGATGCTGGAAGGAACTCCTAATTTGGATTTTTATCAGGAAATGGTAAAAGGGCTGATAATCGAAAACGGAAAGATAAAAGGAATCAAAACTTCGTTAGAAGTTGAGATCAGATCTAAATCAGTTGTTCTGACAAATGGTACTTTTTTGAATGGTTTAATTCATATCGGAGAAAAACAATTTGGAGGAGGGCGTGCTGGAGAAAGTGCTGCGTTCGGAATTACCGAAGATTTGATTCAAGCAGGTTTCGAAGCTGGAAGAATGAAAACAGGAACGCCTCCGCGAGTGGATGGGCGTTCTTTGGATTATTCTAAAATGAATGAAGAAAAAGGAGATGCTAAACCAGATAAGTTTTCATACTCGGATTTGACTAAGCCTTTAGAATTTCAAAAATCCTGTCACATGACATACACCTCGAATGAGGTTCATAATATTTTGAGAGAAGGTTTTGATCGTTCTCCAATGTTTAACGGAAGAATAAAAAGTATTGGTCCAAGATACTGTCCTTCTATTGAAGATAAAATAAATCGTTTTGCTGATAAAGAGCGTCATCAGCTTTTTGTTGAACCAGAAGGATGGAATACTTGTGAGGTTTATGTAAATGGTTTTTCAACTTCGTTGCCGGAGGATATTCAGTTTAAAGCTTTGCGTACTGTTGCGGGTTTTGAGAATGTGAAATTCTTTCGTCCTGGTTACGCAATAGAATATGATTATTTTCCGCCGACGCAATTAAAGCATACGCTGGAAACGAAGTTAGTTGAAGGTTTGTATTTTGCCGGACAGATTAATGGAACGACCGGGTATGAAGAAGCAGCTTCACAAGGTCTGATGGCTGGAATTAACGCTCATTTAAAAGTTCACGAAAAAGCGCCGTTGATTTTAAAAAGAGACGAAGCGTATATCGGAGTTTTGATTGATGATCTAATTACGAAAGGGACAGAAGAACCTTATCGTATGTTTACTTCTAGAGCAGAATACCGAACACTGCTTCGTCAGGATAATGCTGATTTTCGATTAACGCCTTTGTCGTATGAAATTGGTTTAGCTTCGGAAGCGCGTTTACGCCGTATGGAAAAGAAATTAAATGAATCTGAAAAAATGGTTTCTTTTTTTAAAGAGACGAGTGTTTCAGTTGCTGAGACAAATCCGATTCTTGAAGAAAAGGAATCTGCTTTAATTTCGCAAGGCGATAAAATGTTTAAAATATTTTCCAGACCACAGATTGATTTGGAAGATATTTTGAAATTTGAAAAAGTAAAAGAATATGTTGCCGAAAATGATCTTGATCAGGAAATTCTAGAACAAGCCGAAATTCAGGTGAAATATTCGGGTTATATTGAAAAGGAAAGAAATAACGCTGACAAACTTTCCCGTTTGGAAGATGTTAAAATTCCTGAAGATTTTGATTATAACAAAATCAAATCAATGTCTATTGAAGCAAAGCAAAAATTGAATAAAATAAAACCTGTAACTATTTCTCAGGCATCAAGAATAAGCGGAGTTTCTCCAAGTGATATTTCTGTGCTTTTGATTTATATGGGAAGATAGTTTTTTTAGATTGCAGATTTGAGAGTTCAGATTTGAGAGTTCAGATTTGAGAGTTCAGATTTGAGAGTTCAGATTTGAGAGTTCAGATTTGAGAGTTCAGATTTGAGAGTTCAGATTTGAGAGTTCAGATTTGAGAGTTCAGATTTGAGAGTTCAGATTTGAGAGTTCAGATTTGAGAGTTCAGATTTGAGAGTTCAGATTTGAGAGTTCAGATTTGAGAGTTCAGATTTGAGAGTTCAGATTTGA
>NZ_JBDLZZ010000012.1:123918-131679 GCF_040049115.1 Flavobacterium aestuarii
TTTGAGAGTTCAGATTTGAGAGTTCAGATTTGAGAGTTCAGATTTGAGAGTTCAGATTTGAGAGTTCAGATTTGAGATTTGGATTTTGAGATTTGGATTTTGAGATTTGGATTTTGAGATTTGGATTTCACCAAAATTTTTTTGTTCCACGTGAAACTACGGCCGTAAGGCTTATATTTGCTGGATAAACTGAATTATACAATTTTCAAATGAAAATTATTGAAACTGAAATTTTATCTTTGGAACAAAAATTAGCATTGTTTGATCTTTGGAATTCGCAGTATCCTGAAAGAGAAATATCCGAATTTGAAGTTTATCTGAAAGGATTAGAAGAAACAAATCATTTGTTGCTTGCAGATGAATTTAATCAAATTTTGGCTGGGCTTTTAGTTTTGTCAGAGAGCAGGAAGACTGGTTTGGAATTATTGTGAATTCAAAGAATAAGGGAAAAGGTTTTGGAACACTTTTGCTTAAAGAATTAAAAAATAAAAAACCCAGTTTGAACGGCTGGGTAATTGATAATTCGAATAATGTAAAACAAAATGGGGAGATATATTGGTCTCCAATAGATTTTTACTTTAAAAATGGATTTTCAGTTGACAAAAACATACGAATGGAAAATGATAAAATTTCCGCAGTAAAAATAAGATGGAAGAGAGAATAGCTGACGGATGTTCTTTTAATTCCAATTAAATTAAAAAAAGAATTTCTTTTCAGCTTTCAAATAGGAGCTGGAATTATTATTAAAAAGCAATGGATATTATAAACAAAAAACATTTCCTTACTGTAAAAGATTATTCTGTTTCGCAAGAAACTTTTGATTTGTATCATGATGACTCATTGGACATGCTGATCACACATCCGCAGCCGAGTTTAGATATTTTAGGCAGCTATTATGAAAGTGCCGATTATATTTCACATACTGATTCCAAAAGGTCATTATTTGAAAAAGCATATCATTTTGTTAAAAATATTGCGTTAAAAAATAAATTGGATTTAATCAATTCCTATCAATCTTCAAAAGGATCTATTTTGGATATTGGGGCAGGAACCGGAGAGTTTTTGGCTGTTGCGGGAAAAGACGGCTGGAAAACTATGGGAACCGAACCAAGTGATAAAGCAAAAGCAATCGCAAAAAGTAAGGGAGTAAATTTTGTCGAAAATACTTCAGAACTGCAAAGTCATTCTTTTGATATTATTTCGATGTGGCATGTTTTGGAACATGTGCCTAATCTGGAAGAACAAATCAAGGAACTGAAGCGATTACTAAAACCCACTGGAACTTTAATTGTGGCAGTACCTAATTTCAAATCTTTTGATGCCAGACATTATGGTAATTTTTGGGCTGCTTACGATGTGCCGATTCATTTTTGGCATTTTTCCAAAAAAGCGATTGAATTGCTATTTGCAAAGGAAAATATGCAATTACAAAAGGTTTTACCGATGAAATTTGACTCATTTTATGTGAGTCTGCTTTCTGAGAAATATAAAAGCGGTAAAATGAACTATATTAAAGCATTCCTGATAGGGTTGAAATCGAACTGGAAAGCTAGCCGAAATATGGAATACTCATCTCATATTTACATTATCAGCAATAAATAAGACCATCAAAAAGATTTATTCTAAATATCTGTATAATAGCTAAAAATTATTAAAAATAATCTTATTTATAATTAAAATTGATAGCATTTAAATCGTTAGCATTTTCAAAACTTTTTATCAATACTATCTATTTTTTTATATTTTTGTCAACCATACATAAAAAACTTGAAATACACCAAAATGAAAAAAGTATTATTATTTATCGCAATTTCTATATCACTTGTAGCTTGTGATAAAAAAGCTCCAGAAGCAAAGGAATTTAAAACGGCTTATGTGGATACGGCAGAGCTGATGAAAGAATATAACGAAACGAAAGATCTAGAAGCAAAATATAAAGGGCAGGCAGCTGAAAAAGGAAGACAACTAGAAGCTGAAATCAACAGATTTAAGCAGGAAGCTGCTAATTTTCAAGCAAATGCTCAAGCAAATGGTCAAGAGTGGGCTCAGAAAAAAGGTTCAGAATTACAGCGTAGAGAGCAGCAGTTAGCTCAGGCTCAGCAAGGCTTGCAAATGCAATTGCAGCAGGAAAGCGGTAAAGAAATGGATTCTCTTGTAAAAGGAGTTAAAAAATTCATCAAAGATTACGGTAAAGAAAAAGGATATGATTATATCTACGGTACTGGCGACGCTGCTACTGTTTTGTATGCCAAAGATTCTTATGATATTACCAAAGACATCATAAAATTATTGAACGACAAATACAAGTCGGCTCCTAAAACTGAGGAAGTAAAAAAATAATTTCAGTCTCAATAAATCTATAAAACCTTCATCTTATTTTAGTTGAAGGTTTTTTTATTCGTTTAAATTTTTTTCCATGCAATCCATTTCTGAAGCCGCTTCTTATGCCCTGCGTTTTATCAACCAGACCCAGCAGTCTGTATTCCTGACCGGTAAGGCAGGAACGGGCAAAACCACGCTTTTAAAAGAAATCATTGCCACCACACACAAAAACACAGTGGTTGTGGCACCCACAGGTATTGCGGCATTAAATGCAGGCGGTGTTACGATTCATTCGATGTTCCAATTGCCTTTTGGAGGTTTCATTCCCGACAATTCAGCACCGCAGTTCTCGGATTCGACGAAGTTTGAAACCAGGGCAACACTCCGCAGGCATTTTAAGATGAGCGGCCAGAAACGGGCAGTTATTCAAAATATGCAACTGCTTATTATTGATGAAGTCAGTATGCTTCGTGCCGATCTGCTTGATGCTATGGATTTTATGATGCAGAGTGTCCGGAAAAAATCGGCTCCTTTTGGCGGGGTTCAGGTTTTATTTATTGGCGATTTACTGCAGCTGCCACCCATTATCCGTGACGAAGAATGGCGTACACTGCGAAATTACTACCGTGGCAAATTCTTTTTTCATGCCCATGTCATGCAGCAGTATCCGCCTTTGTATATAGAACTGTCCAAAATATACCGCCAGACAGACGACCGTTTCATTTCGGTTTTGAATAATCTTCGGAACAATGAAATTACGGCCAGCGACATTCAGACGCTGAATGAATTTGTAAAACCCGATTTTGACCTGAAAGCAAATAAAGGTTATATCACTCTGACAACCCATAATGTCAAAGCCGATGTGATGAATGCCCAGGCTCTTGAAGATTTAGAAGGTGAGGCTATGACTTTTCTGCCTCAGATTACGGATGACTTCCCTGAAAAGATTTACCCAGTAGATCCCAATCTGCAGCTGAAGGAAGGTGCGCAGATTATGTTTGTAAAAAATGATCCTTCGCAGGAGAAAAATTATTTTAACGGCAAAATGGGAATTGTAAAAACAATGACCCGAAAAGAGATCTGGGTACATTTTCCCGATGAGGGCAAAACAATCGAAGTGGATAAATACGAATGGCAGAACATCAAATATACTGTAAATGAGCTGACTAAGGAAATAGAGGAGGAGGTTCTGGGAACTTTTGTGCATTATCCCATAAAATTGGCGTGGGCTATTACGGTACACAAGAGCCAGGGATTGACTTTTGACAAAGCTGTGCTCGATGTATCGCAGGTTTTTCTCCCTGGGCAGGCCTATGTAGCATTATCGCGTTTGCGTTCCTTAAATGGGCTCATTTTGCTTTCTCCGATGCGGATGAATGGTATTTCGAATGATCAGGATGTGATGGAGTATGCCGAAAACAAAGCCTCTGATGAAACTCTGGCCAATGCCTTGAAACGCGAAACAAAGAATTTTATTCTTAACTATCTGAAAAACAGTTTTGATTGGAATGAACTGGCACAAGAATGGCGCAACCATCAGTTCAGCTACAATGAAGATGCCGAAAACTCAGCAAAATCCAAGCATGCCGCCTGGGCCAAAAATCAGGCGGGGGTTATTTGGCAATTGCTTGAGCCTTCGTCCAGGTTTTTAGTGCAGCTGGATAAATTGTTCCACAGTGAACAGGTGGAATACAGCCACATATCGGACAGGATTAACGCTGCCTATAATTATTTTATGGAACCAATGGATCAGCTGCTGTATGAGATCCTCTGGAAAATTGAGGAAGTAAAACGGCTGAAAAAAGCCAGATCTTTTTATGACGAACTTGTTATTCTGGATGATCTGCAGACCAAAGCTATTCTGCAGCTGATGAAAGCAAAGCTGATGATGGCAGCCTTGGTAAACGGCGAAGCAATTTCAAAAGAAAAACTCACTTCGGCCGAAATCAAGCAATACAAAACCACCAGGATGGAACGTGCAGCCGAAGATTTTAAGAAAGCTAATATCACGCTGATTGATGATGAAAATGATGCAGACCGTTATTCGTCTAAAAAATCAGGCACTAAGGAACCCAAAAAATCGACCGTGCAGTTAACTTATGAGCTTTGGCTCGAAAAGAAAACCATTGCCGAAATTGCGCTCATCCGCAAATACAATCAGGACACTATCCTGTCGCACCTGACCAAGCTGGTGCAGTCCAGAACCATTACCATTCAGGAAGTACTGCCCGAGGACAAAATCCTAGCGCTTACCCATGCTTTTGAGGGATACGCAGAAGAATCTGTTTCTCCGTTAAAAGAAAAACATGGCGATACATTTTCGTGGGAAGAACTCAGGATGTTTAAGGCGAGCTTGAATCTCTAGCAGCCTTGGGTATAATTGTTATCATGGAACGCTGATGACGCTGATTGAACGGATTGGCACGGATTTTTTATGTAAAATGATTTAAGATAAATAGTATCTGCTGTTATCATGGAACGCTGATGACGCTGATTGAACGGATTGGCTCGGACTTTTTATGTAAAATGATTTAAGATAAATAGTATCTGCTGTTATCATGGAACGCAGATGACGCTGATTGAACGGATTGGCGCGGATTTTTTATGTAAAATGATTTAAGATAAATAGTATCTGCTGTTATGATGGAACGCAGATGACGCTGATTGAACGGATTGGCGCGGATTTTTTATGTAAAAAATGATTGAGACAAATTTTTATCTGCGTAGATCCGTTTAATCCGTGTCATCGGCGTTCTATTTTTAGACCCAAGAATCAGTTCAGCTTGTCTGCAATTCAAAATTACAGTAGTTATTTCCTTATAAATTTAACAAAATTGTTGTTTTTAGCAAGAAAAAAGCTATGTTAAAAAGTAAGAATAGTTTAGTTTTGGTTTACATTAAAATTGTAATAACCATTAAAACAACTATTTATGTCAAATTTACTCAACAACCGTCTCAACATTACAGCAACGGCGGCACAGGTAACAGCAGTCAAAGCTGCGTTTCAAACTATCCTGACCAACCTTCCTTTTCTGGTTGGATTAACGGCCGATGAACGAAAATCATTAAACGCTATCGATGTGAGTAACAAAGCTTTTACCGAGGATGCCATCAATGCGGGTGTAAGCAACCCAACGCTTGTTCCGTCCTATCTGTCGGTAGCCAACATGAAAAATGATCTTGCGCTTTTTGCCCAGCTGGACGAAATCGCCGCACTGGCAAACCAGCTCTCTCAGCGTGTTGATGATACCAGAATGCTGGCGGGGAGCGAAGCTTACGGAGCGGCACTTTCGCTGTATAAAGCCTTTGGCGGTGCGGCCGATGCTGGAGTTCCCGGTGCAGAGAGTGTAGTAGACCAGCTCAAAAAACGTTTTGCCAGCAATAGCGGTTCGGCCGTCAATACAGCACCTCCATTGCCGGTGCAGTAAACAGCCGCCACAATGGTAATAAGCCCCATTATTTGATATGGGGCTTTTTTTGTCACTGGCGGGGATGAAAAAAGGGTGTGGCAGGGATGGTTTTATGGCGTGATACACCCTAAAAAACACCGCAAAGCCCCTACAAATGGGGGTATACCACCCTGTTATTAGGGGCTTAACTCCCTAAAACAGGGAGTAAACACCCTGTTTTGTATCCCTAGCGCCCCCTAAAACAAGGGGTATAGGGGATGTTTATAGGGGGTGATACCCCCTAAAAAAGGGGGTATAGGGGGGTATAACGGTATGGTCTAGCACCCATTTTACCCCATAAATAACTTAAAAAGAACAATATGACAGTCAATAATAAAAAATACAGCCTACAAAGAGGCGAACAGTACCCAGTGGTTGGGAATTTTATCAATTATCACATTTCACAGCAGCTAGTAACTAAAGCCGATGTAGCCCGAGCGCTGAATATAGCTCCAAAAGGCCTGACAGCTTATTGCAAAAGGGACACCCTGCAGTTTGCCGTTTTGTGGAAGCTGAGTCTGGTACTCAAACACAATTTTATAGCCCAGCTGGGTGAATACTTGCCGTATCGTTTTGAAACCATTCGCGAAAAAGCGCTGAAAGAACAGCTTGCCGAGAAAGAGGCAATCATTCAGAAACTGGAAATCCAGCTCGAAACGCTGCGGGAATTTATAATCAACAAAGCGGACAAAATGTGAGACAAATCATTATATTTGTAAAAACACGCTGCTCAGCAGCGTATATACACCCAAAATGGGATATATACTCGCTATGAAGCAGCGAGTATATACAAGTTGGCGGTAATTTTACCAAACAGAATGTTGAACATAAAAAAGTATAATCCGATGAAGCTATAAGTAACTGTCCAAAATAAACAACGTAAAACTTTTTCATTGCTTTCAAAAAGTAATGCGAACTTCTATTATCAACTTTTAAAAATTAGAAAAAATGACACAGTTACAAATGATTAACAAAACAAAATCTATAGCGCAACAAGACGAAAATGTTTCCGCTGTTTTTATGTATGGTTCATTTACCAAAAACGAAGGAGACAAATATTCTGATATTGAATTTTACATCTTTTTGAAAAATAAAGAAAATTTCTCGACAGAAAAATGGGTAAACCAAATTCATCCTGTGGCTTTATATTTTACAAACGAATATGGAAGCGAAGTGGCTATTTTTAAGAATATGGTCAGAGGAGAATTTCATTTTTTAAAAACGGAGGAAATTAAAATCATCAAATCTTGGGACGGAATTGTTGCATTTAGTGATTTTGACCAGATGAACTTAATCGACAAAGACGGACTTTTAACTGAAACGCTCAATCAAATCGGAACGAAATCGCCCGAAAGAATAACAAAAGAAAATATTTTGTGGTTAAGCCAATCATTACTGAATGTTGTACTGACAACAAGCAACTTGATTAAACGAGAAGAATTTGCTCACGCTCATCACAGTTTATCAAATGTGCAGAAATACTTGCTTTGGCTTATAAGAGCAAGAACAAGCAAAACGCAACATTGGGAAAGTCCGACTAAAAGTCTCGAAAAGGACATTGACACGATTTGGTATTCAGCGTATAAAAAAGTAACATCAGATTTAAATCCCAAAAACATCGTTTTGGCTTTTGAGAACTCATTAAATTTATCGGAAAAACTATTTGATGAACTAAATATTGAACCCAAACTGAAAGAAATCCTACACAAAATAAGATAAAAAAACTACCGCCAACATCGGTTTTGCAAAAGAGCGGGTTAAGTGCAAAGTTCGACATTTATGCTTTCAATCCGCAAAACCATTTTTTATTTGCTTTTAAACTATAAATTAGCAAATAGAAAAAATGGTTTTGCTAACATTAGTGCATAATTGAAAGTTTAGTCTTTCTAATCCGCTCCTTCGCAAAGCCGCAAAACGTCAGGCTGTGAAAAAACCTCTTTTTTCGATAGTTGCAAGGCAAAAAACCTGTCCTCAAACCGCAATACAACCC
>NZ_JBDLZZ010000013.1:0-127787 GCF_040049115.1 Flavobacterium aestuarii
GGTACTGCAGTTATGTGGGAGAGTATGTCGCTGCCTTTCTTTTTTAAAACCCTTCATCAGATGATGAAGGGTTTTTTGTTTTTACGGGGTTTTGAAATTTATTTATTGCGAAAGATGTCGATTAATTGTTTTTTCTATTTTGGAAGTATAAAAAATGCCTTATTTTTACACTAAAATAAACTAAAAAATAATAGAATGGATTGGATTACTGCTAGAGAATTTGAAGATATAACCTATAAAAAATGCAACGGTGTTGCGAGAATTGCATTTAACAGACCCAATGTGCGTAACGCTTTTAGACCAAAAACGACATCCGAATTATATCAAGCTTTTTATGATGCACAAGAAGATACTTCGATTGGTGCAGTTTTGCTTTCTGCAGAAGGACCTTCAACTAAAGATGGTGTGTATTCGTTTTGCAGTGGTGGCGATCAAAATGCCCGTGGGCATCAAGGGTATGTTGGGGAAGATGGTCAACATCGTTTGAATATTCTTGAGGTTCAGCGATTAATCCGTTTCATGCCAAAAGTTGTTATTGCAGTTGTTCCAGGTTGGGCTGTTGGTGGAGGTCATAGTCTTCATGTAGTATGTGATATGACTTTGGCGAGTAAAGAACACGCTATTTTTAAACAGACGGATGCTGATGTGACAAGTTTTGACGGTGGTTACGGTTCTGCTTATCTTGCCAAAATGGTAGGACAGAAAAAAGCACGTGAGATTTTTTTCTTGGGTAGAAATTATTCGGCCCAAGAAGCTTTTGAAATGGGTATGGTAAATGCTGTTATTCCGCATGATGAATTGGAAGAAACTGCCTATCAATGGGCTCAAGAGGTTTTGGCTAAATCACCAACATCAATAAAAATGCTGAAATTTGCTATGAATCTTACTGATGATGGTATGGTAGGGCAACAAGTTTTTGCTGGTGAGGCTACCAGATTGGCTTATATGACTGAGGAAGCGAAAGAAGGAAGAAACGCTTTTCTTGAAAAACGTAAGCCAAATTTTGAGAAAAAATGGTTGCCATAAGGAAATATTTGAGGTTTAAAAGTTTAGAGTTTTTATACTAAAAAAATATAAATGCAGGATTTTACAAACGAAACTATCGATACTACACTGCTTCCAAAATTTGAGGAAGTTAAATTTTCTGTACTTCATCCTGATTATTGGAAAGTGATTTTAATTGGATTAAGTATTTCCTTCTTGATTATTGGTGGCGGAGCAGGTGTTGTTTTATATTTTAATGACGAGTTTTTTTCTTATATTTTCGAAATCAGTATGATTTATGCAGCTTTATTACTGATTGTACTTTTGTTTTCGAGAATGAGTTTCAATAAAAAAGGTTTTGCGTTTCGTACTCATGATGTATTATTCAGGCATGGAGTCATAGCAACAAATACACTTGTAATTCCTTACAACAGAGTGCAACATGTTGCCTTACATGAAGGACTGCTATCAAGATTTTTTGGTTTGGCTAAAATTGAAATTTTTACAGCTGGTGGCAGTTCCAGCGATATTCATATTCCTGGAATAGCTAAGGAACAGGCCGAAAATATCAAACAATTGCTGATGGGAAAAATTCAAAAACAATTATAATGAGAAATGATTTTAATCAGCCACAGAGACAATCTATTGTTGGAATTGTGGTTATGTTTCTCTATGCTCTTCAGGGGTATCTAAAGGCTTTATGGCCTGTTTTAGTGATTTGGCTTTTTAAGTTTGATGAAGTAAATAAATTCTACTTTTTTGTTGGAATTATCTCTTTTTTAGTTATTACTGGAATTATTTCTTATCTAAAATATTTAAAATTCACTTTTTATATCGATCAGGAAAATGATGAGTTTATTATAACTGAAGGCGTTTTTAATAAAAGTAAAACAGCTATTCAGCTTGATAAAATCCAGCAGGTTAATATTAATCAGTCCTTAATTCAACGATTGGTCGGGGTTTATGAATTAGCTGTTGATACTGCTGGTTCTAATAAAAAAGAAGCAGACATCAAAGCAATCTCTCATGATTTAGCACTTGACTTGAAAGCACGTTTGTTGACAAATGAAAAGCAATCACCAATTGATGATATAAGCTTTGTAAATAAACCTTTATCAGAAAGAGGTATCAACGAAGAAATTCCTTTTATAAAAATCAGTTTTTTGAGTTTGCTGAAAATTGGAATCACGTCCAATTATGTAAAAAGTTTTTTCATAATTCTGGCTTTTTTTATTTCAGTTTTTGATCATATCAAACAGTTGACAGGAAGAGATGTTTTGGAAGATCAGAAGATTCAAGATTATGTTGATACAAGTCAGATTACAACTGTTGCATTGATATTGTTTATCATTTTTTTTTCGACTGTGTTAGTTGTGAATTTAGTCAAAACGATATTTAAATATTTTGATTATAAAATTGCAAAGCAAAAAGGTTCCTTACTGCTTTCTTATGGATTGCTGAATACAAAAAGTACGATTTTAAAACCTGAAAAGGTTCAAATTACAAGTATTACTCAGAATTTCTTTCAGAAAAAAATGAATGTTCTGGAGCTTAAAATTGCACAGGCGACAGGGGGAGAGAAGGAAGATCATAAACTGGCTATTGAAATCCCGGGTTGTAACGATATTGAGAAAGATGCTATTCTGAAATTGTTATTTCAAAAGATCCCTGAAAAAGGAATAAGGCTGAAACCTAATTTTAGAAAACTGGGTTTTTCGGCTTTCCTAACTATAGGCTTGCCTTTGTTTGCATATTATTTTATTAGAAATATAGTGTTGGAGCAAATTCCTATGGTAGATTTTCTTGTGTTATTTTATGTGTTTTTTATAGGTATTATTCAGTTTTTTTTATTCAAAAACAATCGACTTTATATCAATGACGATTTTATAATTCTACAAAGCGGTGCCTGGGATATTACAAACAAAATAATTAAACCGAGTAAAATACAGGCAATTACAATATCACAGCTCTTTTGGCATAAAAATATCAACATTGGTTCTTTAACTTTACATACCGCAGGTGGGAATATTAGTTTTCAATTGGGTAATTTTACAGCCATAAAACAATATGTCAATCTTTGGCTGTACCGAATGGAAACTTCAGACAGTAATTGGATGTAGTTATAAAGTTAGAGATTGAAAAACAATATTAAGAATAGCAGAAGAGATTAATTGAAATATTTCCCTTAAACTTTAGGCAATTTTAAACTCTTAAACAATTTTAAACAAACCAAATAAATAATGAAACACTGGATTGAAGCAGCGAGATTAAGAACATTACCATTATCTGTTTCTGGAATAATTGTAGGGAGTATGTATGCACTGGCAAATCCTACAGAAAATGAGCTTACACCGTCAGAGAATTTTAGTTGGCAGATTTTTGCTTTTGCATTATTGACGACATTAGGATTGCAGGTTCTTTCTAATTTTGCCAATGATTATGGTGACGGAATAAAAGGAACCGATAATGAAGACAGAGTAGGGCCAAAACGTGCTATTCAGAGCGGAGTAATTACCCCACAGGCTATGAAAAAGGCTTTGGTTATTACCTCAATTTTAACTTTAGCATCCGCAATATTCCTGATATATGTAGCTTTTGGCGAAAGTAATTTAGCTTATTCCCTGTTTTATTTGGTGTTGGGTATTTTGGCAATTGCTTCTGCAATCCGCTATACTGTGGGGAAATCAGCTTACGGGTATCGTGGATACGGAGATATTTTTGTCTTTGTTTTCTTTGGGCTGGTAAGTACTTTGGGGGTAAATTTTTTATATTCAAAACAATTGGATTTAATCCTGATTTTGCCTGCTGTCGCAATTGGATTATTGAGTGTTGGAGTTTTAAATCTGAATAATATGCGTGATCAGGCTTCGGATGTTAAATCAGGCAAGAATACACTTGTTGTGAAAATGGGTGCTGAAAATGCTAAAAAATATCACTTTTTCCTGATTATAACAGCTATGGTTTCGGTTGTGCTGTTTGCGATATTAAGCGGTTTTCATTTTGACCAATACCTGTTTTTGTTAGCATACATTCCGCTGACCAAACATTTAATCACAGTTTCTAAAAACCAAGATCCAAAATTGCTTGATCCAGAATTGAAAAAAGTAGCCCTAAGTACCTTTTTGCTTTCCATATTACTTTCAATTTGTATGATTTCATTAATTTCAGATATTATTGTAAATGTTTTCCTTGGTGGAAGATAAAGTATTAATAGCACTATTTAAACTTACGTTAAAATGAAAATAACTTTCTACGGTCACGCTTCTTTGGGGATTGAGGTAAGCGGTAAACACATCATTGTGGATCCTTATATTTCGGCTAATCCCAAAGCTTCTCATATTGATATCAATAATCTGCAGGCAGATTTTATTTTACTCACTCACGCTCATGGGGATCATATTCTTGATGTAGAAGCGATTGCCAAAAGAACGAATGCGGTAATTGTTTCTAATGCAGAAATCGCTGGATATTATGCTAAGAAAGGATTTCAGTCGCACCCAATGAATCACGGTGGAAGCTGGAATTTCGACTTTGGAAAAGTAAAATATGTAAACGCTATTCATTCCAGTTCTTTTCCTGATGGCAGTAATGGCGGAAATCCAGGCGGTTTTGTAATCGAGGGCGAACATAAAAATATTTACATTGCCGGCGATACCGCTCTAACAATGGATATGAAATTGATTCCGATGCGTACACGGCTCGATTTGGTAATTTTACCGATTGGAGATAACTTCACGATGGATGTGGATGATGCCATAATCGCTTCCGATTTTGTAGACTGCGATAAAATTCTGGGTATTCATTATGATACCTTTGGATACATCGAAATTAATCATGAAGAAGCCATAAAGAAATTCTTCGACAAAGGAAAAGACTTGATGTTGCTAGAAATAGGAGGTTTTATCGAACTGTAAATATTTAAAAGTTTCTAAGATCTAAGTTTAAAGTTTTATCAAATAACTTCAGAGTCTTATAAATTTAGAATCTGTTAATCCTTTTTTATAATGACTAAACAACTTCATTTATTTATAACATTTCTATTTGCAACAAATGCATTCGCACAGCAAGACGGTTATTGGGATAAAGAACGGTCGACTACCAAAGAGGTAAAAGTATCTGCCCGCGATAGAATTGTTGTCAAAATCGATGATTTACCTCTTGGAACTACCGAGATTGTCTATAGAATTACTCTTTTGGACGAAAATCAGCAATTGGCCAGCAGTCTGGTCTCTGTACTGAAATCAATTCCAGATCCAACAGGAATCAGTCAGGGTTCAGCCGGAGCTGTTTTTGTCTTGTCTAAAATATCGGGTGATGATAAATGTACATATGCAATTTTCGCTAAAGAAAATTTAGCTGACGAATATAAAAATTCAGGTAAAACCTTCGAATCCTGTCTTGTTCAGGATGAACCAGTGAGTAAGGATGCAAAACACCTTTCTGTAGATAAATCAAGCTGTTTAAGCAATGATAACAGTTCGTTGTGGTTTGGTTTTGAGAGTAAAAACTGGATTATGAATCAAAAAATAATATTAGAAGCTGTTCCGTGGGTAGACAAAAAACTAAGCCGAGGGTGGACTTTAGAAAATAGAAAATCTATTATTGATCAATGTAAAACTTCCAGTCTGGCTCAGAAAATGAGCAATTCGGATAATTTTTGTGTCTGTGTATCGGACAGAATACAAGCCAAATACAAATTTCCAGAATTTCAAAAGCTGTTGCCAATGGAGCGGAATAAGGCTTTTAAAGATGCTGGCGCTATTTGCTTGAGTGAAACTAATGCTTCTCCTGCACTTTCTGCGGATTTACGTAAAGAGGCATCACTTTTAATAAAAAACGGCAAATATGGCCCTGCAATTGAAAAATTAGCCACAATAATAAGCAATGGCAACGCTGCAGTTCTAGATTATAATGCCATTGGGAGCAGTTATCTTTTGACTAAACAATATGGTAAAGCGTTAAAGTATCTTCTGGATGGCGAAAAACTGGATAATACAGAGCTGTTGATTCAGTTAAATCTGGCGCACGCATATCTGTTGAATGATAATTACAAAGAAGCCAAAAAAATCTACAAAAAGTACCAGAATCAAAACGTAACTGATAGTTTAAGCTGGATCCAAAAAACAGAACAGGATTTCAAAGCTTTCCAAAAAGCTGGAATACAGAACGAAGATTTTGAACGGATATTGAAATTGATCAAAGAGTAAGTAGTCAGTAATTAAAATTCACAATCAGTGAGAGCA
Source organism: Flavobacterium aestuarii (assembly GCF_040049115.1). Classification (NCBI taxonomy): domain Bacteria; kingdom Pseudomonadati; phylum Bacteroidota; class Flavobacteriia; order Flavobacteriales; family Flavobacteriaceae; genus Flavobacterium; species Flavobacterium aestuarii. The sequence continues at coordinate 6,228 of NZ_JBDLZZ010000013.1, forward strand.
GCTTATCATAAATATATACTAAATTTCAAGCGACCATCTGGAACTTCCCGTGGCGTAATGCTTGAAAAAGAAACCTGGTTTATTGTTCTGGATCTGGATGGTAAAAAAGGAATAGGCGAGTGCGGAATCCTGAGAGGTTTGAGTATTGATGACCGTCCAGATTATGAAGAGAAACTAAAATGGACCTGCGCTAATATTCATCTTGGAAAAGACATACTCTGGGAAGCTTTAATAGAATTTCCTTCAATACAATTTGGAATCGAGATGGCTTTCCAGTCTTTAGATAGTGAAAATCCTTTTCTGCTCTTTCCTTCTGAGTTTACAAAAGGAACAGAATCGATTGCTATTAATGGCCTGGTTTGGATGGGAGATGAGTCTTTTATGAAGCAGCAGATCGAGGAAAAATTAGCCGATGGATTTCGATGCATAAAACTTAAGATTGGTGCCATAGATTTTGATAAAGAACTGCAATTATTGCGGTTTATCAGGGAGCATTTTACACCAGAACAAGTTGAAATAAGGGTTGATGCAAATGGTGCCTTTGGTTTAAATGAAGCTTTATTTAAACTGAATCAATTATCTGGTTTTGAACCGCATAGTATAGAACAGCCGATTCAAAAAAACAACACTGACAGTATGGCAGAGCTGTGTAAAATCACACCTTTTCCTATTGCATTGGATGAGGAACTCATAGGTGTATTTACTAAAGCCGAAAAAGAGAATTTACTGCTAAAAATCAGGCCTCAGTATATCATTTTGAAGCCTAGTTTTGTGGGCGGTTTTCGAGGAACTCAGGAGTGGATTTCGTTAGCTCAAAAATACGATATTGGCTGGTGGATTACTTCTGCTTTAGAAAGTAATATTGGCCTCAATGCGATTGCACAATGGACATTTTTACTCAATAATTCCATGCCACAAGGATTAGGAACAGGTGCGCTGTATACTAATAATTTTGATTGCCCTTTACAGGTTTCAAAAGGACGGTTGTGGCACAGCAACGCGCTGAATTGGAATTTGGATATTGATACGATTTAATTTGTAATTTTTGTGAGAGTGATGGAACCTTTATGTTTTTCTGTAAAGTTTTTGTGTTTCCCTCTACCAATAACAGCTATTTTTCTTTAAAATCTACAGACAAAGAATTCACACAATAGCGCTGTCCTGTTTTTGTTGGACCATCCTCAAAGACATGGCCTAAATGTCCTCCACAATTGGCACAGACAATTTCGGTTCGTGTCATTCCGTGTGTTGCATCTGGGATATATTCTACTTTTCCTGGTATTGATTCATCAAAAGACGGCCAGCCACAGTGAGCATCAAACTTAGAATTGCTCTCAAACAGCGGAGAGCCACAGCCACCACAGCAGTAAACACCATTTTCAAAATGCAGATTATATTTTCCTGTATGTGGATATTCAGTTCCTTTCTGACGAAGAATTCTATAACGCTCACTGCCTAGTTCTTCTTCCCATTCTTTTTCTGATTTTATTATAGGATAACTCATAATATTTATTTTTTAATAAAATTAATTATTTTTTCAATCACTTTATGATCCGCCAGTATCTTTCTGTGTCCCAGATTTTCAGTCAGCATTAATTCTCCATTTTTTAAGTGTTCATAAATATTTATTCCTGCTTTTACTGGAACTTCAGGATCATTTTTATCATGAATTACCAAAGTTGGGATTGAAGTAGTTTTTGCAGCTTTGTAAGCGCTGTAATCATCCATCCTGCCACCGTATTTATATTCAAAATGTTCACACAGAAGTTTGCTTATCTTGGGTTTTAGTCCCAGTTTAGCAACAAAGTCATCAGTTATATCTTGAACAATATCTCCGCTTCCAATAATAATTGCCTTATTGATTTTTAAGCCTTCTTTTATGGCATTCATTACCGACATTCCTCCTAACGAATGGCCAATAGCAACTTCAAATGGCCCAAATTTTTTGTCTATTTCAGTTATAGAGGCAATAAATTCAATCATAATAGTCGAGTTTCCTGGCGATTTTCCATGCGCAGGAGCATCGAAGCTTACCGTTTGATATCCCAAGCCAACTAGTTCTTTTGCTATTTTGCATAATTGTGTGCCTCTTCCTGACCATCCATGTACTAAAAGCACTTTTTTATTCAAATTGCTTTTGCCATACTCATAAATAGTAACTGTCCTGTTTATGGCAGGAATTGTGATTATTTGCTGTTCACTTTTTGCATCCATTTCGATTTCCCGTTTTGGAAGCTTATGTTTTATTGGGGTAATAAACAATTTGGACGCATATAAAACTGCCCACTTAGTAGATAGAAACGCAATAAACTTACTAGATAGTATTATAATTTTAGGAATTTTTAAAGGCTTAGTGTGATTTGAGGTATTTTTTGCCATATTGATAAATTTGTAAGAAGGCTTTTAAATGTTAATTTTTTTTAACTAAATTTAGAAAACACAAAAGTACTATAAATTTAATGTTAATATAATTTAGCTTTCTGCTATAAAATTAGCAAATTTTTAAATTTTGTGCAGTAGCAGTTTAGTTGGCAAGAATTATTTTTTTTAAGTATAACGAGTAATTGATGGAAATACTTCACATGGGAGCAGAATGTTACCCCGTTGCAAAGGTGGGGGGGCTTGCTGATGTAATTGGAGCATTGCCAAAATTTCAAAATAACGGGAAAAATAATGTCAGTATTGCTATTCCATGCTATCAGACGGCATTCAGAACTGAAAATGATTTCGAATGTGTTTATTGGGATAAATTAAAATTAGGGCATTTTAATTTTCCTTATAAGGTACTTCAGGAAAAATCAAGTAAACTAGGATTTAAATTATATTTAATTGAAATACCTGAGCTTTTTGACAGGCCAGATATTTATAACTATTTAGATGATGTCGAACGCTTTTTGGCTTTTCAAATCGCGGTATTGGACTGGATTGCAGCACAGAATTTTATTCCGGATATTATTCATTGCCACGATCATCATACAGGATTAATTCCTTTTATGAAAAAATATTGCCCTAAATATGATAATTTAAAAAATATTCCAACAATTCTAACTATTCACAATGGCTTATATCAAGGGATATTTTCATTTAATAAATTGTATTACCTGCCTGAATTTGATTTGATTCATATTAAGGAATTAGAATGGGGAAATTGCATTAACTCACTGGCAGCAGCTATAAAATGTGCTGATGAAATTACAACTGTTTCACCAAGTTATCTCAGTGAATTGAATTATTCAGACAATGGACTTGAAACATTATTTCAGCAATTCAGGGACAAGTCTAAAGGAATTCTTAATGGAATCGATATTGATGTATGGAATCCTGAAAAAGATTCAATGCTTGAGATGAATTATTCGGTTGCGACTGTTAAAGATGGCAAACAGCTGAATAAGGAATATTTGTGTTCGCTTTTCAATATGGATGCTGGAAAACCGCTTTTTAGTTTTATTGGCAGATTATACAATGAAAAAGGAGCTGATTTGTTACACAGAGTTATAACATCGGCTTTGACACATTATAAAAACCAGATTAATTTCCTGATTTTGGGATATGGAGATCATGAAATAGAGAAGCAGTTAAAAGATTTGTCCGAAGTTTATCAGCAAAATTATTATGCTCATATTGGTTATAACGAAGAATTGGCTCATAAAACATATGCTGGCTCTGATTTTATATTAATTCCGTCCCGCATTGAGCCTTGTGGATTAAACCAGATGTATGCTATGCGTTATGGAACAATTCCAATAGTACGAAGAACAGGCGGTTTGAAAGATACTGTTGTCGATTTTGAGGATAATGGAAATGGCATTTGTCATAATCTTGCCACCGCCGAAGATATTTGCAATGCTATACAGAGAGCTGTCGACTTGTATCCGCGCAAAGACGAAATAGGTCAAATTAGGCTAAAAGGAATGAATACTGACCATTCTTGGCAACACGTAAGCCAGGAATATATTGAATTATATAATTTAATTATTGCAAAAAGACATGAAAACTAAAAAGAAAAATGTTATCGCTATTATTTTAGGTGGTGGTCAAGGTTCCAGATTATTTCCGCTTACCGCCAGAAGATCAAAACCAGCAGTGCCAATAGGCGGAAAATACAGGTTAGTAGATATTCCTATTTCTAATTGCATCAATTCTGATATTTATAAGATGTTTGTGTTAACGCAATTCAATTCGGCTTCTCTTAACGCTCATATTAAGAACACTTATAACTTTAGTATTTTTAGTCAGTCTTTTGTAGATATTCTAGCTGCAGAACAAACACCGGACAACCCAACATGGTTTCAGGGAACGGCTGATGCAGTAAGGCAATGCATGCCACATTTTTTAAATCATGATTTTGATTATGCCTTAATTTTATCCGGGGATCAATTGTATCAGATGGATTTTAATGAAATGCTTGAGGCTCATATGGAAGCTGAAGCTGACATTTCTATTGCTACATTACCTGTAAATGCAAAAGATGCACCTGAATTTGGAATCTTAAAAACAAATTCAGACAGCACAATACAATCTTTTATTGAGAAACCTGCAAAGGAATTATTATCTGGCTGGACATCAGAAGTAAGTGATGAAATGAAAAGCCAGGGGAAGAATTATCTGGCCTCGATGGGTATTTATATCTTTAATAGAAAACTATTAATTGAATTAATGGCCGATCCAGAAACAAAAGATTTTGGAAAAGAAATTATACCTCAGGCTGTCGGAAGTAAAAAACTGTTAAGCTATCAATATGAAGGCTATTGGACAGATATTGGAAATATTGATTCATTCTTTGAAGCCAATATTGGACTAACAGATGATATTCCTCAATTTAATCTGTTTGATAATGATAATAGGATATACACCAGACCACGTTTGCTTTCTCCGTCTAAATTTCACAATACCTTAGTCGAAAGATCATTAATCTCAGAGGGATGCATTATTCATGCCAAAGAAATCACGAAGTCTGTCATTGGAAACCGCTCTCGCATAGGAGAGGGAACGGTTATTCAGCACAGTTATGTAATGGGTAATGATTTATACCAGAGTATTGAAGATATCAGGGAAAATATTGAAAACAATATCCCTTTAATTGGTATTGGCGAAAGATGCTTTATCCATAATGCAATTGTGGATAAGAATTGCAGAATTGGAAATGATGTGTACGTAAAAGGTGGTAAACATCTGGATGATACTGTCAATGAATTGTACTGTGTAAAAGAAGGAATTGTTGTAATCCGGAAAGGTGCCATAATTCCTGATGGCTTTACTGTTAAATAAAAAATCAAAAAAATTAAAATTATTTTTAAGACTTCAATTACACCAAGTAGAAAGTTCAATTTATTGTGCTTTCAATTTGGTGTAATTTATAATTATTGATTTCTATCTCAAAAAAACTTAATATATTTAATACGCAATACAAATTTCTTCATTTGATTTAAGCAAATCCAATTCTTTTTATTCCGCAGTTGTGCTAAAAAAGTTGCTTAATAGGGTGATTTTTATTTTTTATTCATAACAAACAAAGAGTATTGAATCGAATAAATAGATTATTTGTATTTTTTAAAATTAGTTTCAATAAAACTTTAATTTTTACTAAATTTCATATTCAATTTAACATATACTATGCAAAATCAAACCCGTATAATTATAGAAAATGTTTTGCCTCAGCTCAATGGTGGCAGTTTTGCTATTAAAAGGATTATTGGCCAGAAAGTAATTGTGACAGCCGAAGTTTTCTCGGATGGGCATGACGTTGTAGAATGCTGTGTAAAATATAAGCATGAATCTGAAAATAATTGGCAGGAAGTTCGAATGACACATATTCAAAACGATGAATGGTCTGCAGTATTCCATGTTGAAAAACAAGGAAGATATACCTATTTTGTTGAAGGCTGGGTAGATTATGCATTAAACTGGCAGCATGGTACGGAGCGAAAAATTAATGATAATCAATATGTAAAATCAGAACTGCTGGAAGGTGCAGAATATGTTCAGGCAGTTCTAAGCTATGCGGATGCCACAGAAAGTGAATATCTCAATAGATTGCATTATTATTTTACGGCAGAATCCGAATATGATAATGCGGTTAGAGAAGCAAAATCGGATGAATTGTTTAAAATTTTCAAGAAATATCCAATCCGATTTTTAGAAAATAAATCTATTGATTTGGAAATATATGTAGATCGCAAAAAAGCACTTTTCAGTACTTGGTATGAATTTTTTCCGCGTTCTGCATCCGAAGAGGAAGGAAAACACGGAACTTTCAAAGACTGCGAAAGACTGCTTCCCAGAGTTGCAGCAATGGGATTTGATACACTTTATTTTCCGCCTATTCATCCTATTGGAGAAGTGAATAGAAAAGGAAAAAATAATGCTACAAATGCCGAATTTGGCGATGTAGGTTCTCCTTGGGGAATTGGCTCCCATCATGGCGGACACAAATCCACACATCCTGAATTAGGTTCTATTGAAGATTTTAAAGATCTGGTTAAAAAAGCAAAAGATTTAGGTATTGAAGTCGCAATGGATTATGCCCTGCAGGCCGCGCCGGATCATCCTTATGTAAAAGATTTTCCGCAATGGTTCAAATGGAGGCCAGACGGAACGGTGCAGTATGCTGAAAACCCTCCCAAAAAATACCAGGATATTCAGCCTATTTATTTTGAGAGTTCCGACTGGAAAAACCTTTGGAAAGAACTGCTTGATGTAGCTTTATTCTGGATTGAAGAATGTGGCATTCAAATTTTCAGAGTTGATAATCCACATACCAAACCCTTTTATTTTTGGGGCTGGCTGATTGCTGAAATCAAAAAGAAGCATCCCGATGTTTTATTTCTTGCAGAAGCATTTACAAGGCCAAAAATTATGAATGAGCTTGCTAAACAAGGTTTCAGCCAGTCTTACACTTATTTTACCTGGAGAAATACCAAACAGGAATTGACAGAATATGTTGAAGAATTAACGCAGACCGAACAAAAAGAATTTTACAGGCCAAACTTCTGGCCGAATACCCCAGACATTAATCCTTTTGCTTTGCAAAATGGCAATGAATCAGTGCATCTGCAAAAATATTTTCTTGCTGCAACCTTAAGTTCCAATATGGGAATTTATGGACCGGTTTTTGAGTACATGGTTAGTACACCAATGGCTCAGGGCAAGGAGGAATATCTGGATTCTGAAAAATACCAATGCTATAAATGGGACTGGAACATACAAAATAAACTTACTACGCTTATAACACGCATAAACGCAATCCGAAAGGAACAAACTTCATTACAGCAGACTAATAATATTGTTTTTTGTGAAACTAATAATGATCAGGTAATTGCGTATTATAAATTTGATGAGACTCGACAAGACGAAACGCTTATGATTGTTAGTTTGGATGCATTTCAAACAGGCAGAGCAATGGTCAAATTACCATCAGAAATTGGAACTCAGAACATTCAGATTACCGATTTGATAACAGGGAATACCTATTATTGGAATAATGAATGGAATTATATAGAACTTCCTCCAGAATTGCCTTTTCATCTATTTAAAATTCACAAATAATGGCTGATAAAATTAACGAAGCCGAATATCAAAATCCATTTGTATTTCATACCAATTGGAATGATGCTTTTGAAGACGAAAGTTTTGTCAAGATTTTTGCCTCAGATATTTTAGAAAATTACATTATCAATAAAAGATGGTACGGTGGCAAAGCCAGTACGCTGAAATATATTGAAATTGTACATTCTTTTAAAATAAATTCAAGTGAGAACACATATTACGGCGTTTTATTAGAAGTTAATTTTAAAGAAGCTTTTTATCAGCACTATTTTATGCCTGTGGCCTTTATGTCCGAAGAAGATCTGGATACAAATACCGTAATAGCCCCAGTTGTGATGAATGAACAGGAAGGCTATCTGGTTGATGCCTTGCATCAGGAAGATTTCAGGAAATTACTTTTCGAAAAAATAATTCATTCCAAAAAAAATGAAGATTCAAAAGTAAAATTTCATAAAGGAAAAGCTCTGCATGCCAAAGAATATATTTCGTCTCACTTTATGGGAGTAGAGCAAAGCAATACTTCGATAATATTTAATGATAATCTGGTTCTGAAAATTTTCAGGAGAATTTACATCAGCATGAATCCTGACTATGAAATAAGCCGTTTCCTTACCGAGAGAATGAATTTCGGGTATTCTCCCGCTTATACAGGAAGTATCAGTATTGTATCTTCTGATGGAAATATTACACTTGGCTTAATGCAGGAACTGGTACCAAATCAGGGTGATGCATGGAAATATATGCTGGAAGAAGTTGATCGGATTTTCGATAATTTAAGTGCAAAAAAAATTTCTGTTGCCAAACTGCCTGATATTGAATTATTCAAACGCTTAAAACTAAATGATGTTCCTCATGAAATTATTGATTGGGCAGGATTGAGCATTTTTTTAAAAATTAAAACTTTGGCAACGCGAACAGCCGAAATGCATATTGCTCTTGGCAGTGATATTCATGAAACTGCATTTACTCCGCTTACTTATAATGGTGATTATTCAGTCTGGCTCAAAAATAGATTAACATATCAGTTTCAAAACCGATTGAATATTTTAGAAAACAATCTGCATAAGCTGGATGGATTAGCTTTAGAATTGGCCAATCAATTTTTGGATCATAAAAAAGAAATCCGGAAAGTCTTTCTCGATTTTGACTGGACTCAGATGAAATCGGAACGTATACGTATTCATGGAGATTATCATTTAGGTCAGGTTTTAGTGAATGGAGATGATTTTTACATACTTGATTTTGAAGGAGAACCCGAAAGCACAATTCGTGACCGCAAAGTAAAACAGCCTCCTTTGAAAGATGTTGCTGGCATGTTTCGTTCCTTTCATTATGCCATATATGCCACAATTTTTAATAGCAATGATAAATATCCATTTGGACAGGATGAACTTTTTCAGGCTGGAGAAATTTTGTATAAATATTTTGTTGGTGTTTTTCTAAACACTTATACCGAAGTAGCGCAGGGAGGAAACTTAAATATTGGCTACATAAAAGAAATTGATTTTTTATTGAAATATTGTCTTTTGGAAAAAGCCATATATGAACTGGGCTACGAATTAAACTCCAGGCCACGATGGTCAGTAATTCCATTAACTGGAATCGCCAGCATAATGGATTATAATAAAATTAATTGAATGCATTTTCACAGAAAAAATAAACATAAAAATGAACAAAGTACAATCTTATTCCCTTTTTACAGATTTTGATATTGATTTATTTAAAGCAGGCAAACATTTCCGGCTTTATGAAAAATTAGGAGCGCATCTAATCGAAGTCGATGGTGTAAAAGGAGTTTACTTTGCTGTATGGGCACCATCTGCAAGAACTGTTTCTGTTGTTGGCGATTTTAATTATTGGATTCAAGGAGAGCATCCATTGCAGGTAAGATGGGATTCATCTGGAATCTGGGAAGGGTTTATTCCAGGTATTGAACAGGGCACGACTTACAAATACAAGATACAATCTAACAATGATGGAATTATTACAGAAAAAGCAGATCCATTTGCTTTTTATTGCGAAAAACCACCACATACAGCTTCGGTTATTTGGGATCTTGATTATAATTGGAAAGATAAAAAATGGATGCAGGCCCGCAAGGAACATAATGACTTGGACAAACCCTATTCTGTTTATGAAGTTCATTTAGGATCTTGGAAGAGACATGGCGAAGAAAATCGTTTTTTGACTTATTTGGAATATGCCGAAGATCTGGTAAAATATGTTAAGGAAACTGGTTTTACGCATGTAGAATTCATGCCAGTTATGGAGTATCCGTATGATCCATCATGGGGATATCAATTGGTGGGGTATTTTGCTCCAACATCCCGTTTTGGAAACCCTCAGGATTTTATGGTACTGGTCGATAAACTGCATCAGGCGGGTATTGGAGTTATTCTGGATTGGGTTCCTTCACACTTTCCAGAAGATGCTCACGGATTGGGTTTTTTTGACGGATCTAACTTATTTGAGCATCCAGACCGAAGAAAAGGTTATCATCCGGATTGGAAAAGTCTGGTTTTTAATTATGGGCGAAATGAAGTACGTTCCTTTTTAATCAGTAATGCACTGTTTTGGCTGCATCATTATCATATTGATGGACTCAGAGTAGATGCAGTAGCTTCGATGCTCTATTTAGATTATTCAAGAAACGAAGGGGAGTGGGAGCCAAATATTTATGGAGGAAGAGAAAATTTAGACACCATCAGTTTTTTAAAAGATTTTAATGAAGCCGTATATTCTAATTATGAAGGAGTACAGACCATTGCCGAAGAAAGCACTTCGTTTCCAATGGTTTCGAGGCCAACATTTGCTGGAGGATTAGGTTTTGGAATGAAATGGATGATGGGCTGGATGCATGATACGCTGCAGTATTTTCAAAAAGAAACAGTGTATCGAAAATACCATCAAAATGATTTAACATTCTCAATGACTTATACATATACTGAAAATTTTATGCTTCCTCTTTCTCACGATGAAGTAGTATATGGTAAAAGATCTATTTTGGGAAGAATGCCTGGTGATGAGTGGCAGAGATTTGCAAATCTGCGCTTGCTTTATAGTTATATGTTTACGCATCCTGGTGCCAAATTACTATTTATGGGAGCAGAATTTGGGCAAAGCGGAGAGTGGGATTTCCAGAATAGCCTCGATTGGCACTTGCTGCAATATGATTTTCACAACGGAATAAAAAAAACAATTACAAAACTCAACCAATTGTATAAAACGGAGCCTGCTTTATATGAAAAACAGTTCAGTCCTGACGGTTTTGAATGGATTAATTATTCTGACCATGAAAATGCGGTAATGTCTTTTATTAGAAAAGGAAATAATTCAAAAGACGATTTAATTGTTATACTCAATTTTACTCAGGTAGTAAGGGAAAATTATAAAATTGGAATTCCAAAGTCTGGCCAATTAATTGAAATATTTAATAGCGATGATACCGATTTTGGAGGAAGCGGAGTAAAAAATAATAAAAAACTAACCGTAGATATTAACCCTTATGATGGAAAAGAGTATTCAGCCTCGCTGACACTTCCACCATTGGGAGTTATTGTTTTTAAAATGGAATAGATAAAAATCAATCTGAAAATTAATATAAAGCAATAGCCCGATTTATGTTTTTAAAGAAAAAAATAAATACATTCGCAGCATAAAAAAGACAGATATGGCAGATTTAGCAAAAGGAAGTAAAAAATTATTGAACGCATGGGCATTCTACGATTGGGCAAACTCTGTTTATCCATTAGTTATTTCATCGGCTATATTTCCAATTTTTTATGAAGCATTATTTTCAGAAAGAAGCCACTATATTGAAGTTTTTGGAATGAGTTTAAAAAACTCTGCATTAATTAGTTTTGTTACAGCTGCCGCTTTTTTGATGGTCGCTATATTTTCACCATTACTATCAGGAATAGCTGATTATGTAGGAAATAAAAAATCTTTTATGAAGTTTTTTTGCTATGTTGGTGCTTTATCCTGCATCGGATTGAATTGGTTTAGCTTAGAAAATATTTATGTGGGTTTATTTTTTTACTTTTTTGGTTTAATTGGTTTTTGGGGAAGCTTAGTGTTTTATAATTCCTACCTTCCAGATGTTGCATATCCTGAACAGCAGGATGCGGTAAGCGCTAAAGGGTATTCTTTGGGATATATTGGAAGTGTTATTTTACTGATTCTAAATTTAGGAATGGTAATGTATCCAGATGTTTTCGATATTAAAGGAAGCACAGGCGAAGCAGCAATGAAAGCGATGAGGTATTCTTTTATCATGGTTGGAATGTGGTGGATTCTCTTTAGCCAATATACCTATTATTTTTTGCCGAAAGGAAATAAAACAGCTGATCGAAAAGTAACTAAAGCTGTTGTTTTTAATGGTTTCAATGAATTAAAAAAAGTCTGGAAATTATTGGAAGCAAACATTCCATTAAAAAAATATTTAATTAGTTTTTTTGTTTACAGCATGGCAGTGCAGACCGTAATGCTTATCGCTACCTATTTTGGTTCTCAGGAAATAGCTTGGGAATCTCCAAGTCAAAGTCAAAAAGGATTGATTATATGTATTTTATTAATTCAGCTGGTTGCAGTTGGAGGCGCAATTCTGACTTCAAAAGCATCTGCTAAATTTGGAAATATACCTACCCTTATCGTGATAAACTGTTTCTGGGTAATACTTTGTTCAGCTGCTTACTTTATAGTTACGCCAAATCAATTTTATGTAATGGCAGCATTAGTTGGGCTTGTTATGGGCGGAATCCAGGCATTATCGCGTTCTACTTATTCCAAATTATTGCCAGAAACCGAGGATACAGCTTCTTTTTTCAGTTTTTATGATGTTACTGAAAAAATAGGAATTGTAATAGGAATGTGTGTGTATGGTATAATCGATCAAATTACGGGAAGTCCAAGATTAGCCATCGTATTTTTGGCAATATTCTTTGTAATTGGTGTTTTGCTTTTGAATAAAGTCCCAAAAAACGAAACGGTTTCAAATGAAGTATCATAGCAATGATGAGGTCAAAACATTATTAAAGACAATTACAATTTTTTCAAAATATAAAAGGCTGTTCTTAGACAGCCTTTATATTTTTATATATTACATTTTAGAGATTTCGCCCGAACCGCTTACTTTGGTATCTTTGGTCTGTGGGTTTCCTTTATATTCAATATCTCCAGAGCCAGAAACTCTTGCATAGAAATTTTCGGTACAATTTACTTTCATATCTCCAGATCCTGAGATAGTAACATTGGCGTTTTTAGTAATAAGATTTACAGCATCCACATCACCGGAACCTGACGTTTTTGATGTGAAGTTATCAGCATTTCCAGAAAGGACAACGTCTCCAGAACCGCTGAGGCTGGCTTCAAAATCTTTGGCTTTGACATCCAGAGTCAAATCTCCTGAACCTGATAATTTAGCTTTTAAACTCGCAGCTGTAATAGTATTTTTGGTCTGTACATCACCAGAACCTGACAGAGAAACTGCGCTAATCTGTTCGAACGGAACCGTCAGGACAATATTTTCCTTAGTACTGATATTAATATTTTTCTCGGTATAGATTTTTAAAATATTATCTTTTACCTCAATTTTGATATAACGCAAAAGATTCTCTTCTGCTCTAACTGTAATTGCTCCTTCTTTTCCAGAGACCAATTCGACATCAAAGAAGCCTGAAACACTTATTTCGTCGTACCCGCTGGTAGTTCTTTTTTCAGTAACAATTTTTCCATTGCCTTTAACTTTGCTCCATTGGGCATTTGCCATTGCCGTTACAGACAATGTTCCTAAAACCATTAATAAAATAGATTTTTTCATTTTAATTGATTTGAATTAATATTTGATTTGGTGATTGAAACTATTTTTGGGTATCATTTTTGTACAATTTGACATTGCCATAATCGGAGGTAACTAAAATTTTGTTTTCTCCTTTTTTCTTAAAATAACCGCTGATTCTTTTGGTATAATTGGTTTCTTCTTTAGAATTGACACTTAATTCATTATCATATTTAAAATCGGCATATTTTACCGTCACATCAAAATCAAAGACATAATTGGACTGAAAACCTATGTCTACTCCTGTGTAGCCGGCAATAATAGTAATGTTGTTTGCCTTGGGCTGAATGGCATTAATTGAAACATTACTGTATTTTGTATATAATTTTAACTGATTGGAGATTGAACCAATATCAATTGTCAAGTAATTGCCATTTGCATCCAATGAATTGATCTTGTCAATTTTTACACTTCCATATTTACTGTTGTATTTTACATCACCACCGTCTCCAATTTCTATTTCAGAATAATCAGAAACTAAATCAATCCTGGCAAGACGATCTATTTTTAATCCTGAATATTTTGAAATGATGTTGCCATTTTTAAAAAAATCAACAGTCGATTTAGAACAATAACTGATCTGAATTTTATTACTGTTTCCATTTAGATTTGCTAAATTGATTTTTCCATATTTGCAATTGATATCAGTACTCGAAAAAAGATCTGTAGTGCTGATGTTTCCGTATTTATTATTTAAGGTTACCGTTCCATTTTTAGGAATTTTTATGGTATAGTTAATTTCAAAACTGCTGTTTTTTCCATTATTTCTTGAAACGTTATTTTCAAAAACTGTCTTGGCGGTAACCATATTTTTCAGGGCTATAAAATTAACGTCAATAGCATTTATCCGCTGATTGACCCAATTTTCATTATTGCCGCTTACTTTAATGAGTACATCGATCTCGATTTTGTCTTCATTCCAGGTAGTAACAAAAATGTTGCCGTAAGAGTTGTCAATATTGATGCCAGCATCACTGTTTACGATATAAGCCTTATTAATGCTTTTTTGTTTCGAGTAGCTGAAGTCATCATTAGAATATCCCAAAAAAGGAATAGTTAAAAGGAGCAGGAATATTTTAAATTGTTTTTTCATCGTTTAAATTTTTAAGTTTTTCAGATTCTTCGATACGCTGCAGAACACTCTGCAAAAAGGAAATCCGGGTTTGAAGATTACTGATCATGGCATAAATAATTGGTTTGCTTTCGCCATTGGTATTTAATTCATGAACAATATTTTCATAATCGCTATCTAGCGATTTCATCTGTTTTAAAGCGTCATTTATGATTTTTTCATTTTCAGGTGATTTTTTTTCTTTAATTTTTTCCAATTCATTTTTAATTAGGACTGTAAAAATAGAATCTGTCTGTTTTGTTTCTTTAGAGGCATATTTCAGTTCCCTTGGCTTTTCATTGCTTGTATAAAACATAGTAATCCCAAGCAAGACGACTACTGAAGCAGCTGCAGCATAAAATAAACTATAATTTCTTTTTCTCTTTTTAAGAGCCAATTTCTTTGAAAACCGTTCCAAATGCTCAGTGTTCATATCTTGAATATCCCACTGATTTTCTAAATGCTCAAATAATTGGTCTAATTTTTCATTTTCATTTTTCATAACTCATTTAATTTTTTTCTTAAAGCTTCTTTTGCCCTGCTCAATGTGGTCCGGCAGTTTGCATAACTTATTTTAAGAATTTCGCTTATTTCTTCCTGATCATAACCTTCTATATAAAACAAGGTCAAAACCATACTGTAATTGTATTTTAAGGACTGAATTGTTTCTAAAACCTCCTTGACTTTTAAATCATTAAAATCTAACTTTTCTTCCTGATCATTATCTTTTTCTTCTAGTTTATACAGCGTTCTTTCGAAATCTTCTGTCTTGAATTGATTGTTTTTTTTGTAAAAATCGATACTGTAATTCACAATAATACGCTTCAGCCACGCACCAAAAGCAACTTCTTGCTTGAAGTCATTTATTTTAGTAAATGCTTTCAAAAAGCTTTCCTGCATAACGTCTTCTGCAAAATGCTCATCTTTCACAATTCTATAGGCCACATTATACATCGCCTTGCAATAGCGATTATAAATCTCAAATTGTGCTTTCTGATTATTCTCTTTGCAGAGCGTAATTAATTCTTCGATATTTTGATGAGTCAGATTCAATTAAAAAGTGATGATTTGTAATAAAGACATGAATGTTTTTGGTTTGTTACAGTTTATTCATTTTTTTTGACAAAATAAAACTGCTTGATTTAAAATTAATTTAAAAAAAAACAGTTATTATTTTTTTGTAGTATAAATAATATTATTTTTGATTATAAATATAACAAATAACTTATGAAAAAAATATCAGTCTCTTTTTTACTAGCTATTTTTGTGGCTATTTCAATTGTTGGATGCAGTTCAGAATCTGATGATGAACAAAATACTCAAGATTCAACCGGTGATTATTGGCCAACAGCAGTAAATAATAATTGGGTTTATACTCAAGACGGTGATGAAGCTCTTATTAAAATTACTGAAATTGATGATATAGATGGGGGTAAGTATTATAAATTTAATGAATTAGAAATATTTGGAGATGCAGTTGATGGACAAGCCTCGGGATGGATTAAAAAGAATAAGGGAGATTATTATATTAAAATAGGTGAAGTGAACACTACTATTGATGGTGTGACTGCTAAAATTACTGGATATGAATTTCTTCTTTTTAAAGATTATTTAAATGTTAATGATACTTGGGAAGGGTATTATACATTTATACAAAATGTCAGTATTCCCGATTTCCCTGTTTTGACTGCAAAAATTAATTATTCGGGTAAAATTCTGGAAAAAGGGATTTCATTAACCGTGAAAGGAAAAGTTTATAATGATGTGATAAAATTTAGATTTTCACAAAGCCTTAAAGGAAATGATGCCTGGCCTTCATGGGATTATTCAACAGATTATTGGATTGCAAAAAATGTTGGTATTATAAAATATGAAAATGACGAAGTTACAAGTGAGCTTAAATCATATGTGATAAAATAACATAATTATTTTTTAGATTGATTAAATTAAAGGGGCTGTCCGAAAAGCAAGGACAGCCCTTTTTTTTGTGTTAAAACCAGATTGATTTTTTTGTTCAATCTGTAAATTATGGCAAATAACAAATCTTACTTTGTAATAAAACTTTTTTGGCATAATGATTGCCTTATTAAGGCTCGAATATTTTAGTGTATTTATATGTCAATATTCGTTTAAAATATTGTTGTGATACCTTATATTTGCGTTCCTATCTAAAAAAATTAATGACAAAAAGACTTAAATACTACTATGTCAAATCATAAAATACTTACTATTGACAATCTGTCACTTCAAGAATTTGATTCCGAAGCCGAATTAATTCCATTATTGACTCCAGAGGATGAGGAAGAAATGAATAATGAAGAATTACCTGAATTTTTGCCTATTTTACCTTTACGCAATACTGTTTTGTTTCCGGGAGTAGTTATTCCAATTTCGGCAGGAAGAGATAAGTCTATAAAATTGATTAATGATGCCAACACTGATGGAAAAGTAATAGGGGTAGTGGCTCAAATTAACGAAGATGATGAAGATCCTACAGTTGATGATATTAATAAAGTCGGGACTGTAGCGCGTATTCTTCGTGTTTTAAAAATGCCTGATGGGAATGTTACCGTTATTCTTCAAGGGAAAAAACGATTTGAAATTGATGAAGTAGTCTCAGATTCCCCTTATCTGAAAGCAAAAATAAAAGAAGTTCCCGAGAAAAGACCTGCTAAAAAAGATACTGAATTTAATGCCATCATTGATTCGGTAAAAGAACTGGCAGTTAAGATCATCAGCGAAAGTCCAAATATACCAACTGAAGCGACTTTTGCTATTAAAAATATTGGAAGCCCTTCGTTTTTAATCAATTTTGTTTCTTCGAACATGAATTTATCGGTTAAGGAGAAGCAAGATCTGCTCTCTATAAACGGATTGAAGGAACGTGCTTTGGAAACGCTTCGCTACATGAATATTGAGCTGCAGAAACTCGAGCTTAAGAATGATATTCAGTCTAAAGTCCGTTTTGATTTAGATCAGCAGCAGAGAGAATATTTCCTTCATCAGCAGATGAAAACCATTCAGGAAGAACTGGGAGGTGTTTCACAGGAGGAAGAAATGGATGAAATGAGCCAGAAAGCCAAAAGCAAAAAATGGGATGAAAAAACAATGAAGCATTTTGATAAAGAATTATCCAAAATGCGCAGAATGAATCCACAGGCTCCTGATTTTGGAATACAAAGAAATTATTTGGAATTGTTTTTAGAATTGCCTTGGGGTGAATTTTCAAAAGATAATTTTGATTTAAAACACGCTCAAAAAGTATTAGACAAAGATCATTTTGGTTTGGAAGATGTTAAAAAAAGAATGATTGAACATCTTGCAGTTCTTAAATTAAGAAATGATATGAAGTCGCCAATCATCTGTTTAACAGGGCCTCCAGGTGTGGGTAAAACATCTATTGGACGATCTGTAGCTGAGGCATTGGGAAGGGAATATGTTCGTATCTCATTAGGCGGACTGCGCGATGAAGCCGAAATCCGTGGACATAGAAAAACTTATATTGGCGCAATGCCAGGAAGAATAATCCAGAGTTTAAAGAAAGCCGGAACTTCCAATCCTGTGTTTGTTTTGGATGAAATTGATAAATTATCTTCCAGCCATAGCGGTGATCCTTCATCAGCATTATTAGAGGTTTTGGATCCTGAACAGAACAGTGCTTTTTATGATAATTTCCTTGAAATGGGATATGATTTATCGAAAGTAATGTTTATTGCCACTTCCAATAATATGGCAGCAATTCAGCCTGCTTTGATTGACCGTATGGAAGTCATAAAAATGTCCGGCTACACTATTGAAGAAAAAGTTGAAATTGCCAGAAAACATTTGTTCTCTAAACAATTGGCCGCTCACGGACTTAAACCTAAAGATTTATCTATTGGTAAAAAACAATTAGAAAAAATTGTTGAAGGTTACACCCGCGAATCTGGGGTTAGAGGACTCGAAAATAAAATTGCTCAAATCGTCCGTAATGCTGCTAAATCTGTTGCTATGGAAGAAGAGTACAATAAAAAAGTAACTGACGAAGATATTATCAAAGTTTTAGGAGTTCCAAGATTAGAGCGTGACAAATACGAAAACAACGAAGTAGCTGGTGTGGTTACTGGTCTTGCGTGGACAAGTGTTGGCGGCGATATTTTATTTATTGAATCTTTGCTTTCCCCAGGAAAAGGTTCTATGACTATTACTGGAAATTTGGGAACCGTAATGAAAGAATCGGCTACAATTGCTTTAGAATATATTAAAGCAAATGCTGAATTGCTGGGATTAAATCCAGAAGTATTGAACAAGTACAATATTCATCTGCACGTTCCGGAAGGTGCCACTCCAAAGGATGGTCCTAGCGCTGGTATTGCGATGTTAACATCGCTTGTTTCCTTGCTTTCACAAAAAAGAGTGAAGAAAAACTTGGCCATGACAGGAGAAATTACTTTGAGAGGAAAAGTACTGCCTGTTGGCGGCATTAAAGAAAAAATACTGGCTGCCAAAAGAGCGAATATCAAAGAAATCATTTTATGCCACGAAAACAAAAGTGATATTGATGAAATCAAAGCTGAATATTTAGAGGGGTTAACTTTTCATTATGTGAAAGAAATGAGTGAAGTTCTGGAATTGGCCATTACAAAGGACAAAGTTAAAAACGCAAAAGATTTGAAATAAATCAAATAAATACCAAAACTTTAATTCCAAATTCCAAATCTGAGTAATTTCAGAACAATTGGAATTTGGAATTTGTTTTTTATACATTTTAGCTGTTATTTTTGTAAGTTTGGTGCTTGGTATTTCAAACTTTACCTTTGCAAAATTGTATGTCCAAAAAACTTATGTTTTATTATTCGTTCTTAATTTGTTCTATTTCATATGGACAAATAGGAGGGAAGTATACATATGAGTTTTTAAATTTGATTACTTCACCAAGACAAGCCGCATTAGGAGGGAAAACTATTACTATTTATGATGAAGATGTCAATCAGGCACTTTTTAATCCTGCCTCTATTAATAGCGACATGCATAATCGCTTGTCCCTAAACTACGGAAATTATTACCAAGAAGTTACTTATGGAACCGCATCATATGCCTACACTTATGATCATCACTTGCAGACTTTTCAAGCTGGTATCAATTATATCAATTACGGAAAATTTGATGGATATGATGAAAACGGATTGCCTACAAATTCATTTACTGGAAGCGAAATAGCCCTTTCCCTCGGTTACGCTTATAATATCCCATATACCGATATACATTTGGGAGCTAACGCAAAACTAATACAGTCAAGATTAGAAAGCTATAACTCATTTGGAGGCGCTGTAGATTTAGGGATGGTCTATATTGACGAAGAAAACGATGTGAACTGGGCTGTAACCTTGATGAATATTGGAACGCAATTTACTACTTATGATGGGGCTAGAGAACAGCTGCCTTTTGAAATTATTGCAGGAGTTTCTCAAGAGCTTGAGAATGTCCCTTTACGCTGGCATTTAACTGTAGAGAATCTGCAGCAATGGGATTTGTCTTTTTCAAATCCTAACAATGCAGAAACTTCATTTGATGGAACCGTTACCGAGGAAAAAGTGTCTTTTTTTAACAATGCACTTCGGCACATGATTTTGGGTGCGGAACTTTTTCCAAAGAGAGCCTTCAATATCAGGCTAGGATATAATTTTAGAAGAGGTCAAGAGCTGCAGATACAGGATCAGCGCAATTTTTCAGGACTTTCATTGGGTTTCGGGCTTAAGCTGAATAAATTAAAATTAAATTATTCCTACTCTAAATATACCCTGGCAGGCAATACAAGTTTGTTAGGATTGATGATTAATTTTGGAGAATGATTTTAGAAAAAAGAATATAGATATCAGAACATAGACATGAAAAAAATCACTATAGCGATAGATGGATTTTCATCTACAGGAAAAAGTACATTGGCAAAACAATTGGCAAAACATTTGGGGTATGTGTACGTGGATACTGGTGCAATGTACCGTGCGGTCACTTTATTTGCAATGCAGAATAATTGTATAGGAATTGAATTTCTGGATAAAGAAAAATTAATAAATAGCTTGCCTTCTATAAAATTGAGTTTTAAATTCAATGCTGAATTGGGTTTTGCAGAAATGTATTTGAACGATGTTAATGTGGAAACAGAGATAAGGACTTTGGAGGTTTCCAATTTTGTCAGTGCTGTTGCTGCAATTTCGGAAGTGCGGTCAAAATTAGTAGAACAGCAGCAGGAAATGGGTGCGGCAAAAGGAATTGTCATGGATGGTAGAGACATTGGAACCGTTGTTTTCCCCAATGCCGAACTTAAAATATTCATGACGGCAGGAGCCGATACCCGTGCGCAGAGACGTTTTGACGAACTGCAGGCAAAAGGAGACACTGTTTCCTATGAAGAAGTTTTAAAAAATGTAGTAGACCGCGATTATGTTGATACACACCGGGAAGATTCTCCTTTGGTAATTGCCGAAGATGCGATAGAAGTTGATAATTCTTATCTGGATCGAAAAGAACAGTTTGAAGTTGTTTTAGAATTGGTAAATGAAGTTATAAATTCTTAGTTTTTTTTAAACATGTAAGTCATATAAGTTTTGAGTCTTTAAAATAAAGTGAAGTTTATTTTAAAGGCTTATTTTTTATAGAATATTAAAGAAATATGAAAAACACTTTTGTTAGGATTTAATGCTTATGCGGACTTCTTAAATCGAGCTCAATTTGGTTTTAACCTTACATAATCTTATATGACTTATGTGTTAAAAAAAAACATGTATTGTCAAGTATTTTTTTTGGTAATATCAATTTTAATGTTAGATTTACACGTCTCAAAATCTACAAATAAAAAAAACAAATCATCTTATGGATATAAAATTACGACTGACAATTATGAATTTTCTTCAATTTTTCGTTTGGGGAATATGGTTAATTTCCCTAGGCGGTTATATGGGGCAGGTTTTTGGCCCGATTGAAGGCGGCAGTGTTGGTTTGTCTATCGGAAGAACGTATGGTTCCATGGGATGGGCGAGTTTATTCATGCCAGCTCTGCTTGGGATAATTGCAGATAAATATTTTAGTGCCCAAAAGGTTTTAGGGTTTGCGCACATCGCAGCAGGAATTTCAATTTTCTTTGCTACTAAAGCCTCTAGTTCTACTGAAATGTATTGGGTAATTTTTGCAACCTGCTGTTTTTATATGCCAACAATTGCGCTGAATAATTCAGTAAGTTATGCGGTTTTAAATAAATTTCAATTTGATGTACAAAAGGCGTTTACTCCAATACGTGTCTGGGGTACAGTTGGATTCATAATAGCGATGTGGATAGTAGATTTGACTGACTGGAAATCGAATACAAATCAATTTATTTTTGCTTCGGCAGCTATGATTGCTACTGGTTTGTTTTCTTTCACCATGCCAGATGTTCCAGCTGAAAATAAAAATACTAATCAATCATTATCAAGCAAATTTGGGCTAGACAGTTTTGTATTGTTCAGACAGAAAAAGATGGCAATATTCTTTGTTTTTGCTATGCTTTTAGGAGCTGCTTTGCAAGTAACAAATATGTTTGCCGATACTTTTATCAGGGATTTTGGTTCTTACCCTGAATATCAAGGTACTTTTGGAGTTGATCATTCTGTTTTTATCATTTCATTGTCCCAAATTTCAGAGACTTTATTCATTTTGACGATTCCGTTTTTCTTGAAACGATTTGGTATAAAACAAGTAATGATGTTTAGTATGCTTGCCTGGGTATTGCGTTTTGCATTATTTGGAATTGGGAATCCAGGTTCAGGAGTTATTTTCCTTATTTTGTCAATGATTGTGTACGGAATGGCTTTTGATTTCTTCAATATCTCTGGTTCTTTATTTGTAGAAAGAGAAACAGACAGCAAAATCAGATCGAGCGCCCAAGGGTTATTTATGCTGATGACAAACGGAATTGGAGCGATTTTAGGAGGCGAATTTGCCGGAAGAACGGTGAGTTATTTTACAACTGAAAATAAAGTACAATGGCCGGAAGTTTGGTTTTCATTCGCTGGATACGCCTTTGTGATTTTGATTTTGTTTGCCTTTTTATTCAAATACAAACACGATCCGAAGGAATTGAAAAATGTGAGCCACTAAAAATAACATAGACAAACCCGACAAGTTTTTGAAATTTGTCGGGTTTGTTTTTTTTTGTTAGAATTTTAAAAATTATTTAAACGTACAGCGGATTAAAATCTGTCGCTACAACATATTACGTTCCTACGAAACTCTCACTTCATACTCAAGAGCCATTTGCTATGATTCGTTTTTATAAGACTGAACTTTATTCAATCTGTTAAATAAAAATGTACCTGCCAATCCATTTCTTACCAAATGGTAATTACATTTTGTTTATTGTTTTTGTCCTTTGTAAAAAAAACAAAAAACGATGAATAACAAAAGAATTTTACTTACGGGCATAACTGGATTTTTAGGTTCACATACAGCCATTCAGCTTTTAAACAGTGGCTATGAGGTTGTTGGAACACTGCAAAATGGAGACCGAATAAATTCCATTCGGGAAATCATAAGCAGAAAAACAACAAATATTGACAAGCTCACTTTTGCTGTAGCGAACCTGAACGATAGCGCCATTTGGTTTGAATTGACCAAAAACATTGACTGCGTGCATCACATTGCATCGCCTTTTCCAAGAGAACTGCCCAAACACGAAAATGACTTAATTGTTCCTGCAAAACAAGGCACACTAAATGTATTGAAAGCAGCAAGTGCCAATAATGTAAAGCGGGTAGTTATGGTTTCGTCAATTGCAGCCATTGTTTATGGAAAATCAAAAGAAGAGCTTGACAAAGTCTTTGACGAAAGCGATTGGACAGATGTAACAAATAGTAAAGACACTACGCCATATTTTAAAAGTAAAGCGGTTGCCGAAAAAGCGGCCTGGGAATTCATCCGACAGGATAAATCTAAATTAGAATTAGTAACCGTTTGTCCCGGAGCTATTTTAGGACCTGTTTTAGAAAATGATTTTGGTACTTCGGCCAATATTGTTATTAAAATATTAGATGGAAGTTCTCCAGCACTGCCCAAAATCGGATTTGACATTATCGATGTCCGTTCGGTTGCTGATTTGCTAATCAAGGCTATGGAAACACCAAAGGCAGCAGGGAACAGATACATTGCTTCTTCGGGTTATATGACATTCAAGGAAGTGGCTGCAATATTGAAAGAACAATATCCAAATAAAAAAATCGCCACAACAGAACTTCCCAATTTTGCCGCACGATTATTTTCTATCTTTGAAAAATCACTAAAACCAATCTTAATTGAATTGGGTATAAAAAGAAAAACGGAAATCAGCAAAGCGCAAAAAGAACTGCAATGGCAGCCCTTATCATCAAAAGCAGCGGTACTGGCATGTGCAGAAAGTGTTTTTGAAAACGGAATAGTAACATAAAATGGAAAAATTAAAATCGGTATTGGGTTTTGGCGGTATTCTTTCAGCAGAAGATATCGGTTACATTGTCTCGCATTACAAAAGCAGAACCTTGAAATCGGGAGAACATTTTCAGGAATTTCATAAAATTTCCAATGAAATTGCTTTTATCGAAAACGGAATCGTAAGGGTGTATTCGGCTGACGAAAACGGGAATGAAGTGACAAAATATTTTGTAAGGGAGAATCAGTTTTTTGTCGATTTAGAAAGTTATTATACTGCAAAACCTTCTACAGACGCTTTTCAGGCAATGGTAGATTGTGAAACGTATACTATCTCCAAATCGGTTCTGGAAAAACTGTGTGACGAGATTCCCAATCTGTTCATTTTTATAAAAAGCCTGACTGAAACTGCTTTACTGAACAAAATCAAAGACAATGATTTCCTGAATTTTGGCGATGCCAAAACAAAATATCTCGAATTTATCAGGCGTTATCCTTTATTGGCACAACAAGTTCCGCAGCAGTATATAGCTTCCTATTTGAAAATCACACCACAGTCGCTAAGCCGGTTACGAAAGGAACTTGTAAAAGGAAATAGCTAGTTATACTTATAAATCAAGGTATAACTCTTGTAAAATACTAAACTTCAGAAATAGCCCCGATGGTAGCGAAAATCCTTGTTTGCCGGGGTTCGGCAAACAAGATTGTAGCGGATAGCGGGAGTAAACTTCCTATAAAAAGCAAATTTTCCTGCTCCTAAAACAATTGACTGATAATCATGTGTGTTTTGTTTTGTCAGTTCAGAAAAAAGAATTAATTTTGCAGACCTTTTGACGGATAAGAGTTTCCTTTAGGTATCAAATAATTAAAGTAAAACAACTTCTGTATTTTTCTTTCGCATGGAGAAACTCGAGAAAAAACAGAATACAAATTTTTTAATCAGCATGTCTGAACAATTAAAATCACAAGAAGAGTTTTTAGCAAATTTCAACTGGCATAACTTTGAAGAAGGTATCGATGCAGTAGATGAGAAAAACTTGTTGGAATTCGAAGAACTAGTATCAAAAACTTTTATCGCTACAGATCAGGAAGAAGTAGTAGAAGGAGTAGTTGTGAGAATTACAGATAGAGACGTTATCGTTGATATCAACGCAAAATCGGAAGGTGTTATTTCATTAAACGAATTCCGTTACAACCCAAACTTAAAAGTAGGTGACAAAGTTGAAGTATTAATTGACATCCGTGAGGACAAAACAGGTCAGTTAGTATTATCACACAGAAAAGCACGTACTATCAAATCATGGGATAGAGTTATTGCTGCAAACGAAACAGGAGAAATCGTTAATGGTTTTGTAAAATGCAGAACTAAAGGTGGTATGATCGTTGATGTTTTCGGAATTGAAGCATTCTTACCAGGATCTCAAATTGACGTTAAGCCAATTAGGGATTACGATGTATATGTAAACAAAATGATGGAATTCAAAGTGGTAAAAATCAACCACGAATTCAAAAACGTTGTCGTATCTCATAAAGCGCTTATTGAAGCTGACATCGAAGTACAGAAAAAAGAAATTATCGGTCAATTACAAAAAGGACAAGTATTGGAAGGTGTTGTTAAAAACATCACTTCATACGGTGTATTCATTGACTTAGGTGGTGTTGACGGATTGATCCACATTACTGACCTTTCTTGGTCAAGAATCAACCATCCAAGTGAAGTTCTTGAGTTAGACCAAAAATTAAACGTTGTAATCCTTGATTTCGATGATGAGAAAACAAGAATTCAATTAGGATTGAAACAATTAAACGCTCACCCATGGGATGCTCTTAATGCTGATTTGGCAATTGGAGACAAAGTGAACGGTAAAGTAGTTGTAATCGCTGATTACGGTGCATTTATCGAAGTTGCTGAAGGTGTTGAAGGTTTAATCCACGTTTCTGAAATGTCATGGTCAACTCACTTGCGTTCTGCTCAGGATTTCGTAAAAGTTGGAGATACTGTTGAAGCAGTTATCTTGACACTTGATAGAGATGACCGTAAGATGTCATTAGGTATCAAACAATTGACTCAAGACCCTTGGACTGATATCACTGCTAAATACCCTGTAGGTTCTAAACACACTGGTATCGTTAGAAACTTTACAAACTTTGGAATTTTCGTAGAATTAGAAGAAGGAATCGATGGATTAATCTACATCTCTGACCTTTCTTGGACTAAGAAAATCAAACACCCATCTGAATTTGTAAATGTTGGTGAAAAACTTGATGTAGTTGTATTAGAGTTAGATGTTGAAGGACGTAAATTGTCTTTAGGTCACAAACAGACTACTGCTAATCCTTGGGATCAATACGAAGATTCTTTCGCTGTAGGAACTATCCACAACGGTGAAATTTCTGAAATCGTTGACAAAGGAGCTACTGTAGAATTCGGAGATGATATCGTTGCTTTCATTCCAACTCGTCACCTTGAAAAAGAAGACGGAAAGAAATTGAAAAAAGGCGATACTGCTGATTTCAAAGTAATCGAATTCAACAAAGAATTCAAAAGAGTAGTTGCTTCTCACACTGCTATCTTCCGTGAAGAAGAAGAGAAAAACGTGAAAGCTGCTGCTGAAAATACTTCTTCTGCATCTACTACAAATGCACCAGCTGCAACTCTAGGAGATAACAATGATGTATTGGCTGCATTGAAAGCTAAAATGGAAAAATCAGAGAAAAAATAATTCTTAGATTTTTTGAATATAGAGAGCCTCGCAATTTGCGGGGCTTTTTTATGAATATCTTTTTTTAGTAAAAAAGCTTTTTAATAGTAAGACTTTTTTTATTAAAATAATTATTATTTATCACTAAAGCATTTTTACTCAATTAAAAAGAATAAAACTGCAATTACAATTCGGAAAATGTTTATTTTTGATAAAAACAAAATACATTTTATGGTTCGAAAATTACTTTTCATCTCCAAATTTGCATTGCCTACTTATTTAACGTTATTATTTTTTGTTGTTTTTTCTTTTGATATTAATGCCCAATGTGCGGGTACTGACAACCAGCTAACTTTGTGCAGCAGTGATATTACTAATGTCAGCAGCAAAACTATTGATTTAAATGCATTATTAGGTATTCATACTGCAGGAGGTACTTGGAGTGATGACGATAATTCGGGTGGGCTGGACGCAGTTACAGGTATTTTAAATGCACAACAGGTATTTAAGAGCGGAATCTATCACTATACTTATAAAATTGATGGAGCAGCAGGATGTCTTGACAATACGTCTGTAATAGAAGTGACAATTGGCGGGTATGCTGGAATTGCAGGGCCTAACAATTCAATCTGTAGTTCAGATAAATCATATAGCTTATTTCAGGTTTTTCAAGGAATACCCGTTTTAGCACCACAAAGCGGCGGTACTTGGAGTGACCTTGATAATTCAGGAGGGCTAAATACTGCAACAGGAGTATTAAACGCATCTGTACCTGTTCCCTATAATACATATAGTTATAAATATACTATTAATGCCATTGGAGCCTGTGCCGAAACATCTGCTCAAGTATCTGTGTCTATTTATCGTTCTCCAGAGCCAGGTACTGCCAGTAATTTGCAATTATGCTCAAATCAGCTTGGCGCATACACTAATTTAGATTTATTCAGCAGGCTGAGTGGTGCCGATGCGGATGGAGTATGGTCGGAATCAGGCACTTCTGAGTTAAACAGCCCAACTGACTCAACAATTGATATTCAAAATATTTACAATACAAAAGGACCTGGAGTTTACCGTTTTACTTATACCGTAAGTCCGCCAAAAGATGATAGAGTGTGTGCCGATCAGTCATCAAATGTGTTTATTTCAATAGGAGAGCAGCTGGATTTTACGGGAGCCACATTATCTGTAAATCCGGATGGAGTCTGCGAGAATGAAATGCCCACAACAACCTACACGGGGATTTTGACACAGGGAGCCAAAACAATTGCAAACGGGAATTATAGAGTGAATTATTCAATTGCTGGTGTAGGATCGTTTACTACTATTCAAAATTTTAGTAATGGAGTTTTGCTTTTCCCTATTGATTCATCAAATTTTACTCAAGTTAAAGATTATACCATAAGAGTAAATAATGTTACATTAGTTTCCAGTCCGGTATTTTGTTCGAGTATTGTTGGTACAATTCAAGATATATTGCACATTTTTCCAAGTCCAAAAATAGACAATGCAGTTCTTACTATCGATCCAGTCTGCCAAGGTTCAGATGCTTTGGTAAATTTTTCGGGGACTTCCAATCTTTCTGATGGAAATTACGATATTATTTATAATTTAAGCGGGAGTAATATTCTAAATGGCATACCCGCAACGATGAATGTAGCAGGAGGATTGTCTTCCTTTAGTATTCCATCTTTTTATATTTCTAAAACAGGAACTACTACAATTTCTATTGTAAAAATTACGAATTTGGTCACCAATTGCAGTAATGCATCCACTCTTAAAAGTGATTTTATTATTAATCCTGCATTAGATATAAATAACTTGGCAATTGCAATTAATGATATATGTCAGAGTCAGCCTGCTAATGTAAATCTAAGTGGTTTAGGGTTATTGACTTCTATTGAAGTAACTTACAATTTATCGGGAAGCAATAATGTTGGAGGAAAAACCGTTTCTTTAACAGCTTCATCTGGCAATGGGACCTTTATAGTTCCTGCAAGTGATTTGCCTAATACAGGATTGACTAAACTCTCCATCACGAATATTACCAATACTATTACTGGCTGTACATTTGCCATAAATAACAAGAGTGATGATTTTACAGTTATTCCACCTCCAGCAATTCCTGTGGCAGCTGATCAGTCATTCTGTACTTCAGAAAATGCAACTGTTGCAGATTTAATCCCACAAGGGAGTCAATATAAATGGTACGATTCTGATGCAAGTTCTGTCCCATTAGTAAATACAGCACCATTGCTTACAGGGGATTATTTTGTAAAACAGATTAATCCTGCAACTGGATGTGAATCAGGTTTTAAGATGGTGAATGTGACAATAAATCAGACACCGCAAATTGATACTGCCAGATTATCAATTGCAACAACTTGTCAATCCTATAATGTCACTGTTTTATTGGGAGGAAGTTCAAATCTTACTGATGGAAAATATAATATCCTATATGATTTAAGCGGTGATAATACAGGTGTTGGAATTTTGGCTGAACTTAATGTAACCAGTGGAATTGGTGTATTCCGAATTCCTGCAGCATTAGCTCCCAATGCAGGTTCAACAACTGTTTCTATTACAAACATCACAAATTCTGTAACTAATTGCACGAATACAGTTAATTTAAGCAGATCATTTACAACCAATCCGTTACCGGATATTTCCAATATGGCAGTAATTATCAATAATGTTTGTTTAGGACAGCCTGCAACCGTAGCAATAACAGGTTTAGGATCCCTGAATACTATAAATATCAATTTTTCACTGTCAGGTGCTAATATTGTCAGCATGCAGACAACTTCATTGAATGTTGTGTCTGGTCAAACGAATTTTGTAATCCCGGCATCTGTTTTGCCTAACTCGGGTCTGACCACATTTAATATGACAAACATTACCAATACTGAAAACGGCTGTCCAATATTTATAGATCATAAAACTGATTTTACGGTAAATGATCCGCCAAATGTTTCCTCTATTACGTTAAGTATTAATGATGGTTGTCCTAATCAGCCGCTGAATGTTGCAGTTTCTGGCCTAGGCAATTTATCTGATGCCATATTAAGCTATTCTGTGTCTGGGGTAAATACAATTATAAGCGAGACAATTGCACTAGAAGTTATAGGCGGAAACGCAAATTTTTTGATACCAGGAAATTCGTTGCGCAACAGCGGTACAAATACTTTGTCGCTTACGAATTTAATAAACTCTTCAACAGGCTGTTTTACAATAATTAATTCCGTTTCTCAAAATTTTGATATTCTGCCAATGCAAAGCAGTCCTGTTGCAGGCAATCAAGAGTTTTGTAAAGAAAGTGGAGCAATAGTAGCTGATTTGGTTCCAAACGGCAT
The DNA here is from genome assembly GCF_040049115.1 of Flavobacterium aestuarii. Classification (NCBI taxonomy): domain Bacteria; kingdom Pseudomonadati; phylum Bacteroidota; class Flavobacteriia; order Flavobacteriales; family Flavobacteriaceae; genus Flavobacterium; species Flavobacterium aestuarii. The sequence goes on from NZ_JBDLZZ010000013.1 coordinate 36,189, forward strand.
ACAATATAAATGGTTTGATTCAGAAAGTTCATCAGTACCCTTGCAGCCAAATACACCGTTGATAGCTGGAAATTATTTTTTGAAAGAAGTAAATCAAATAACAGGATGCGAATCCAATGCGACTGCTATAAGCGTTGCTATAAACAGCGTTGCAATACCAGCTTTAAAAGCGGAAGGCGAAAATTTCTGTGGAGCTGACAAGCCTACCATCCAGAATTTATCCAGCAACACTATTCATACAGGCGATTTAACGTGGTATGATACCCCAAACAGCGTTTCTCCGTTGCCAAATAATACATTGCTTACTGAAGGAGGTGTTTATTATGGAGTCGATTATAATCCAGTAACTAAATGTATTTCAGAACCATTACAGGCTGCCGTAACATTGTTTTCCTGTAATGTAACCCCAGACGGCTTAAAAATTCCTGATGGCTTTTCGCCAAATGGAGACGGTGTTAATGATACATTTAAAATATTGGATATAGAATATCTGTTTCCAAATTTCACTATTGAAATATTCAATAGATATGGAAATATAATGTTCAAAGGAAATATCAACAGGCCAGATTGGGACGGAAAAAATTCCAGCTCAAGCTTTATAAATGGTGATGCGGCAACAGGTGTGTATTTTTACATTATCAATTATAATAAAGACAACTATTCACCAAGACAAGGACAGCTTTATTTAAACCGATAATCCTTTTTTTACTACTAAATTATTTCAAATGAAGAAATTAATACTTTTTGTGTTTTTTTTCCTTTCTATATTAAAGGCAAAAGCTCAGCAAGAGCCACATTTTACTCAGTATATGAGCAATATGAGTGTGGTTAATCCAGCTTATGCGACAGCATCGCCTGCGATTCTCAATTTAGGAACATTGTACCGTTATCAATGGGCAGGCATTGAAGGCGCTCCAAAAACATTGACCTTATTTGCTCATACTCCTATTAATGATAAGATAGAAACGGGTTTTTCATTAGTTTCAGATGATATTGGGGATGGAGCAAAAAAAGTAACCAGTATGTCTGCTGATTTTGCCTATGTTCTTCAGCTGAATCAAACCCAGAGACTTTCTTTTGGAGTAAAAGCTGGATTCACAGCAATAAGTACAAATTTTAATGGTTTTGAATTAAATAGCGGTGATGTTTCTACCGATTTGGCATTTGCTGAAAACACAAATGAAACTGTGCCTGATATAGGTGCAGGAGCATATTATTTTAGTGATAATTATTATATAGGATTATCTGTTCCTAATATTCTTTCATCAGAACATTCTGGATCATCTGGCAGCCAGATTAATTCTTTTGGTACTCATAGAGCCCATGGTTATTTGACAGGAGGTTATGTTTTTGATATTAATGAATCTTTTAAATTAAAACCTGCCGCTATGGCAATATTTGTTGAAGGAGCACCGGTTTCTGTAGACTTAACTGCAAATGTACTTTATAATGAAAAATTCGAACTTGGAGCTGCTTACCGGTTTGGAGATGCAGTAAGCGTTCTCATGAATGTAAATGTGGCTCCAAATTTAAGAGTTGGTTATTCCTATGATTATACTATTTCTAATTTAAGCCAGTTTAATTCGGGTTCACATGAGATAGTGCTGTTGTATAATTTGGATTTATTGGGTAAAGGATATAATAAATCACCTAGATTCTTCTAAAAATGAAAATGAAATCGACATGATTCAAATTCCAAAAGATAATTTAGAATAGATACAATGTTCCTTTAAAAAATCAAATATTAATTCCGCATGAAAAGAATATATATTATAATTATCATTGTATTTGCAGTTCAATTTGCACAAGCCCAGCAACAGGATCTGCAAAGGGCAAATCGTCTGTTTGACAAAACGTATTATAGCGAAGCTATTCCATTGTATGAAAAAATCAGTCTCAAAAATCAAAGTGCAGCAATAATTAAAAATTTAGGTGACTGTTATTATTACACAAATCAATATGATAAGGCTCATGCTCAATATTCGCTTTTAATGCAAAGCAGAAGCAAAGATCTCGATGAAGATTTTTATTTTAAATATGCTCAGACATTAAAAGCAAAAGGAAAATATACTGAGGCTAATACAGTGCTGCAAAATTACTATAAGTCTTCAAATGATAGTAAAGCGGTTGAAAAATTAGATCTTGAAATCAAATCATTAGATAATGTAAATGCAATTGGAGAAAGGTTTGAAATTAAAAATTTAGCTATTAATACCGGAAATTCAGAATTTGGAGGAGTAGTGCTTGGTGATAATTTAGTATTTGCTTCGGTTAAAAAGAAACCTCATTTATTCGATAAAACTTATAAATGGAATAATGAAGGTTATCTGAATTTAGTATGCATTCCATTGAGAAATATATATGCGAAAGATTCTATTGTGACTTATTTTTCGAAAGAATTAAAATCACCTATGCATGAATCGAATGCCATTTTTACAAAAGACGGCAAAACAATGTATTTTACTAGAAACAATTATAACAATGGCAAGAGGGGCAAGGATACCAATAAGATTTCCAATATTCAGATTTTTAGAGCAGAATTGCTTAATGATAAATGGACAAATGTAGTGTCATTGCCGTTCAATAGCGCTGAATATTCAGTAGAGCATCCCGCTTTGAGTCCTGATGAAAAAACATTATACTTTGCTTCTGATATGCCAGGTACGATGGGGTCTTTTGATATTTTCAGTGTTTCAGTAGATGGTTTGACTTATGGTTTGCCAAAAAATTTAGGAGAGAATATAAATACCTCAAAAAGAGAACAGTTTCCTTTTGTATCTAAGGATAATCAATTGTATTTTTCTTCAAATGGACGCGAAAGCTATGGTGCCCTCGATATTTTTGTTTCGGATATTCATAATAATACTTATTCTAAAGCATTGAATGTAGGACTTCCAGTAAATTCTGGTTATGATGATTTCGCTTTTTATATAGATTCTGATACTAAAGAGGGTTATTTTTCTTCGGATAGGCCCGCCGGAAAAGGGAAAGATGATATTTATTCGCTGAAAGAAACCAAAGAACTGCTTATTGAAGATTGCAAGCAATACATAGCGGGAACCATTACCGATACGGATTCGCATTTAGCACTCGAAAACGCCACTGTAATCTTGAAAAACACAGCTAATCAGGAGATTGGAAAAACAACAACTGCCGTAGATGGAAAATTCAGTTTTTCAGTGGCGTGCGAATCTGAATATTCTGTACATGCCAGTAAAGAAAACTATACTGAAAATTCAAAATCATTAGTTATTTCTAATGTCAGAAATAGATCAAATGATGGTTCTATGGAAATCAGATCTCAGGAAATTATCAAGAAAGAAGAGCAGTTAGCTGCTGATAAATTAAAAGCTGCCGAATTAGCGGCACTCGAACAAAAAAGAAAAGCAGATGCCATTGCACTTAAAGAACAAAAAATTGCAGATGAAAATGCTTTAAAACAGAAGAAAAAAGAGGACGCAATTGCGCTTGAATCCAAAAGGCTGGCAGATATTGCTCTCGCACAGCAATTGAAAAAAGATAAACTGGAAGCTGATAAAAAACAAAAAGAATTAGCCGAAGTTAAGAAAAAAGAAAAAACAGCTGCGATAGTTGCTGCAGAAAAAGATGTTGTAAGAGATAAAGACCGATTAATCATAAAAACCGATCCCATTTATTTTGATTACAATATGTGGTACATCCGAAAAGAGTCCAAAAAAATTCTGAATCGTGTGGTTGAATTAATGAATAAATATCCAGAAATGGTGGTCGAAATTGGTTCGCATACTGATAATCGTGGCAACGCAAAATTCAATGCAGATCTTTCCCAAAAAAGAGCTGATGCAACAAGAAATTATATTCTGGAGCAGGGAATTCCTAAAAACAGAATACAGGCAAAAGGTTATGGAGAATCTGTTCCAATCGTAAAATGCATTCCTGAAGATTCATGCGATGAAGAACAGCACGAGTTAAACAGACGAAGTGAGTTTGTAATTAAGAATCTATAAAAAAATACATATTCATAAGCAAAAGAAATCCTAATTCGTTGAATTAGGATTTCTTTTGTCTGAAGATCAGCTCATCATGGAATAATGCATAAAAACATTAATTATTTCATTGCAAGTAATTTTGTTTCTTCCGGAGTATAATAATCTACAATAGAATACGAATCGATACTACAAATCTTCATCTCATCAAGAATGCTAACTAAATTTCCGTAGTTACATTTTTTACTTGGTTTAATAATAAGCTTAACTCCTAATCCCGGTCTGCCACGATTTGCAGAATACTGCAAAACTAATTTATTACGCTCCAATAACTCTTTTCTAATACCAGTTTTACTATAATCTATTTCTTTGGGATAACCAATTGGAAAACTAATTAATCCGCAATAAGTAACGATTTTATTATTTTCACCTAAAAGTACTGTCATTGTACGATTCTCATCAGGATTGTTACAACCGAATGTATCACCACATTCATTTGCATATGTTGGATAATCTAAAGAATTTGGTTTTCGTAATTCAATTGATACCATAAAAAATATAATCAGTAGAAAAGAAACACTGACCATAGCGGTTAAATCTACTCTTGTACTTAATTTTTTACTTCTAATTTTTCTATTGACTTCCATAATCTGATAGTTTTTAGAATCAGTGAAGTATTTAGCTTTCCTTGATTTAAATTTAATACTTTTTTGTTAATTAATTCAGATAACGATAACAAATTAAAACTAACGAATAAAAAAAACTCCCGATTCTTTAAAAGCCAGAATTGGGAGTTATATTTCTAACTGTAAAAATTTATCTCAAACTTGCACCAAGTTCTGTTTCAAAATTTTTTATCAGCTTGCCCATAATTTTGTCAATTTGAGCATCTTCAAGAGTTTTGGCTGTATCCTGAATTGTAAAACTCAAAGCATACGATTTTTTGCCTTCTGGTAAATTTTGTCCTTCATATACGTCAAACAGATTAACATTTTTCAATAATGATTTTTCAGTTTGCCTTGCAATAGTATAAATTGCATCATACGTAACATTTTGATCAACCATCAAAGCCAAATCTCTTCGCACTTCCGGATACTTTGGAATTTCGGTATATTTTATTTTGCTCGACATTAATTTTAAAACTACTGCCCAATTAAAATCTGCATATAAAACTTCTTGTTTTATCCCGAAATGCTTAAGCACCGATTTCTTAATCACGCCAAATTCAACTACAGTATCACTTCCTGATCCTAATGCAATACCTTCAGAAAACACATCAGTTGAAACAGCAGTACTTTTAGCATTTGAAATTCCTAGTCTCGAAAGTATTCCTTCAACATATCCTTTGAATAAAAAGAAATCTGAAGGTTTTTGAGCGTTTGTCCAGCTTTCCTGATTTCTATTTCCAGTTTGGAACAATGTTAGATGCTTAATTTCTTCATATCCAGCAAGAAATTTATGGTATGTTTTTCCAAATTCAAATAACTTTAAATCCGGATTCTTGCGGTTAATATTATATGAAATTGCTTCCAAACCAGAGAAAAGCAATGATTGGCGCATAGTTGCCAAATCACTGCTCAATGGATTTAACATCGTAACATTATAATCTTCTTTTAAGGTGTCAGAGAGCTGTACATACGAAGCTGTCGTTAATGAATTGGCCATCATTTCGTTAAATCCTTGAGAATTCAATTGGCTCGCAATTGTATTCTGTACTTTATAATCCTCGTTTCGTGGAGAATTAGAAACTGTGGCATTCAGTTTTTTGGAGAATAGAATGTTGTTGTATCCGTATACTCTTAGAATTTCCTCAATAACATCAATTTCTCTTTGAACATCGACACGATAAGCAGGAATTGTTAATCCTAAACCAACTTCTGAAACGCTGTTTACTTTTATTTCTAAAGATGCCAATATCTGTTTGATGGTATCTTTTGGCAGCTCTTGACCAATAATTCTTGAAACGTTCTGGAAATTCAGGAATACTGGAAAATCTTCAATTTTCTTTTGATAGATATCTACAATGTCAGAGGTAATTTCACCGCCTGCCACTTCTTGTATCAGCAAAGCTGCTCTTTTTAATGCGTATTCAGTTATTGTTGGATCAATTCCTCTTTCGAATCTAAAGGAAGCGTCAGTGTTTAATTGATGTCTTTTGGCCGATTTACGGATACTGACTGGATTAAAATAAGCGCTTTCCAGAAAAATAGAATTTGTCACCTCTGTTACACCCGATTTTTTTCCTCCAAAAACCCCAGCGATGCATAATGGTCCTTTTTCGTCACAAATCATTAAATCTTCTTCGTGCAGTGTTCTCTCTACATCGTCCAAAGTTGTAAATTTGGTTCCAGAAGGAAGAGTCTGAACTATAATTTTTCCTTTAATTTTTGCGGCATCAAATGCATGTAAAGGCTGGCCCAAATCATGCAATACATAATTTGTTACGTCTACAATATTATTTTTTGGATTAATGCCAATGGCTTTCAATCTGTTTTTTAGCCATTCTGGAGATTCCTTCACTGCTAACCCAGAGATGGTTACTCCACAATATCTTGGGGCTAGCTGAATGTCTTTTACATCAACATCTATTTTTAGAGTTCTTTTATCAACTCTAAAATTACTAACTGATGGAGTGATCAGTTCGACATTGATTCCAGTTTGAATTAATCCGGCTCTCAAGTCACGCGCTGTGCCTAAATGGCTCATTGCATCGGCACGATTAGGAGTCAATCCAATTTCGAATACTTCGTCATTTTCTATTTTGAAAACAGTAGAGCCTAATGTACCTGCCGGAATCGATTCGTCTAGAACCATAATTCCATCGTGGCTTTCTCCTAAGCCTAATTCATCTTCGGCACAAATCATTCCGTGGCTTTCCTGCCCGCGGATTTTTCCTTTTTTTATGGTAAATGAATTTCCTTCCTTATCGTACAATACTGTTCCAATTGTTGCTACTGGAACTTTTTGGCCGGCATCAACATTACTGGCGCCACATACTATTTGTAAAGGAATGCCGTCTCCAAGATCGACAGTTGTAATTTTTAGGCGATCAGCATCGGGATGAGGCACACAGGTGAGTACGTGTCCAACTACAATACCCTCTAATCCGCCTTTTACAGATTGATATTTTTCAACAATTTCTACTTCCAGCCCTAAATCGGTAAGCAATGCTGCTGTTTCTTCGGATTTCCAATCTATTTTAATGAACTGTTTTAGCCAGTTGTATGATATTTTCATTTTATATTTTTTTCAAGAATGCAAATATAATCAATGTTTCGTGAGGGTCAAAGCATGTTTGTTGCAAAATTTAAAACTATGTCAACAAATTTCTAGTTTGAAATGTGAGGTTCAGTCCAATTTTAAATGACAGCTGAAAAGCATAATCTTTCCCTTTCTAGCCCTGATCGAAACGGCATCCTTTTTCTTTTTTTCTTTAAAAAGGAAAAGATATAGTGGAGAGCAGGACACATTTTTGCTGCAATGCCCAATGTTGCTGCTTCTTAAAATTATTTAACCGTTTTAGAACCGGCTTTATAAAATTTCCTCAATATGTTTTTTGATATTTTCGCTGATTTTGGTAATAGGCAAATCGTTGTCATCGTAGCCAAATGGCTCTTCAATTTCTTCCGAAATCAATTCGATGCTTGCCAACACATAAAAAATAAATGAAATGACAGGAATTACAAAGTAGCCCAGGGTAAAAACATATGCGTATGGCAGTGTAAGTACAAACAGGAATATGAATTTTTTTATAAAAGTGCTGTAGGAGTAGGGGATTGGAGTGTTTTTGATACGCTCGCAAGCACCACAGATGTCTGTAAAAGACTGGATTTCATTATTTAAAATTATCAATTGTTCGCCTGATATTTTATGAGAAGCATATAAATCATTGATTTTTTGGAACAGCATTTTGGCAATCTGATTTGGCCTATGCTTGTGGTGGTTTATATTCAGATCGACATCATCAAACAACAACATACTGGTTTCTTCGTCTTTTAGGTGCTTATTCAGCATCGAAGCATAGCTTGGAATTAACTTTCTGAAGTAAGCCAAATCCTTTTCGTCTTTTAAAATTACCGATAGTTTGATGGCTAGATTACGGCTGTTGTTAACTAAGGCACCCCATAGTTTGCGCCCTTCCCACCAGCGGTCATAAGCAGAATTGATCCGGTACGCCAGCAGCAATGAAATCACAAACCCCAGTGTGGTATGAATTACTGAAAGGTTTCTGACATGGCTGGTTTCGTCCAATTTTAAAAACTCAATTTCCAGATAGGCAATAATGCCTGAGTAAACTGCCATGATTATCAGAAAAGGAAATAATGTCCTGAAAGAATCTGATCTATGAAAATGAAAGATGTAAGCAATCCAGACTCTAGGATTATATGGTATCATATTATTGTTTTGATATCAAAAATAATTAAAAATTAAGATTTCCAGCTAACTCTCTTAATGTAATTTCGGATAGTTTGGCTTGAAATTGTGCGCTGCTTAAACGAATTCTTGAATTGATGTAATTTAATTGAGCAGCCCTGAATTCTACTGAAGTTATTGTTCCTATTTTGAATTTTTCGGCAGTTATTTCTATATTCTGTTTTGCAATTGCGGTGTTATTTTCTTCTAAATCAATTAAATCCAAATTGGTTAGATACACTTGGAATGCGACTGTTAAATTACTTCTCAATTGAATTAACTGCTGGTCTATTGCCAATTTAGAATTGTCAATCTGCATTTTGGCAATTTTTTCGTTTCTGTTTTGAGAATCTCCATCAAATAAATTTAAGGAAGCTGTAAAGCCATAATTGAGACCATGGGAAGAAGATTGGCTGGTAAAACCAAGGCTTGATTGTGCATCACTGAAATTATAACCTGTGTTTAGCCTGATAGCAGGATAGCGGTCACCCTTGATTTGCTTTAAATCTAATTCGGCTACTCTTTTATTAATGATCTGCATCTCCAATTCGGGATTTTGCTTTTCGGCCAATGCCATTAATTCGGCGAGCTTTAAATTGCGATCTACATTGATTTTATCCGAAACTACAAAATCAGTTTTTAAATCTCGTGCCAATATTTGGTTTAAAAGTGTTTTTGCATTCGCATAAGCTTGCTTTTCTTTAACTAGATTTCCTAAATCTGTATTTAAATCCACTTGAGCATTCAAGACATCAAGTTTTGAATTTTTTCCAATAGTATAACGGTTCTGGATAAATTCAAGCCTTTTTTTAGAAATAACAATTGTAGAATCAAGATCAGACAGTTTTTGCTGTTCTTGAATTAAATCATAATAAACATTATTGACACTGCTTACTTTATCCAGAATTGTCCATTTCAGCTGGACATCACTTAAATTTTGCAGTTCTTTGAGCTGATCATATTTGGCAAACATTTTCATTCCGTCAAAAATGGTCCAGCCTAAGGAAACACCATAGTTTAAACTATTGTTTTTAGCATTGTCCAATGAGGTAGTGGTACCGTCCTGCCTCGTTTGCGAAGAATTCCTGATGCTGTTATCATCTGTAACAGAAGCTGTTGCAGTTGGCAGCATTCCGGCATTTCCTATAGCAGCATTGGTTTCGTTTATTTTTAAATTATTTTTGGCAATTTTTATATCAAAATTGTTTTCCAAAGCTATTTTTATTGCATCTTCGAGCGTAAGCACCTGCTGAGCGCTTGTTTTTGTGAAGCAAAGCATAAATAAAATTAGACTGTATAATATGTTTTTAGTTTTCATGTTAAAAATTGTTGACTGCAGTTTATTAGGAAATAGCTGCAGCTTGAATTATTTTCAAAATTTACGAATCTATCATTTACTGTCTCTTTCATATTCCTCGATATGATCAAATTCTGGATAGTGTTTTCTTGCCTTAGACCACATCAGGTAAATTGCAGGAATTACAAAAAGTGTTAATGCCAAAGAGAAAATTGTTCCCCCTACAATTACAACTCCCATTCCAATTCTGCTTGTTGATGCTGCTCCAAGTGACATTGCAATAGGCAAAGCTCCGAGCGCTATCGCTAAACTCGTCATCAAAATTGGCCGCAGACGCGCTTCCGAAGCTTCCAGAATAGCTTCTAATTTTGGTTTTCCCTGCTCTCGCAATTGATTGGCAAATTCGACGATCAAAATTCCATTTTTGGTTACCAGCCCAATAAGCATTACAGTTCCAATCTGGCTAAAAATATTCCAGGTCTGATTGAAAAGCCAAAGCGAGAACAAAGCTCCTGCAACGGCCATTGGAACGGTTAATATGATGATTAATGGGTCTACAAAACTCTCAAATTGCGCAGCCAGAATCAAGAAAATCAGTAATAAGGCAAGGCCAAATGCGAAAGAAGTATTAGAACTGCTCTCCACAAAATCCCTTGATTCTCCACCTAAATCGGTGGTAAAAGATTCATCAAGCACTTTGGATTTAATTTCATTCATCATATCAATACCGTCACTAATACTTTTTCCTGGAGCCAAACCAGCAGAAATCGTAGCCGACATATATCTGTTGTTATGGTATAGTTGTGGAGGATTGCTTTGCTCTTCGATATTAACAACATTGTCCATCTGGATTAATTCGCCTTTGTTGTTTTTCACAAACATTGAAGTTAAATCCAAAGGTTTCGAACGGTCTTTTTGATCAAACTGCCCAATAACCTGATATTGTTTTCCGTTTTTAATGAAGTAGCCAAAACGCTGTCCGCTTAATGATAGCTGCAGGGTTTGAGCAATATCCATAATTGAAATTCCCAAGCTTTCAGCTTTTGCACGGTCAATACTTACATTTATTTCGGGTTTATTGAATTTTAAGTTCACATCGGTAACAGAAAACACATCACTTTTGCCAACTTCGTCCATAAACAGCGGAATTTTTTCACGCAGTTTTTCAAAATTCGGAGCCTGGATAATATATTGAATTGGTAAGCCACCACGTCTATTCACTGCAATTGTTGGCTGCTGCATTACTGATATTTTGGCATCGGGATATTTTTTTGTCCATTTAGAAAGATCGTCAGCAATATCTTTTTGTGATTTTGCTCTTTCATCGGGCTCTTTTAATGAAAGCCTTATAAAACCAGTATTAGTTGCCGAAGAACCAAAACCTGGAGCTGTAACTACTAAGCTTACTTTTTTCTCAGGAATGGAATCATCTACTAATTTTGAGATTTCCTGCATAAAACGATCCGTATATTCATAGGAAGATCCTTCTGGTGTTGACATCCGCATAGTTACCGAGCTGCGGTCGTCATAAGGAGCAGTTTCTTTTGGAAGTATTGTGAAAAACAAATAAATGAGTCCAAAACAAGCAATCAGTATAGGGAAACTGATCCATTTTTTATTCATGTACCGCTTGAGAGAATTGGCATAACCGCTGTTTAATTTTTCAAAAAACGGTTCGGTTTTTAAATAGAATTTTGATTTTTTCTGTTCCCCGCCTTTCATTAAATAGGCATTTAGCATAGGAGTCAAGGTCAAAGAAACAAAAGCCGAGATTAATACAGCAGCTCCAATAACTACACCAAATTCACGAAATAGTCTGCCTACAAAACCTTCCAGGAATATTACAGGTAAAAATACCGCGGCTAAGGTCACCGAAATTGAGATTACCGCATAAAATATTTCGTTGGAACCTTTAATTGCTGCTTCGATTGGTGACATGCCTTCTTCTACTTTCTTGAAGATATTTTCGGTAACAACGATACCATCATCTACCACTAAACCAGTTGCAAGAACGATAGCCAAAAGTGTTAAAACATTTATCGAAAATCCAAAAAGCCACATGATAAAAAAGGTTGCGATCAGTGAAACTGGAATATCAATTAAAGGCCTGAATGCTATTGCCCAGTCTCTAAAGAATAAATAAATGATGATAATTACCAGAAGAATTGAAATACCTAATGTTTCTGCAACTTCAAGCACCGATTTCTTTACAAAAATCGTATTATCTAAAGCAATATTCAGTTTGATGTCCTTTGGCAGATCTTTTTTCAGTGCTTCGTACTTTTTATAAAATTCCTTCGAAATATCCAGATAATTGGCCCCTGGCATAGGTACTATTGCCAAGCCAATCATTGGTAACCCAGATTGGGTTAATTGGGTCTCAATATTTTCAGGCCCCAAAGAGGCAACACCAACATCGCTGAAGCGAACAATTTTATCACCATCGGTACGAATGATTATATTATTAAATTCTTCGGGTTTTGATAAATTTCCAATTGTTTTTACTGTCAATTCAGTATTATTGCCTGTCAATTTTCCAGAGGGTAATTCTACATTTTGGGCATTTAAGGCTGCGCGGACTTCGGCAACAGTACAGCCGTAAGCAGCCAGTTTTGAAGGATCAATCCATAAACGCATGGCGTATCTTTTTTGTCCCCAGATCTGAACACCACTCACTCCTGGAATAGTTTCCAGCCGTTGCGAGATAACATTTTCTGCGTAATCGCTTAACTCCAATGAACTGCGGGTATCACTTTGAACTGTCATCGAAATAATAGATTCACTATCGGCATCAGCTTTTGCTACTACTGGCGGGGCATCTATATCCTGAGGCAAACTCCTGATGGCTTGCGAAACTTTGTCACGCACATCGTTTGCTGCACTTTCCAGGTCTTTATCCAGATTAAATTCGATAGTAATGTTGCTGCTTCCCTGATTGCTGGAAGAAGTTATATTTCGAATCCCATCGATAGCATTTACTGCTTTTTCTAAAGGTTCGGTAATTTGAGATTCAATGATATCGGCATTGGCTCCAGTATAATTTGTCCTGATGGAAACTTGCGCTGGGTCTATAGAGGGAAATTCACGAACACCCAAAAAGGTATAACCAATGAAACCAAATAAAATAATCAAGAGGTTCAGCACTATGGTTAACACAGGTCTTCTTATACTTGTAGTTGATAAACTCATTTCTTTTTTTGAATTATAAATTATGAGTTATGAATTATGATCGGCGAATTATAAGTTCAAAATGATTTAACTTATTAATCCATTATCATAATTTATAACTTAACTTTTACTTTTATTGGAGCATCATTTTTTAATGACATAACGCCGCTTGTTATTAATGTATCACCAGCCTTCAAACCCGAAAGGATCAAAATTGAAGCATCAGTTCTTGTAGTGGCTTCGACTATTACTTCTTTGGCTTTGCCCATATTGGCGATAAAAACTTTTTTGCCTTCCTGAACTGGTACAATGGCTTCTGATGGAACCACAATTGCGTCTTTTATAATTGCTAAAGGCAATTTTATATCAGCAAAAGTTCCCGGAAAAAGATGACCATCAATATTCTCGGCAATGGCTCGAACTTGCAAAGTACGTGTAGCGACTTCGACTTCTGGTTCAATAGCATAAATTTTGGCAGCATAAATTTTGGCAGAACCCGAAACGCTGAAATCTATTGTAGATCCTGACTTTATTTGCGATGCATATTTTTCGGGTATAGAAAATGTGATTTTTAATTTTCCAGTATTGACCAATTTTGCTACTAATACTGCTGGAGTAATATATGTTCCTGGTGAAATGGAACGCAATCCTATTTTTCCTGAAAAAGGGGCTTTAACAGCGGTTTTTGAAATTTGTGCCCTTATCAGCTGAGTCTGTGCCTGAGCAGATTTATAATCAGCTCTCGAAATATCATATTCCTCTTGGCTGATTGCTTCTTTTTCTAATAATAGTTTGGCTCTTCGGGCATTTTCGGCAGCTAAACCTTCTTTGGTTACCGCTTGCTGCAGCTGTGCTTTCAGCTCAATATCATTAACTTTGAATAAAACCTGACCCTTCGTTACAATAGAACCTTCATTAAAATATATTCCCTCCACAATACCTGAAACTTCACTATGAATTTCGACTTGTTCATTGGCTTCAATAGAACCGGTAAGTGATAAATTGTTGTCAAAAGTTTCTGGGCGTATTACAATTCCAGTAACAGTTGTGGGGCTGTCTTTTTTATCCTTGTCTTTTGAATCATTTTTTTTAGCATTATTTGAAATAATTCTGTAGCTGATGAACCCAATAAAACCTATAATCAGTAAGCTGTAGACAATGTTTTTAATTTTCATGTGTATGGGGTTAGAATATGAAATTGAATAATCCTTTACAAAGGTGATGCAAATTTAAGTGTTAGAAATGTAAAAATTTAAATTGTTAATTTTTATTTAACGTTTGTATATACAAATATTAAAATTGGTTTAAAATTTTCATTTTGGACTCTGAATCCAAAGAAAGGTTTAATAAATGGCAAAAAATAAATAAACAGATTACTCAAAAGAATTTTTAAAAAATTCAATGCCAATTTTATGAAGCTAAAAAAACTATATTTGGATGAAATACATAGCAGCTGATATCAATAGGTTTTTTTACAGTTTTATTGACAATTTTTTAGTGAACTATTCAACTCTAAAGCCATTATAGTTAATGAATGATAAAGATTTAAAAGAAATAGCAAAATTATTCTTGAAATTAGGAATTATTGGTTTTGGTGGTCCAGCAGTTCACATTGCAATGATGCATGATGAAGTAATTTTAAAAAAAAAGTGGTTCTCCGAACAGCATTTTCTTGATTTGATAGGAGCTGTAAATTTAATTCCGGGACCAAATAGTACAGAAATGGCTATTCATATCGGACATGAAAAAGCTGGCTGGAGAGGATTGATTATAGCTGGTATCTGTTTTATATTTCCAGCAGTAATCATTACGCTTTTTTTTGCTTGGCTGTATAAAGAATATGGACAAATGCCAGAAATACAGCCTTTTTTGTATGGCATAAAGCCTGCAATTATTGCAATTATTCTTTCAGCACTAGTTCCACTTGCGAAAAAATCATTGAAAACATTTCAATTAGGAATTATTGGAGTGATTGTTCTGCTGTTATCTCTGTTAAAATGCAATGGAATAATTTTAATGTCAGGTGCAGGCGTAATTGCTGTACTGTTTTATATTTTAAGACGAAACACGGATAAAGGGCTAAATGCTTTTATTCCACTTACGCTTTTTCAAGTTTCAAACCACAGCATAGTATCGCCAGCAAACCTGAATTTATTTTTGATTTTTATAAAAATTGGCGCAGTTTTATATGGGAGCGGATATGTGCTTTTTGCTTTTCTGGATTCAGAATTAGTTGCAACAGGACTTTTGTCTAAAAAAGAATTGATTGATGCCATTGCAGTTGGGCAATTTACCCCGGGTCCTGTTTTTTCATCAGTGACTTTTATCGGATATCAAATCAATGGATTTTCTGGAGCTGCTATTTCGACAATTGCCATTTTTCTGCCCTCATTCATTTTTGTTGCCTTATTAGGCCCGTTCGTCAGGAAAATGAGAGATTCTAAATTATTCTCAACGTTTTTAGACGCTGTAAACGTTGCTTCAATTGCCATTATAGCTGCTATCTGTTTAGAAATGGGAAAGGAAGCTATTGTAGATTGGCGAACTGTTTTTATTGCTTTTTTAAGTATTGCTGTAACATTTAATTTCAAGAAAATCAATAGCGCGTTTGTAGTTTTAGGCGGTGCAGCAATTGGATATTTTTTAAGTTTTATTTAAAGTTTAAATACGAGCACTTTCGAAAATTGGAGTATTATCAGCTTATATAATTCCAGATATTTTTTTTCTTGGTCAATTCTATAAAAACAGCTTTAAGAATGGCATTTTCAGGTTTTTGCAAAGGAGCATCATCCTTAAGTATTTTTATGGCATAATTTCGAGCCAATAGCAGGATGTCCTTATCTCTGACAATATCAGCAATTTGCAGATTGAGTACACCGCTTTGTTGCGTTCCCATAAGATCACCAGGACCACGAAGCTTCAGATCGACTTCGGCAATTTCGAAACCATCGTTAGTATTTACCATCGTTTCCATACGGATTTTGCTATCACTGGATAATTTGAATGAAGTCATTAAAATACAATAGCTTTGATCGGCGCCACGGCCTACACGGCCTCTAAGCTGATGTAATTGTGATAGCCCGAAACGTTCTGCACTTTCTATAATCATAACACTGGCATTGGGTACATTAACACCAACTTCGATTACAGTGGTTGCAACCATAATATTGGTTTTACCTTCAGCAAAGCGCTTCATTTCTGCATCTTTATCTGCGGGTTTCATTTTTCCGTGGAGTATCGAAACAGAATATTGTGGTAGTGGAAAATCACGGGCTATACTCTCATAACCGTCCATTAAATCCTTATAATCCATTTTTTCTGATTCCTGAATCAACGGATAGACGATATATATCTGCCGTCCCAGAGCAATCTGATCCCGGACAAACTTCCAGACTTTTAACCGGTTAGAATCATAACGGTGCACGGTTTGAATCGGCTTTCGTCCAGGAGGCAGCTCATCAATGACTGAAATATCAAGATCTCCATATAAACTCATCGCCAGAGTTCTCGGGATTGGAGTAGCTGTCATCACTAAAATATGAGGCGGAATAGTGTTTTTTTTCCACAATTTGGATCGCTGTTCTACTCCAAAACGGTGCTGTTCATCAATAACGGCTAAACCTAAATTCTGGAATTTTACTTTGTCTTCCAATAAAGCGTGCGTACCAATAATTATCTGCAAAGAACCATTTTCGAGTTCTTCGTGGATAATTCTTCGGGCAGCAATTCTAGTAGAGCCCGTCAGTATTTTTATGTTGATATTTAAGGATTTGGCTAATTCTGATAAACCTGTATAATGCTGATTTGCCAAAATCTCTGTAGGAGCCATCAAGCACGCCTGAAAACCATTATCCAGTGCCAGCAGCATACTCATAAAAGCCACGATTGTCTTGCCTGACCCAACATCACCTTGCAGTAATCGATTCATTTGTGCATTGCTGCCCATATCGATTCTAATTTCTTTAATTACTCTTTTCTGAGCATTTGTAAGTTCAAACGGAAGGTGGTTTTGATAAAATTCATTAAATAGTTCTCCCACTTTAGTAAATGGAAATCCCTTTATCTTATGTTTCTGAATCAGATTTTTCGTTATCAGCTGTAACTGAATAAAGAATAGTTCCTCAAATTTTAACCGGAATTGGGCTTTCGCCAAAATCTCTGCACTTTTAGGAAAATGAATATTGAATAAAGCAGCGTTTTTAGGAATAAGCTTCAATTCATTTGTCAGATATGAAGGAAGTGTTTCGCTAAACAAAGCTTGTGTTTCCAGAAATAACTGCTGCATCATTTTATTCACAACGCGATTTGTTATGCCACGATTTGCCAGCGTTTCTGTCGATGGGTAAACGGGCTGCATTGCTGAGCGAAGGCTCTTCTGGTGTTCACTCAGCAGTTCAATTTCGGGATGAGCCATACTATACTGGCTTCCATACTGAGCACATTTACCAAAAACTACACACACTTCATTTAGTTTCAGGCTTTCTTTAATCCATTTATGTCCCTGAAACCAATTGAGATCAATCTGACCTGTATCGTCTACAAATGTGGCTACTAATCGTTTTTGATTTTTACCAAATTCGACTGTTTTGATGTTAATGATTTTACCAATAATCTGAACTTCGGCAATGTTGTTCTGCAGTTCATTAATCTTATAATAACGAGTACGGTCAATGTAACGATTCGGGAAAAAGTTAACCAAATCTCCATATTTAAAAATTCCCAATTCCTTACGCAGCAGTGCGCCCCGTGTGGGACCTACACCTTTGAGGTATTCTATGGGAGTTTCCAGGAGATTATTGGACATTTGATTTTAGATTGCTGATTTTAGATTGCAGAATTCAGATCTCTGGAGTCTATGCTCTTTGTTCTATATTCTTTTCTCTTTTTAAGAAAGCGAAGATAGTTTTTTGTTTGGAAATTTGGAAATAGGTTTCTTTTGGAAAATCTTATAAATCACTTTACTTTAGCCAAACTAAATTTTATATAAATGACAACCCATCTCGCACTTCTTCGTGGTATCAATGTTTCAGGCCACAACATGATAAAAATGGATGCCCTGAAAACCGCACTGGAGAACATTGGCTTTCAAAATGTGGTAACTTACATTCAGTCCGGAAATGTTTTTGTGGATTCTGAGGAAGAAAATGCTCCTGCCGTGGGCTTTAAAATCAAACAGGAAATTTTCAAGGTTTTCGGTCATGAAGTTCCTACGGTTGTCATTGGTAAATCCGATTTGGAAAACTGTTTTAAAAACAATCGTTTCCTGGCAGAAAAAGAAGCTGATATTAAAAAACTCTACGTTGCTTTTGTTTCTATTGCCTTGCGAAGCGATCATATTAATGATTTAAAAATGAGTCAGGTAAAACCTGATGAAGCACACATCGACGAGAGCAGAATTTATATTAAATACGCCGTAGGAGCAGGGAAGACAAGATTTGATCAAAAATACATTGAAAAAAAACTAAATGTAACGGCTACAATCCGTAATTGGAATACTGTGACACAATTATTGAAAATGTATGAAGAACGATAGCTTCAATAACTCACAAAAACAATTACAATTGGCTTTAACATTTAATCTCTCAACCATTTCTGCATAATCGGAAATGGTTTTTTGTTTTCCTGAAGCGCACGATTTTCACTTAACGTAAGTCCCATCCATTCCAATAAGGGAAGTCCAATATAGTTTCCACTGCTAAAATTAGAAATAAACCAATCCGAACAATTTTTGTATCCATTGGGATGAAATACAAAATCCAAGGGCAAATCCAAATGATAAATTGCTGCGTAGGACCATAAAATAGCTCCAATTTCTTCGCCTTGTGTAGGCCATTCACTTGAAATCGCTACAGTTCCGACCAATTCTCTTTCGGAGGCTGTAGTAACAGCCAGATGCCCTGCTTCGTGCAGAATATCACCTGGATATAGTAATTTTTCAAAGTCTACATAAATACAACTTGGCCCTAACAATAAGCCAGGCAAGAAAGTAGTTTCGTCCAATTCCTTTTCGATGACATCAATCCCAATTTCATTCAAAAAAGACAAAACTTTTTCTAATTCCTTACTATGTTTTTTCGTCAACATGCTAATTATTTTTATCAGTTAAACTTTTATTATTATTTATTTCTGAATCAGGTCACAATACCAAAATCCATAGTCAAAAGCATCCGATGCTGACGTATCGCAAGCAGTATCTGATGAATCTTCTTCTTTTGGTTTTTCGTATTTTCTATAAACAACTTCACCAACTTCGAATGCAATTGGTTTGCTGAAAATTGGTCCGTCAAAAGTAAAAGTATGAAACTCTCCGTTTTCGCCACATACATCTACATTTTCTGGTAAATCATTTATAAAATCTTCATCAATTATACGTCCCACAAAACTTTTGTCCAAAAAACGTTCATTAACACAAACTACGATAGTTTTAAATCCCAGTTGTATAAATTCCTGAATCAAATCCGAAGTTGGGATTTTCCAAAGCGGGAACACTCCTTCAAAACCTATTTCAGCTAATTTATCTTCGCGATACTTTCGCAAATCTTCCAGAAAAATATCTCCAAAAATGGAATGTGTAACCCCTTGATTTTTCAGTTGGGTCAAAGTTTCGATCATAACGGATTCATAAACTTCCATTGATGGCATTTCGGGAATCTGCATAATTTTGAGTGGTAATCCGATGCTCTCGGCTTGCTGTTCCAGCAATTCAACTCGAACTCCGTGCATTGAAATACGCTGAAACTGCTGATTGACACTGGTCAGCAAACAGCTGATTTCATATTCATTATTTTGCAGTATTTTATATAATGCTAAAGCAGAATCTTTACCGCTGCTCCAGTTAAATAGGGCTTTCTTTTTCAATGGTTTTGTTTTAAAATTTTTCTATTGTAGAGATGCACTGCAGTGCATCTCTACAATGCGTATCTCTACCTAACAAATTTAATACGATTTTTGGTTAAACCTTTGTAACTTTGGATAACTTGTAAATCAAATATGGCATTATTCAAAAATAAATATAAAACCGAATCGAATAGATTAAAAAATTGGGATTATTCCAGTAAGGCAATTTATTTTATTACAATAGTTACCAAAAACAGGGAATCTATATTTGGAGACATTATAAACAAAAAAATGATCCTAAACGATAATGGTAAAATAATTAAAACCGAATTATTAAAATCAATTCAAATTCGTGATCGTTGGTTTTTCCATAATTGGGTTATTATGCCAAATCACATTCATTTGTTGATTGAAATTGTGTCAACAAACACTATGGATTCTACAAACGATAATACGCACAATTCGGTAGAGATGCACGTAGAGACGCTCTGCAGTGCGTCTCTACCTACCCAACGATTATCATTAAATGAATCTACCAAAAAAATCCTTCCCGCAGATACCGACATCGAAATTGTAAAATCATTTATTTCCTATGATGCATATCTCTCATATATTAAATCAATCGACAACGTAAAAACAAACAACGTGGTAGAGACGCACGTACAAACGCACGTAGAGACGCACTGCAGTGTGTCTCTACAGTCAAATAAATCCAAAACAAATTCATTATCACGCAAACCCGATTCCATTTCATCATTTGTGGCTATATTCAAATCAATTACCACCAAACAAATCAATCGTTTGACAGAAAGCAATAATTGTGATTCCATTTGGCAATCCAATTACCATGATCACATTGTCAAGGATTATAATTCCTTTGACAAAATATATTATTACATCAAAAACAATCCTAAAAATTGGGATTCAGATTCCATAAATTCAACAGAATGAAATATCTTTTCCTGTTTCTCTCCGCATTCACATTCGCACAGCAAACCAAATCGGTTGATTTTAAAACCGCTAATGGTTCAATTTCGATTAATTCGGATAACAAGAGTGTTTCCGGTACGGTTACCTATATTTTTGAGGTATTAAAACCTATAGATACTATCAAGATTGATGCGCAAAATATGACCTTCAAAGAATTGGAATTGAATTCAAAAAAAATATTATTCGAAACCAATGGAAAAGAATTACTATTGATTTATCCGTTCCAAAAAGGGAAAAATTCTGTTCATTTTTTATATGAAGCACAGCCAAAGCAAACTTTATATTTTGTAGGTTCAGAGGATGCAGATAATTTGCAGATCTGGACGCAGGGACAGGGAAAATATACCAGTCATTGGTTTCCGAGTTTTGATGATGTCAATGAAAAAGTAATTTTTAATATGAATATTGCTTTTGATTCTAAGTATCAAGTGATATCAAACGGTGTTTTAAAAAGCACTGAAAAAGACAAAAATAAAACACATTGGAAATATCAAATGGAAAAGCCAATGAGTTCCTATTTATTGATGCTGGCCATCGGCAAATATGAAAAAAGTACACTTAAATCAAAGTCAGGAATTCCATTAGAATTGTATCTGGATCCAAAAGACGGGAGCAGACAAGAACCAACCTACCGCTATTCAAAGGAAATATTTGATTATCTGGAAAAAGAAATAGGTGTAAAATATCCATGGAAAATTTACCGGCAGATTCCAGTTTCTGAGTTTCTGTATGCCGGCATGGAAAATACAAGTTCAACGTTATTTGCAACACGTTACGTGGTTGACAGCATTGGTTTTGAGGATAGAAGCTATACCAATGTCAATGCTCATGAACTGGCACATCAATGGTTTGGTGACTTGGTTACAGCTCAAAATGGACGTGATCATTGGCTTCAGGAAGGATTTGCAACCTATTATGCTTTGCTCGCTGAAAGGGCAATTTATGGCGATGATTACTTTTATTCTAAATTATACGAATCATCATTACAATTAAAACAAGCCTCAAAAACCGATAGTATTCCAGTGCTAAACGCAAAAGCAAGTTCGCTGTCATTTTACCAGAAAGGAGCTTGGGCACTGCATGTTTTACGAGAAGGAATAGGTGAGGAGGCCTTCAGGAAAGCAGTGAAAAATTATCTGCTGAAATATTCGTATCAAAATGTAACTACTCAGAATTTCTTTGATGAAATCAAAAAAGTATCCAGCTATGATTTAATAAATTTTAGCAAAGTATGGCTTGAATCATCTGATTTCAACAGTAATATTGCTAATGAATTACTCGCTAAGAATAATGCAATGAAAATTGTACTGGAAGTAAACAAATTTAGAAATAAGCCTATTGCCGAAAAGTATGATTTCTTCGAAAAAACGTTGAAATCTGATGTATATCAAAGCGTGAAAGAAGCAATTGTCGGACAGCTTTTCAGAGAAAAATTTGATGATAAAAAACAGCTGCTCCTATTAGCCCTGCATACACAAAACATTCAGGTAAGACAAGCAGTGGCAAGCACACTTCAAAAAATCCCAGAAGAATTCAGAACTGATTATGAAACATTGCTTGATGATAAATCGTACCAGACTCAAGAAATGGCACTGTTTAATTTATGGAATAATTTTCCCGGCAAGAGAGCCGAATATTTAACAGAAACAAAAAACTGGATAGGATTCAACGATTTCAATTTGCGGATACTGTGGCTTTCATTGGCTGTTTCTACACCAGAATATAATACTGCTGAAAAAGAAAAGTATATAACAGAATTAATAGATTATTCTTCAGTAAAATATGAAGCTATAACAAGGCAGAATGCTTTAGAATATTTACTTAATTTCAAAATTATTAACGACACTGTTTTGAAGAATCTGGTAAATGCCACCACACATCATATGTGGCAATTTTCTAAATTTGGCAGAGACAACATCCGCATTTTATTAAAAAATCAGGAAAGCAGGAATGCTTTTCAATCAATATTGCCTAACTTGAATGAAAAAGAACAATTCCAATTGAACCGGTTACTGAAAGAATAGCTGTTTGAAATAAAAAAGCTAAATTTCCAGGAAAAAACCTTAGAAACTTAGCTTCTCAGAATCATAAAAATTCAAAAATTACCACATCTGGCTCACTTCTTTTTTAATATATCCCAAAGCGGCATTACTCGGAGTCTGTTTATCCAGTAAATCATTTAACAGAATTTCTCTCAATTGGTCAGCATTTGAAACTGTTTCATTCAAAGCTGCTTTTCGGATCATTTGGATTGTCGCATTTTTGGCAGTGGTGATGATGGTCCAGCATTCATCGGTCATATAAATCTGCTGTGCCAGATTATGTTCAAATTCCTGGTCAATCTGTGCGATGACAAAATTCGCATAATCATTTTTATCCGCAGAAATTGGCGAAACCCTGATCAATAAATTTGAAAGACCAATGCGTTCCAGAAACAAAGTCATACGTTCATAAGCCTGCAGACGCAAGGGCATGGAGTTTTTCTGCCCTTCTTTCATCAATAAATAACGGCGTCTTCCTTCTTCATTTTTTGTATGTAAGTTAAAAAAATAATAAGCAACTGCACCAGTGATAATAGCAGGCAGGGTATAGCTAAGCAATTCAATCATTTTTGATAAATCCATTTTGTTTTTGTTTTAAAAAAGGCAAAAATAATGTTTTTGAAACTAAATCAAAGGCAAATTTTAGGCAATAATAAAAAGCGGAATAGTATTTTTGCAAGTTCAAAAATAAAAACAAAAACTACATTATACCAATGGAAATCTACGTCATAGTATTACTTTGTTTAGCTGCCTTTTTTGCAGGATTTATTGATGCCATTGTAGGAGGCGGGGGACTTATACAAACACCTGTTGGTTTAATTCTCTTGCCTGATCTGGCGGTATCAACAGTAATAGGAACCTTAAAAATACCAGCTTTCAGCGGCACTTCATTTGCAGCTTACCAGTATTTAAAAAAAGTTACTCTTGACAAAAAGATCTTGATAATAATGATGCTTTTAGCATTTCCAGCTGCGTTTTTGGGTTCAGCAGTTTTAACCTATGTGAGCAATGATTTCATGAAGCCGTTATTGCTTGCAGTTTTATCATTATTAGCTATTTATACCTATGCCAAGAAAAATTTCGGACAGCATCAAGTCCGAAACATTTCTGCAAAGACTCAAATTCTTAATGCAATCGGAATCAGTTTTATAGTTGGATTTTATGACGGATTTATAGGACCAGGCACCGGGAGCTTCTTAGTTGTTGCTTTCATCGCCATAATGGGTTTTGATTTTCTGCATGCCTCTGCCAATGCGAAAATGGTTAACCTCGCGACCAATTTTGGTTCTATATGCCTGTTTGTCCTAAAAGGCAAAATTATATGGGCAATTGCATTGCCTATGGCTGCGAGTAATGCGATAGGTGGCTGGATAGGAGCTAAGTTAGCCATAAGCAAAGGCAATACCTTTATCCGGATTTTCTTTCTGGTCGTAGTTATTGGCACCTTGATACGTTTTGCTTACGATGTTTTTTTAAAGTAATAATCAGAATTATTAGGACGCAGCCATAATTAGTCCTGACAGGTTTTTAGGTAAAAATTATAAGTATACGATTTCAATAAGAAAAATACATTCAGGCTTTCAGATACCTGCATTAATTTGTAAAACATTAATGGCTATATTTGATTTTAAAAAAAGAATTATGAAACAAAAAACAATATCTATCCGCCCATTTATTGGATCAAAGGATTTTAATTTGTCACGAAGCTTTTATCGGGATTTAGGCTTTGAAGAAACCGTTTTGGGTAATACAATGTCGGTATTTCAAATGGAGAAATTATCCTTTTATTTACAGGACTATTACATTAAGGATTGGATAGATAATTCTATGATTTTTTTGGAAGTTGAAGATGTTGATCTTTTTTGGGAAAACCTTCAAAAACTTGAACTTACTGCAAAATATAAAGATGTTCGGCTTGTTCCAATAAAAGTGCTGGATTGGGGAAGAGAGTTTTTTATTCATGATCCAGCAGGTATTTTATGGCATGTTGGAGAGTTTAATAAATAGACAAAAAAACACAACAAAGTCTTTGCGAACAGCAATGCAATTTCTTGTTGCTCGCAAAGATTTAAGTAGCTTTTTATTGTTGTTCTGCAGCGCAATCTACAGTTGTAAATTTATATTTCACTTTTTCAAATTCTATAGGCGTACCTTTTACAAAATATGATTTTCCTAAATAGGTTTCTATTTTTCCACTGCCTAAATTGAGTTCGCTGCCATGTTTTAAAAATGCCATTGGATTTTTAAATTTTACTTTTTCATTCGTTCCCTGGATAAATGAGTAATCAGCAAATAAAGTATCGCCACGGAATTCTCCAGCAATTTTCCCAATTTTATCAGGCATATTTTCTATTTTCATTACCATATCTCCAGTGATTTTTCCGTTTTTCAAAGTATTGATTGTCAGATTGATGGTGTCACTTTCATACAGGGCTTTATAACATGCAGTACTTACTGGCTTTTCAGCTTGGGCTTTAGCTATTGCGGCATCTTTTTGGGCTTGATCATTTTTACAGCTTTCAAATCCAATGCAAGCCAGCAGCAGACAAAACAGACCTAGATTTTTCATAGTATTATGTTTTTTAGTTAATAAATTGTGGCACTAGCCATTGCTAATTTACAAATAAAATCAATATTTTTCTGATCTAAAGGAAACCAATTTTGTAGATATCAGATACTGCGTGAGGGATGGAAGCCAATGTCATTAAGTTAAGCTTTATTTCACTCTCGCAAAGACGCAGAGGCGCAAAGTTAAAATCGGATTCCTTTGCGTCTTGGCGTCTCTTCGAGAATTATATTTAGACAAACTTTAATAAGAAATCCTTAACTTAATAACATTGAGATGGAAGCAGGTTACCGAAGTAACGGGTACAGCCCGACCACAATATAAACTGGGGCATATAAATGCTGCTAAAAATAGCCCCAGTTTATATTGTGGTCGGGCCCAAATGGATTTTAGAGGGCAGAATTTTGATTTCCTATTTTTGTGTCTTATTTAACTGCAGACTGAATTCGTTTATTCATTCTTAAATTCTTAATTTTGCGACAAACAGTACATTTTTCATGCAAAAATATATAGAACAACTTAACGAAGCGCAACGCGAGCCTGTATTGCAAAAGGATGGGCCAATGATTATTATTGCGGGTGCAGGCTCGGGAAAAACACGTGTGCTTACCATCAGGATTGCTTATTTGATGCATCAGGGTGTGGATGCTTTCAATATTTTGTCGCTTACTTTTACCAATAAGGCAGCGCGTGAGATGAAAAAACGTATCTCCGATATTGTTGGCGCGAGTGAAGCTAAAAATCTTTGGATGGGAACTTTTCACTCTGTGTTTGCCCGGATCCTGCGCTCGGAAGCAGATCATTTGGGGTATCCTTCGAATTTCACAATTTATGATTCTCAGGATTCCTTGCGTGCTATTTCGGGAATTATCAAGGAAATGCAGCTGGATCGCGATATATATAAACCAAAACAGGTTTTAGGCAGAATTTCGCAGTTCAAAAACAGCCTGATTACCGTTAAGGCATACTTTAATGATCCCGATTTGCAGGAAGCTGATGCGATGAGCAAAAAGCCGAGAATGGGAGAAATTTATCAGAATTATGTGGAACGCTGTTTTAAGTCGGGCGCAATGGATTTTGATGATTTATTGCTTAAAACCAACGAATTGCTAACTCGTTTTCCAGAAGTTTTGGCAAAATATCAAAATCGTTTCCGCTATCTTTTGGTAGATGAGTACCAGGATACGAACCATTCCCAGTATTTGATCGTTCGCGCTCTATCGGATAAATTCCAGAATATATGTGTGGTGGGTGATGATGCGCAGAGTATTTATGCGTTTCGCGGGGCGAATATCAATAACATCCTGAATTTTCAGAAAGATTATGATGGCGTAAAAACCTTTAGGCTGGAGCAGAATTATCGCTCTACCAAAAATATTGTGGAAGCGGCCAACACCATCATTGATAAAAACAAGGTTAAACTGGACAAGGTGGTTTGGACAGCCAATGATTTTGGACCAAAAATAAAAGTGCACCGCAGTATTACAGACAATGAAGAAGGCCGATTTGTAGCAGCCACGATTTGGGAACAAAAAATGAACAATCAGCTGCCCAATGGGGCATTCGCTATCTTGTATCGTACCAACGCACAATCCAAAGCGATGGAGGATGCACTACGGAAAAGAGATATTCCATATCGTATTTATGGAGGTTTGTCTTTTTATCAAAGGAAAGAAGTCAAAGATGCCTTGTGTTATCTTCGATTGGTTATTAATCCAAAAGACGAGGAAGCTTTGATACGTGTTATCAATTATCCGGCACGAGGAATTGGAAATACCACTATCGAGAAACTGACTATTGCAGCTAATCATTACAAGCGTTCGATTTTTGAAGTCATGCAAAACATAGAGCGAATTGACTTGAAACTGAACGCTGGA
This sequence comes from Flavobacterium aestuarii, assembly GCF_040049115.1. NCBI lineage: Bacteria > Pseudomonadati > Bacteroidota > Flavobacteriia > Flavobacteriales > Flavobacteriaceae > Flavobacterium > Flavobacterium aestuarii. Next base: position 63,344 of record NZ_JBDLZZ010000013.1, read on the forward strand.
ACCAAACAGAAGCTATTGGATTTTGTTACGATGGTTCAGAGTTTTCAGGTAATTAACGAAAACCATGATGCCTTTTATGTTGTAGAGCATGTCGCAAAAAAGACAGGCCTGATTCAGGAGTTAAAAAAAGATGCTACTCCCGAAGGAATGGCACGAATAGAAAATATTGAACAATTATTGAACGGTGTCAAAGATTTTATTGAAGGTCAAAAAGAAGTTGATGGCGCTACAGGCTCCTTGTCTGAATTTATGGAGGATGTAGCCTTAGCAACCGATTTGGATAACGATACCAGCGATGAAGATCGTGTTGCTTTAATGACTATACATTTAGCCAAAGGACTAGAATTTCCTCATGTTTTTGTAGTTGGGATGGAAGAAGATTTATTTCCGAGCGCAATGAGTATGAGTACACGAAGCGAACTCGAAGAAGAACGCCGCTTATTTTATGTAGCATTGACAAGAGCAGAACATCAGGCTTATTTAACTTATTCTCAATCACGTTACCGCTGGGGAAAACTGACCGATAGTGAGCCTTCCCGTTTTATTGAAGAAATTGATTCAGAATATTTAGAATATCTTACGCCACCTGAAAGCAATTACCGTTTCAAACCCATGATTGACAGTGATATTTTTGGAGATGTAGATAAATCTAAATTGCGATTAGCTAAGCCAGTAGGAAGTGTACCGCCAAAGCATGTTGCTAATAACGAAACCAAATCTGACCTTAATATCAGGAAGCTGAAGCCACTCTCTGGTAACAATCCTGCAGCTGGAAGCACTAATTTATTTGATAATACGCTAGTTGCGGGGAACGTGGTGATGCATGAACGCTTTGGAAAAGGACAAGTCATCAATTTAGAAGGAGCTGGCCCTGATAAAAAGGCTGAAATCAAATTTGAAGTAGGCGGAATTAAAAAATTATTATTGCGATTTGCAAAATTAGATATAATTGGTTGACAATTTGGTTGAAGTTTAAGGATTAAAATTGTTTAAACAAACCTTAAACCTTAAACTATTAAACTTTAAACAATAAAAAAAATGGCTCAATTTGTTAAAATATACGAAGACAAACCCAGCGAAGCAGCTATTGCAAAAGTAGTAAAAGTGCTGCAGGACGGTGGTTTGGTTATTTATCCAACTGATACTGTTTATGGTTTAGGCTGTGATATCACCAATTCCCGGGCTCTTGAAAAAGTTGCCAAGATAAAAGGCGTGAAGCTGGAAAAAGCAAATTTTTCGTTCATCTGCCATGATCTAAGCAATTTGTCTGATTATGTCAAGCAGATAGACACTTCGACTTTTAAACTGCTGAAAAGAGCATTACCTGGTCCATATACTTTTATTCTTCCAGGAAACAATAATCTGCCAAAGGAATTCAAAAAGAAAACTACCGTTGGTATCCGTATTCCGGATAATTCTATTGTCTTGGAAATAGTGAGACAATTAGGAAATCCAATAGTTTCTACTTCCATTCGTGATGAAGATGAAGTAATTGAATATACTACAGATCCTGAGCTTATTTTCGAAAAATGGCAAAACTTAGTTGACTTAGTTATAGACGGCGGATATGGAGATAATATGGGATCAACTATAATTGATTTGTCTGGAGATGAACCAATAATTGTGAGAGAAGGAAAAGGAGATATTGATATTTTGTAATTTATTTAAAATAAAATTTATAGAAAAAAGGCTCAAAACTGAAATTGTAATGAGCCTTTTGTTATACTATAAAAATATTATTAATAAGGCAATACTTTTTCGTTTTTTACTTCTTCTAATAATTCAGCTACGGCCAGATAAAAAGCACTGCTTCCGCATATTACACCAATTGCACCAGCCACTGGAGCTAAAGATTCAATACCAGTAAATTTTTCTACAGCCAAAACGAAAAACAAAATAGTTAAGGATAAAAACACAAATTGCTGTACTTTGCTTCCTCCCCAGGTTCCCCACCACATAAAAGCAGTAAAAATTCCCCATAGAGTTAAATAACATCCAAAAAATGGTGCAGGAGTTGCTCCAGCCATTTCGAAACCAGTATTTGGAAAAAGCCAAATTCCAACCAGCGTAAGCCAAAAGAAACCGTATGAAGTAAAAGCTGTTCCAGCAAATGTTTTTCCGTTTTTATAAGATAGTATTCCTGCTATAATCTGGGCAAGGCCGCCATAAAAAATTCCCATCGAAATAATTACGCCGCTTACAGGAAAAAATCCCAGATTGTGAATGTTTAATAAGATTGTGGTCATCCCAAAACCCAACAGGCCTAATGGCGCAGGATTAGCTAATTTGTTTTCCATTTTTTTTTAGTTTTTAATAGTTAGAAAAGTCTAATATAACGTTATAGTACATCACTGATTGCTACAAAAATAACATTATATGATATTAATTTTTCATTCAAGAATTGCTGTTTATCATTTTTAAGCATCTAAATCTAATCCAAAAGTGGTCCGTAATAATTCAATATTAGGATTTATTTCCAAAAGACGATTATAGCGGTCCTGGTCTGTAAAACTTCTTCGAATGTCTATGCTTTCATTTACATTTACTTCGATAGTTATGTTGTGATTGTGCAAATGACCTCGCAAATGTCCCAAAAGGCCTATCATTTCTTTTTCAAAATCCAATTTAGAACCTTCATTAGGTAATTCAAAAGTGATCTTGGTGCCATCCAGTTTTGGATCGTTGATCAGAAGTAACGATTCCATTATTTTAAATCCTTTACTGCCAAGGCGTTCAGCATATCTGGTCCATTGCAAAAGCATTTCTGTCTCAGTAAATGCTTCAGTTGGAAGAGTTGTATTGTCTTCTTTTTTTGTAAATCCTTTCAGGTTTTCTTCCAAAGCTTTTTTGGCTCGAATACTGGAAAGTGACAAGGCCGAAAATTTTGTTTCATTCTCAGCAGCAGCGGAAGAGACAGGGTTTTGAATTTGCGGTTTTTCTAAAAAAGCTTCAGCTGGCTTAATGCTTTCGGTTTTAGCCTCTTCAACTTTTTCATTGATATTGACAATGTTTTCGCTTTTAGAAACATCAGCAATAGAATAATCTTTTTTCCTAAAATAAGTGGGAGGGATTATAAATTGTTCAGCTTTTTTTTTTCTCCATCAAAAGTGATAGAGGCAAGCTGCATTAAGCAAAGTTCTACAAGCAGTCGCTGGTTTTGGCTGGCTTTGTATTTTAAATCGCAGTCATTGGCAATTTCAATGCCTTTTAATAAAAAATCCTGACTGCATTTTTGAGCCTGTTCACCATACATTTTCTGAGCCTGTTCCCCAACTTCAAGCAGTACTAAGGTTGATGGTGTTTTGCTGACTAATAAATCCCTAAAATGACTGGCTAACCCGGAAACAAAATGATGAGCATCAAAACCTTTGGCAAGAATATCGTTGAAAGCGATTAATAAATCGGGGATTTTATTTTCGAGAAGCAAATCGGTTATGGTTACATAAGTCTCGTAATCCAGAACATTCAAGTTCTCGGTTACAGCCTGACGCGTTAAATTATTGCCGCAAAATGAAACTACTCTGTCAAAAATCGATAAAGCATCACGCATTGCACCATCTGCCTTTTGAGCAATAATATGCAGTGCATCATCTTCAAAATCAACACCTTGGCTTGCAGCAACATCAGCTAAGTGCTCCTTGGCATCTTTTACGGTAATTCTCTTGAAATCAAATATCTGACAACGGGATAATATCGTTGGAATAATTTTATGCTTTTCGGTAGTTGCCAATATAAAAATGGCATGTTTTGGCGGTTCTTCCAGTGTTTTCAAAAAAGCATTAAAAGCTGCAGAAGACAACATGTGAACCTCGTCAATGATATATACTTTATATTGACCTGTTTGTGGTGGTATACGAACCTGGTCAATTAAATTCCGGATATCATCTACCGAATTGTTTGATGCAGCATCAAGTTCAAACACATTAAAGGCAAAATCTTCGTTGGGATCGTCATAACCTGGCTGATTTATTTTTCGGGCCAATATACGGGCGCACGTTGTTTTTCCAACTCCTCGTGGCCCCGTGAATAATAGTGCCGAAGCTAAGTGATTGCTTTCTATGGCATTGAGCAAAGTATTTGTAATCGCTTTTTGCCCTACAACATCTTTAAATGTCTGTGGACGATATTTACGGGCCGATACTACAAATTGTTCCATGCTTTTCTTTATTCGAAAGCAAATATAGGATTTGAAAATTCAAAAAACAAGCTCCAGAATTTTTAATTTTTGAGTCATTAATTTCTTTAAATATAGCTGTGAGTTCTTTTTTTTGAAGTCATTTGTGTATTTTCACGATGTTTTATCGTTATGATTTATAAAATTGTCTTGCTATGGATGTTTCCAAAGGAATTGTTATTGTTGGAGGAGGATTAGCTGGGCTTACAGCTGGAATACATTTGTCTAAAATTGGAATAAGAGCTGTTTTGATTGAAAAAAACGAATATCCTAAGCATAAGGTTTGTGGAGAATATATTTCAAATGAAATTTTGCCTTATTTAAAATGGCTTTCAATTGATATTTCTGAATTGAAACCAGTCACGATCTCAAAATTAGATTTTTCGATGCCTGATGGCAAAATAATTCATTGCGATTTACCTCTTGGCGGGTTTGGAGTCAGCCGATATGCATTGGATAATTTTCTTTATAACAAAGCTATTCAGAGTGGCTGTCAGATTATTCGCGATGTTGTAGAGGATATTACATATGAAAATGATGTTTTCACAATTACAGCTAAGAACAGAACAATTCAATCCGGAATTGTGATTGGGGCTTTTGGAAAACGTTCAAATATGGATCAAAAGCTAAAACGTGAATTTGTCAGCAAAAAATCATATTGGCTTGCTGTAAAAGCACATTATGCAGGCGATTTTCCTAATAATCTAGTTGGATTGCACAATTTTGAAGATGGCTATTGCGGTGTTTCAAAAGTTGAAAACGATGCAATAAACGTGTGTTATCTGGCAAGTTATGCTTCTTTTAAAAAATATAAAGGCATCGAAGATTTTCAAAATCAAGCGGTTTCCAAAAATCCACATTTGAAATTTATTTTTGATAACTTCCAAATGATTTTCGAATCGCCTTTAACAATTAGCCAAGTATCATTCAATACAAAAAACACAATAGATAACCATATTCTTATGATTGGTGATACCGCTGGATTGATTCATCCCTTGTGCGGTAACGGGATGGCGATGGCAATTCATAGTGCTAAAATTGTTTCTGAACTGATAGTGAAATTCCATAGCAAGGAAATACAATCAAGAGAACAATTAGAGAGGATTTATAAGGCAGAATGGGATAAGAATTTTAAAAAACGTTTACGAATGGGACGTGTTTTGGCATTTATATTTCAAAAACAGAAATTATGTAATATTTTTATGAATATATTGATTAAATTTCCAAAGTTATTGCCAATTATAATAAAACAGACACATGGCAAGTTTGTAGCTGTAAGTAATTAATGGATTTATAGAAAAAAGCAATATGTTCGTAAAAACCAGAGATAGGACTGAAGATCCAGAAATTATGGATGATTTTGACATCAAGGGTGACTTGCTGAAAGAAGCATTAGACAAAATTGCCCAAATTAATCATCTGTTAGGTGGCAATAAATTGACTTTGAATGGGATCGAAAAATTGCTTGCAAAAGCCAAGGATCATAATTCTATAACAATTGTAGATGTAGGCTGTGGAAACGGTGATATGCTGCGCAGGCTTGCTGATTTTGGTTTTCAGAAAAATCTAAATTTAGAACTGATTGGTATTGATGCAAATAAATTTACCGTCGATTATGCTGCTCATTTATCTGCAGAATATCCTAATATCACTTATAAATGTGAAGATGTTTTTTCTAAATCTTTTCATGAGTTAAAATACGATATAGTTTTGTGTACCTTGACATTGCATCATTTTAAAAACAGTGAAATTTTACAACTGGTAAAAACATTCTATAAAAATTCAAAACTTGGTTTTGTTATCAATGATTTGCATAGGAATGGTTTAGCGTATCGGCTGTTTCAAGTGGTCTCTTTTATTTTTCGGCTTAATGATATGTCCCGGAAAGATGGTTTAACTTCTATCCTGAGAGGGTTTAAAAAAAAGGAACTCATTGCTTTTTCAGAAAATTTGAAATTTAAAAAATACAGTATTGATTGGAAATGGGCGTTCCGGTACCAATGGATTGTTGAAAAATAAAATAAGCTGATATTTTAATTCAGTTTGTAAAATCAAAAGAAAGAATGAGTGTAAAAATAAAATGTGCAGCTAAGGAATTACCCAGATTTTCTAGAAATACAGATGAAATTCTGCCATTCCTGGATATTTGGCTTGAAGGCCAGGAGGAACGTTTTGTTCGAAAAGTAAAAAAGATTTTCGTAAGCGCAGCAGTTGATAAACGCTATTCTATAATGGATCCTGAAGCTGTATTCGAAAATACATCATTCGAAGAAAAAAATGATATTTACATAAAAGAAGTAATTCTTCTGGGAGAAAAGGTTTTGGATAAAGCTTTGAAAAAGGCCGATTGGCACCCCGAAGAACTTGATTTTATCATTACTGTAAGCTGTACAGGAATTATGATTCCGTCCTTGGATGCTTATCTGATAAACAGTTTAAAACTGCGTCAGGATATTGTGCGGCTGCCTGTTACAGAAATGGGCTGTGCTGCTGGAATTTCGGGGATTATTTATGCAAAGAATTTCCTGAAAGCAAATCCTGGCAAAAAAGCTGCTGTAGTTGCTATTGAAAGCCCTACAGCTACTTTTCAGCTGAATGATTTTTCGATGGCAAATATTGTAAGTGCGGCAATTTTTGGAGATGGCGCGGCTTGTGTATTACTCTCATCGGATGAAGATGAAACTGGTCCTGAAATATTGGATGAGGAAATGTATCATTTTTACGATAATACAAATATGATGGGTTTCAGGCTTACTAATTCGGGACTGCAAATGATTCTGGATGTTGAAGTTCCAAATACTATAGCTTCTCATTTTGATGCTATAATTCATCCTTTTCTAGAAAAAAATAATTTAAAGATTGACGATATCGATCATTTGATTTTTCATCCGGGAGGAAAAAAAATCATACAAATTGTAGAAGAACTGTTTACTTCTTATGGAAAAAATATAAATGAAACAAAAGAAGTGTTAAGACTGTATGGAAATATGTCAAGCGCTACTGTATTATATGTCTTAGAGCTTTTTATGGAGAAAAAAATCAAAAAAGGCACTAAAGGATTAATGCTGAGTTTTGGGCCTGGATTTTCGGCTCAAAGAATATTGTTGGAATTTTAATAATTGCAGGAGGTATGGATATATTGTCGAAATTGCCCTATTCGAAACCGTTTTTATTTGTTGATAAGATTATTGAAATTAATGAAGACGGAGTAGTGGGGGAGTATACTTTTGATGAAAATTCGGATTTTTACAAAGGGCATTTTAAAGATAATCCCATAACACCAGGAGTGATTTTAACAGAGGTAATGGCGCAGATTGGCTTAGTCTGCTTAGGTTTGTTTTTGTTAAATGAAAAGATACAATCAAGTCATGTAATTTGTTTAACATCAACGGATATTGAATTTTTAAAAATTGTTTATCCTAATGAAAAGGTAACCGTTATTTCGGAAAAAATCTATTTTAGGTTTGGAAAATTAAAGTGCAAGGTACAGATGAAAAATGTAAATAATGAAACTGTCAGCCGTGGGGTGATTTCAGGCATGATTGCTGAAAAAAATAATATATAAATGAATAATCGTGTAGTTATAACTGGTCTGGGTGTTGTTGCTCCAAATGGGGTGGGTATTGAGGCGTTTAATCATGCGATAAAAAATGGTGTTTCGGGCATAAGATACTTTGAAGAACTGGAGAAACTTAAATTTTCGTGCCAGATTGCCGGAATGCCGGAGGTGTCAACAGAATTAGCATTGCAGTATTTTACTGAGCTGGAGCTTAAAAATTTTAATTCTTCGGGTATTTTATATGGCGTTATAGCTGGAATAGATGCGTGGAAAGATGCAGGATTGCCAATGGATATATTGGATGAACCTGATTGGGACAGCGGAACTATTTTTGGATCGGGAACTTCTGGAGTTGCTAAGTTCCGAGAGAGTATTTACAAAATTGATGACTGTAAAGTCAGGAATCTAGGAAGTACTTCAGTAATCCAAACTATGAATAGTGGTGTGAGTGCTTATTTAGGCGGTAAATTTGGTTTAGGAAATGTTGTGACTTCAAATTCTTCGGCTTGTACAACAGGAACTGAGAGTATTATTATGGCTTTCGATCGAATAAAATCAGGGCAGGCAAAACGTATTCTGGCTGGAAGTACTAGTGATTCCGGTCCCTATATATGGGCGGGATTCGATGCTATGAGAGTTTGTACTTATAAGCATAATCATTCTCCAGAAACTGGCTCGAGACCAATGTCTGCCAGCGCATCAGGATTTGTGCCAGCGAGCGGAGCGGGAGCCTTAGTTCTTGAAGATCTGGAAACAGCATTGTCAAGAGGAGCAAGGATATATGCAGAAGTATTAGGAGGAGCCTTGAATTCAGGCGGACAGAGAGGTTTAGGTTCGTTTACTGCGCCAAATCCCATCGCAGTCCAAAAGTGTATTCAAAAAGCTATGGCTAATTCAGGAATTACTGGTCAGGAAGTTGATGCTATAAATGGTCATCTTACAGCAACAGCAAAGGATGCTCTGGAAATTTTGAATTGGAGTATAGCCTTAAATCGAAAAGGAATGGATTTTCCATACATAAACTCATTGAAATCTACAGTTGGGCATTGTTTGTCTGCTGCAGGAAGTATTGAAAGTGCAGCAGCAGTTTTGCAATTACATCATGGTTTTATTTTTCCAAACCAAAATTGCGATGATTTACACCCGGAAATTGAGACAATTATTGATTCTTCCAGAATTCCGATCAAATGTACTGAAAAAGAGATTAATGTTGTTTTAAAAGCCAGTTTTGGATTTGGTGATGTCAACGGGTGTGTTGTTTTTAAAAAAATAATAACTTAGTATTTTAATATCAGATATTCAATATATAAAATAAAGATAAATTATGGACAGAGAAGCGACATTGGAACAGTTAAGGAATATTGTAAGACCGTATGTTCAAGATCAGAAAGCATTTGATCTGCTTTCGGAAGAGACAGATTTTATAAATGATTTGAAGATAAATTCGGCAAATCTGGTGGATGTTATTTTAGATATTGAAGAAAAATTCGATATCATGATTGATAATGAGTCGATGAAACAAATGACTACTGTAAAAGAGGCTATTGGAATTATTGAATCAGAATTATTAAAAGCATGATCGGGAACGACATAGTAGATCTCGAATTAGCCCGAAAAGAAAGCAATTGGAAAAGAAAGGGTTTTTTGGACAAGATATTTACACGGCATGAACAAGTATTGATTCATAATAGTTCCAATCCAGAACTGATGGTTTGGAATCTATGGAGCAGGAAAGAAGCCACTTATAAAATTTATAACCGATGTACTGGAATCAAAGGTTATTTTCCAAGGAAACTGCAATGTTATTACGAAAATCAGAGTCTCGGCAAGGTTCAGATTGATGATTTTGTTTTTTACACTCAAACTGAAATAACAACTGACTATGTTTATACAATTGCTGTTTCTGATATCTTTCTTTTTGATAAGATAAAACTTTTGGAAACTTCAGATAATATAAAAAAGACTAATGGGATCCCTTGCATTATAGATATAGATTCCAATATTATTCAGCCTGTTTCAATAACTCATCATGGCCGTTTCCAAAAAGCAATATCAATATAGAGTTTGCTGAAAAATTATTTAATACCTAATTTTTTTTTCAGTTTTAAAAACAACAAAGCGATTTTATAAGCATCTTCCGATGGGGAATTGCGGTAGCTTTTTGGTAAACTAAAAATATCTGAGAGTTCGTCTAACGAAAACTGCTTGTCGTTGATATCAATGAGTTTTCGATACATGACATCAATATCCAAGGCTTCATTTTTTAGCCGGCCACAGTCCAATCGTGCCAAAGCATTGTTAATCATCTCAACATCAAAATCTACATGATGCCCAATCAGGACAGCATTGCCTATATAATCAATAAAGGCCTGAATAGCATCTGGTTCACTTAATTTTTTCATTTTGCTTTCCAGAATAAATTCATTTGAAAGACCATTGTCATGAAAATATTTATATTGCAATAAAATAGTTTCAAAATTATCACCTATGTGGATTTTGTCATTTATTATGGCAAAAGAGCCTATGGATAGAATAACATCTTTTTCGGTGTTTAATCCAGAAGTTTCGGTTGTAAACACAACATATCGCTCTGTTTTCTGATTAAACTTAGCGAGATATGTTTTCCAGAATTCAGGATGTTCTTTGTTTATATTTTTTAGCCAATCAAGCATTTTATGAAAATTGCGTTAGTTTAAAATTGCTTTTAATCAGTTCTTCAAGATCTCTCATTGGAGCTAAAGCATTTTTCATCTTTTCTTTGTCCAATTTGCTTAACTCATTCATGCTGATATATTGTCCGGAATTTTCATTTTTTAATCCCTCATTTACCCTGAATTTTGATAAAATCAAAAATGATTCTGCACAATTTAAATATATATCAGCGTTTTTAGCATCAATAATTGCTAATTGCTTGAATCTTAAGTAGGTATTATTGAGTCCCTTAATATTGAAATGCAATGCAAATAATCTTGCACCATCAATTAACGGCATCAGGGCTCTTGTTTTGATATCAAATTTATCTTTGAATGGACCATCTTCTTCCAGTGCAAATTTCTTAAAAAAGGTTAATGGTGAATTCTTTCTTAAAGTATCATTGCCTAAAAAGTCAAAAAATAATGAATTATGTTCTAGGTTTTTTTCGATTACATTTTCAATGGCTTCAAATATTTTTTTCTCACCAAAAACGAGTTCCAGATCAAAGAAGATACTGCTTATATCATTAGTATTTTCACCTGGAGTATTCATCCAGCTATCATATTGTTTAGTCCAGTCTGTCAATGATTTACACCATAATATATTGCTTGCCATGTGGCCGTTTGGGCAAAATTCATAACCCACTTTTTCTAATGTAGCGGTGGTTCTTTTTCCTAATTTCAAAAAATAATCCCTTACATCCCTATACTTATCAGGAAGAACATCTTCAAAGATGAGTATACTGTCTTGATCGGTGAGCAATAATTGTTCTTTTCTGCCTTGGCTGCCAATACTGAGCCATACAAATCGTGCTAGGGGAGATCCCAATTCTAAAATAGATAACTCAACGGCTCTTTTTAAAATAGCTGAGTTTATCTCGCTTGCGATATTGTTTATATTAGAAAGCGGAATGTTTTTATGAATTGAGTTCTGGATGAGTTCTGTCAGTCTCTCACGGATCTGTTTTAGATCCTTTGCGTTGGAAGCGCGTTTAATTTCCTTGATTAATACACCAGGATTATTGGCTTGGGCTATTATTAAATCATGTTCAGAAATAATACCTCTAACCACCGATTTGTCAGTTCCATCTAGTGTTACACATAAATGCGTTACATTGTTTTTCAGCATCATGAGCTGTGCTTCTGCCAGAGAAATATTTTCGACAACAGTTACCACTGGAGAAGACATGATAGCTTTCATAGTTACTGTCAATGGGAATTGTCCTGTAGCAATTTTGGAACACAGGTCAGTATGAGTAACAATTCCAATAGGCATGTAGTTTTCGCTGACAATAACACTTGTCGAAGCATTTTCGGTCATTAGCAGCGCAACATCTTTGGCAGTATCATTAATAGTAGCGGTGAGCGGTGATCGGTTATAGTTCAGCGACTGGAAATACTGCATCTCAGACTTCTGATCTAAATTAAATACATTGTCAGTTGCCAATTTGCCTCTTAGGCTTTCTTTCTCCTTTGGATTCCAGGTATTGGTTGCAAAACTCTCTAAAAGAAAATTTAAGACATTTGGATTATTGGCAACAAACGGTCTAAATGTGGCAATGGGAATAGCATATACTATACTTTCTTCGCGACACTTTGCCGTCATCATATAATTGTTTTTGGCAAAAAAAGGCCTTAAGCCCATAACATCGCCAGCATGACATTTATTTAAAAGTGTTTCTTCAGCATCAGCAATAACTGATAGGTGAATCGTTCCAGATGCAACTACATAAAAACAATCATGCAGCTTGTCATTTATCTGGAATAAAGTTTCGTTTTTTTCAAGATTTAAAACGCGGATATTTGTCGCAATAGCTGATAATTCTTGAAATGTCAAGTTATCAAAAGGTGGATATTCTTTTAAGAAATCAGCAATATTTTCGGCAATTGTATTCATAGTTGAGTTGTAAAGTAAACCTCGTAAAAATAATAAAAAATAGAGATTTAAAAAAAGGTATAATTTTTAAATTTGATTTATTATTTAAAAGTTAAAATTTTCATAAATATCTATGCAATAGGTTAGTAATGAATGTAAATATTTAAATTTATTGATAAATAAATTAAATAAACTATGAAAATTTTAAAAAACACATTAATTGTACTGCTTTCAATTTTTGCAATATCATCTGCAGATGCTCAAGAAAAGCCTAAAAGTCCGGCAGAAACAGTAACCGGTAAAATAAAAGATGCTACAATAACCATTAATTATGGCAGTCCGTCTGTAAGAGGCAGAAAAATCTGGGGTGAATTAGTTCCATTTGATGCAGTTTGGCGTGCTGGTGCCAATGATGCTACAACATTTGAAACCGATAAAGATCTTATAATTGAAGGCTCTAAACTGCCTGCAGGAAAATATTCTTTTTTTATAATTCCAAATGAAAAAGAAACCACAATCATATTTAATAAAGAAGCTAAACAATGGGGAGCTTACAAATATGATGAAAAGAAAGATCAGCTTCGTGTAAAGGTTGCTCCAAAAAAAGCTAGTTCCAGTGTAGAAAAATTAGTTTATGTGATTAATTCCAATGATGTTGTTTTAAGCTGGGATAACTGGAATATTGGTTTTACTGTGAAATAATTTTTGTAAAATTGTTTTAAAAAAATTATTTATAATCATCGCCAATTACGGCGATGATTTTTTTTTGAATATTATACCTTAAAAATAAAGCTGAGTGTTTTAAGAACAGGATTGTTGTATTTTTTTGCTCAAAATCAATAATATAGCTGAGAATTTAAATTGTAATAGATAAAGGGCTGTAAAAAATTCTATTTTACATAATATAAATTATAGTTCATTTTGTATATCTTCAAAATGCGCTAATTTGTTCATTTTAAATACAATTTCTTTCTTGTGTATTGATGCAGTTTTCAATTTGTCTGATATGCCGGATATTATGGTTGATTACAAATCTAAATGTATCGCCCATTTTCAATTTTATCATTTTTGTTAATGTTATGGCGGTTTTTTCCTCGTTTAAATTAACAGATCTTGCTTTGGTCAATAAATCAATCATTTTCATTTGCTGGTTAACGAACCGGTCAATTGTTTTGCTGTCCAAATCACTGTTTAATGGATTTTTGTCCTTGAATGTTTTCATTTTGTTAAGCTTTGTTTTTGGTAACATACTTTCTGCAAAATAATTTCCAAGGATTCCGCTTTTAAAAATGAATTCAGATTTGTTTTTTGCGCTGTTGATTGTTTTTTCAATTTCTGGAAGATAAAAATCGCCATATAAATTCAAGTGTTCCAAACATTCCAAAATACTCCAGCTTTTTGTGTCTTCTTTCCAATTCAGCTGGCTGATTGATTTTGTTTTGAGATTTTCGGCAAAATTTAGATTTTGTCTGGTGTTTTCGATTAATTCTAAAATTAAAGTTTCTGATTTTGTCTTCATGGTTTGTTTTTTCTACAAAATTCACATTAAACAGGAAGATAAACCTTGATTTGAATCAAGATTTTTTTAGTCTGGACAATGTTTCCGGACTCATGCGTAAATAATTGGCAATGTGTTTGTTTGGGATTTCCTGAAATAATTTCGGGCTGCGTTTCAATACGCGATTGTATCTTTCTTTTGGCGAATTGGTCAAAATGTCTTTTTCCCTTTCCAATTGCTGTATAACTAAATCTTCCAGTAATTTGATCCACATGGTTTTATTTTCTTCGGATTGGGAAATAAAATCGATGAAAAAAGCTTTTGGAATTACCTTAACAACAGTCTTTTTTATAGCCTGAATGTAAAAATCAGACGGCTTTTCGGTTAAAAATGAATCCAACGAAACAATCAAGTCGTTTGAATATCCAAAGCGTATTATCTGTTCTTCAAAATCGTCTAAAATATAAATTCTCAAACTGCCACTTTCCACATAATAGATATTGGTGTCAATGCTTCCCTTGACTTTTAAAAATTGATTTCTTTCAATAGTTATTGTTTTGGTATACAGGTTTTTAATTTGAGATATTGCCATTTTTATCAATTCGACTTTGAGTCAGTTACAATTTTTTTCGTTTTTAATAAGTCAAACACTAATTTCACAAATTTACATGAAATAAACAATGTCTTGATTTTATAGATTCATTTTCGGCTTTGTCTTGAGAGTTATGAGACTTCAAAGGCCTATCTTTGCAAAAGACAAAAAAGATTATGACAAAAGGAAAATACATTCAGCTGATACTGATTTTGGGTTCTATGACGGCTCTTGGGCCATTTTCGATTGATATGTATCTGCCTAGTTTTTCGGGGATTGCCAAGGATCTTCATACTTCGGTTACCATGGTTTCAGAATCACTTTCCAGTTATTTCATCGGAATTTCATTCGGGCAGCTGCTGTATGGTCCATTATTGGATCGCTTTGGGCGAAAAAAACCTTTGTTTATCGGACTGATGGTTTATATTCTGGCTTCTTTAGGCTGTGCTGTTGTAGCTGATATCCATGTGTTTATAGTACTTCGATTTGTTCAGGCTGTTGGGAGCTGTGCGGCTACAGTTGCAGCGGTTGCCATGGTTCGAGATTTGTTTCCAGTAAAGGAAATACCAAATGTTTTATCCAAATTAATGCTGGTTCTTGGGCTTTCGCCAATGCTGGCACCAACCATTGGAAGTTATGTAACCACTTATTACGGCTGGCATCCAATTTTTTATATTCTAATGTTTTTAGGTACTTTTATACTGATTGCATCTCAGTTAGGTCTGCCGGACAGCCATAAGCCAGATCCTGATATTTCGCTGAAACCCAAACCAATCATTGCTAATTTTGTGTCAATTATCAAAGTGCCACAGTTTTATACGTATGCATTGACGGGTTCTATTGCATTCTCAGGATTGTTTACTTATGTTGCCGCTTCTCCAATTTTGTTTATGGATATTTTAAAAGTTGACGCCACGGTTTACGGATGGATTTTTGCTTTTATGTCGGTGAGCTTTATTGGTTCCAGCCAATTGAATTCCATATTGCTGCGAAGATTTACCAGTGAACAGATGATTTTTGGTGCTTTGATTGTTCAAATAGCCATCAGTATGGTCTTTTTGATTTTGGCAATAAATGGTGCTTTAGGATTGTATGGAACAATGACGCTGCTGTTTTTATTTTTGGCCTGTCTGGGGATTTCCAATCCAAATACAGCAGGATTGACCCTCGCTCCTTTTGCCAAAAATACTGGAAGTGCTTCTGCATTGATGGGTGCGACTCAATTAGGAATTGGTGCTTTGTCATCGTTTGCAGTTGGAATTTTTGTTAAAGATTCTATGGTGCCGATGGTTGCTATTATGACCTGCACCACGATTCTTGCTTTTATTATTTTGAATATTGGCAAAAGAAATATCAAGGAAACTATTGTGAATAATGGTGATGATGAGATTGTGATTGGACATTAAAATTTTATCTATATTTTTTGAACGCGACGAAGTTCAGAAAAGAAGTATCAAATTTTATGAAAATAAGAGCAATCATTGTACATTAGCAATCAGTTTATATTGAAGAATTTTTAAGAAACACACATTATGAAGCACTTTAAAAGCATTTTTTTATTTCTATGCATTACCCATTTTTTCTCTGCCAATGCCCAAGACAATGCACCTATTAAAGAATTTAATTTTGGCGGAAATCCTGATAAAAAAACCGGTACAGTCATAAATAAAGCTGCTGCTTATACTAAAGCTGCTGGATACGGATTTGATTTACAATCTGATAAAAATGTGACATTTGACGAAAAATCAGTATCGGCTAAGAGTCCGTTCTATTTTTCGATGAAGCTTCCAGAAGGCAATTATAGTGTGGAGGTCGTTTTGGGCGGCAGTAACAGTGGTGTTACAACTGTAAAAGCCGAGTCCAGAAGACTGATGCTGCGCGAAATTAAAACTGCCGCCAAAGAAACTAAAACAATGCGTTTTGTGGTCAATGTAAGAACTGCAAAATTTGATATAAACAATACCATAACTCTCAAACCCGCTGAAATTAAAGGGCTGAATTGGGATGAGAAATTGACTTTGGAGTTTTTAGGGACATCAATTGTTCAAAGTATCAAAGTCACTCCTATTTCAAAAATTACAACAATTTATATGGCTGGAGATTCTACCGTTATGGAACATGATCTGGAGCCGTGGGCATCCTGGCCGCTGTTTTTTCAAAATTACCTGACGACAGATGTCGTGATTGCTAATTATGCTTATTCAGGATTGACGCTCAGATCCTTTGAAGCTGGATATCGATTAGAGAAAATTTTATACTTAATGGAACCAGGTGATTATCTTTTTATTGAGTTTGGCCATAATGACGAAAAAGCAGCTGGAGACGGAAAAGCAGCTTCGGGAGTATATACCGCTTTATTAAAGGATATTATTGTAAAAACCAGAAATAAAGGAGGTTCTCCAATATTGGTAACACCAATACAAAGACGTATTTTTAATCCTAATGGGACTTTGAAGCCTACTCACGGCGAGTTTCCAGATGCAATGCGAAAAGTGGCTCAAGAAATGCAGGTTCCTTTGATAGATGTTACTAAAATGACAACTTCTTTATACCAAAGCTGGGGTAATGAACTTTCAAAAAAGGCCTTCGTTCATTATCCAGAGAATACCTTTCCTGGGCAAATAAGTGCTTTGGCAGATAATACCCATTTTAATAGTTTTGGTGCCAATGAAGTGGCTCGATGCATAGTGCAGAATATTAAAAATGCAGGTTTGGATCTTGCTAAAAAAATAAAACCTACAGTTCCTCATTATATTTTTAAAAACCCAGGCAAACCAAGTGATTGGACCGTGCCAATGAGTGCCCGAATTGGAATTGACAAACCTGATGGGGAATAAAAATTTAGGTTTCTAAGAATCGCTTTATTAGTTCTGCTACTATAGCATATAATCCAATTAACAGAATAAATAAAATGCCATACAGTCTATAGTCAGTAAAGAAATTGAAATAATATTCACCATCTTCTTCTGCCTTTTTTTTATTGTAAATTATCCATTTGACTGTAAAGAAAAAGGTAATTAAAAATGCAATTACATAAATTACTAATGCTGTTGTACTTTCATTTTGAATGTATATCGTAGATAGAATCAATTGATCTTTTTTTTGAATAGTAATGTTCCCTAATTTTCCAAATACAAGACCTTTTTTTATTAAGCCTAAACCCTAATCACGTCAAATGGCTATTATAGGCAGTTACTAGAGCTTCGTCAACAATATTTCCGTTGGACTTATAAATCTGATTTCAATTTGATCGTCAATTTGTGCATCAATATCACTGAACCAATCTCCAAGCAATTTTAAGTTTCCTGAACCTTCAAATTGTTTTGCATATTCCGGTTTGTACTGATTACCCGATGCTAATAGTTTACCATTGGTAATAAAGCCATCAGATGTACTAAAGCCATATTCCGCAGATCTCGCATCTGAATTATTATTAGTTATTTCAAAATCGTAAGCTATTTTGGAAGGAATTTGCAAGTAAGCTTCTCCTATTTGTATACCACGACTATTAGTATGTCGGTATTCGCCCCACTGTAAATGGGCTTGCTTCAAAATTGTTACAAAAAAATCTCCAGGATTTGGCATAATGATTATACATTTTAAAGTTATTTTTTCTAGTTGATCATGGATTGCCCACAACATTCTGGAATTACAGTGGGTTTGAGACTGAATTAAACCCATTTTTCGGATTTGCCAAATCTTTCCAAATACAAAACCATTTTTAAATTAAGCCAATTGCATAAATTTATTGTAGCAAGTGTTGGCAGATGGCAAAATTTATACTTTTTCGAAAAAGTAAGTAATATTCAGTTAATTACTAATTTTCCAAGTACAAAACTATCTTCAAATTAAGCCTAATTACCTACTATCGCTCACTAACGGTTGGTGGATATACTTCTATTTAGGTATTTAGTTTTTTCTTTTCGGCTTCCTTTTTTGTTGTTTTTTTCTTTTGAAAAAAATCACTTAAAGCTTTTTCTTCAGCCAATGTTAAAGAACCTATCCCACCAATTGTATCTATTTCTAAATCTAATTTCTTCGCTTTCATAATTATTTATTTTGAAAATATTTATTGATTAATTTCAAAGCTGATTTTGTTTCAATTATCATAATTCTACCGCCAAAATGAAATGCTCCAAGTGTTTTTTCATAATGCTCAACTAATTGTGATTTTGAAAGGAAAGAAACATTTCCATCGTGTCCACGTTGAAAAGATAATTTACAGGCATAAGCAACTAAATTTCCAGCTACGCCAGCATAAACTTTTGTTTGTCCTTTGTTGAATGGTGCATTTTCAACAAGATGCATATAAACATGATCCGATTTAACTTCTAAACTAATCAGACCTTGAATAATTTTAGAGTTTCCAGAAATTGTAAGTTTATAAATGTCTCTTACAGGATTTTTAAATTCTTCATTCCAATTAAAAAGCCAGCCATTTTTCTTTGCTACAGATTTTAAATCAGAGTTTTGAAGAATAGAAATTTCAGTCTGAAAACTGTCTCCAGTAATCACGTTTTCTATTGAGTTTGTTAACTTATCAATTACAAAATCTAAACCTATTTCAGTTTCTTTATCCATTCAGCTAATTTAATCAATATATTCTAATTTTGAAAATAGTACGTTTTTCCGATTTCTATAGACGTATATTAACCAACTCATTTTACAAGAATAATCAGAAATTATAGATTCAAAAAAAAACTATTTGAAGCTTACACCTCCTCTTTTGTTCTCTTCTCCGGTCTGATAATCATTCGCAACGATTGATCTTTAGAAAAATAAGCTACCATCCAATGATAAAAAGTATTGATACGGTTGCGATAGGTAATTAATGACATAAGATGCACGAATAGCCAAATAAACCAAGCAAAAAAACCTTTGAAATGCATTTTGGGTTTTGGTAAATCGACCACTGCTTTGTTTTTACCAATTATTGCCATTGAGCCTTTGTCTTTGTATCTGAATGGTTTCAAGGGTTTGTTTTGAAGCATCAATTTGAAATTTTCGGCTAAGTTTGCACCCTGCTGGATTGCTACCTGCGCCACCTGCGGATGTCCGCCTGGGAAATCGGTGTCTGTGAGCTGGATACAGGTGTCACCGATGGCATAGATGTTTTCGGTTCCGTTTACTTTATTGAAGGCATCTGTTGCCATTCGCTTGCCACGGCCGTAACTTTCAGCAGGAATTCCTTCGAATTCCTTTGCCGAAACTCCTGCTGCCCAGATTAAATTTTTGGTCTGAATGGTTTTTCCATCAGCAAAGAAAACAGTATCGTCTTTATAATCTACAACTCGAGTATTTAGTTTTACGACGACTCCGAGCTTGGTCACCGCATCCAATGTGTCTTTTTGGGATTCTTCACTCATTGGCGACAATAAGGCATCTCCTCCATCGACCAGATAAATATTGCTTACAGATGTGTCTAATTCTGGATATTCTTTTAGCAGTATGCTTTTTCTCATTTCGGCAAACATTCCGGAAACTTCAACACCTGTTGGACCGCCGCCTGCTATTACAATGGTTAACAGTTTTCTGCGTTTTCGGATGTCTTTGCAGATGGCTGCTTTTTCCAGATTTTTCAATAATGTATTGCGCATTTCAATAGCATCATTGAGCGTTTTCATTGGGATGGCATTCTTTTTTACATTTTCCATTCCAAAGTAACTCGTTTCGGCTCCCGTTGCAAAAACCAGATAATCATAATTTAATTCGCCGTTATTGAGGATGATTTTGTTCTCGACTGGAATTACTTTCTGTAATTCGCCTAAACGAAACTGCAGGTTTTTTTTCCCTGCAAAAAATTTACGGAACGGATAGCTGATACTTGAGGGCTCCAAAAATGCCGTGGCCACCTGATAAATGAGCGGCGGAAAGAAATTGTAGTTGTTTTTGTCTACAAGGGTTACCTCGATACCTTTTTGATTGGTAAGTTCTTTGGCTAAATTGATTCCGGCGAAACCTCCGCCTATGATTACTATGTGCATATTGACTTTTATTAGAGATTAGAAACCTCACCCCCAGCCCCTCTCCAGCGGAGAGGGGGGCTTGTTGGGGCTCAATTAACTATGTGCTGGTAAAAACCTAACTAGATTATTACTGACGCTAATTATTACTATTTATAAAAGTACGATATATATCTAGGAGTAAATTTAGTTTTTGAATTTTTTAACAGGCTTTTCTGTAATTTCGGTTTTGTTCTGAAGTAGATAATTGGCCAGTAGTTTTTCAATCAATTCATCTTTAGTCAGATGATGGAAAACTGTTTTTATTTTTGTTTTTAATTCGGCATCCACATCGTGGTTGGGTTTGGTCTTAAAGATTTGTTTTGCCCACAAAAGCATGTTGTTTTCTTCGATGCTTACTGCCGATGGTTTTTTATATTCGGTGAATTTAATTCCCAGTTCTCTTTCAAAATCAGCTATTTCAGCTGCTTCCTCTGGCTGCAATACTGTCAAAGCAAGCCCTTTGGCTCCTGCCCTGGCTGTTCTTCCGCTGCGGTGAACGTAGGTTTCGTATACGTCCGGCAAGTGATAATTGACAACATAGGAGATTTCTTTAACATCAATTCCTCTTGCTGCCAAATCAGTAGCTACCAAAATATTGATGTGTCCTTCGCGAAACTGATCCATAATTCGGTCGCGGATTCCCTGCGACAAACTTCCGTGCAATGCTCCTGATGAAAATTTGTTTATGGCTAAGTTTTTTGCCAATTTATTGACAGCGGCCTTGGTTTTACAGAAAATAATACCCCTCTCCCCTTCTTTCGAGTTCAGAAAATGCATTAAAACATCCAGTTTTTCTATAGGTTCTACCACAATATAATTATGATCGATCCCTTGATTACCTACAGTTTCCATGCTGGCACTCACCTGAACCACATTTTTGTTCAAGTAATTCTGAATTAACTGCTTAATGGTTCCAGACATAGTCGCCGAAAACAAAAAGGTTCTGTGTTTTTTAGGAAATTCGGCAATGATTTCATCCAAAGCTTCTTTAAGGATTGTCACCATTTCGTCGGCTTCATCGAGAACGAGGAATTTTGTTTCTTTTAGGCTGATGGCTTTGCGCTGCAGCAGATCAATCAAACGCCCAGGTGTTGCTACAATAATATGTGCTGGCGATTTTAAACGTTCTATCTGCGGTTTAATTGGAATTCCTCCGCAAACTGCTGCGATTGAAACTTCCGGCAGGTACTTAGCGTAATTTTCCAGATTGTCAAAAATCTGATGTCCCAATTCCCTTGTTGGTACTAGGATTACTGCTTGAACATTATCAGTTTTTGTATCAATTAACTGCAGTAAAGGCAGTCCAAAAGCGGCTGTCTTTCCCGTTCCTGTTTTGGCAAGTCCCACAATATCCGCAGTATCTGATAACAATAGCGGAATGGTTTTCTGTTGAATTTCGGTTGGGGTTACAATTCCCATTTCGGTAATTGCTTTTAGTATTCCTGCTGAAATTCCTAAATCTGAGAATTGTTTTGACATGCTTTTTTTGTTTTTTAGACCTCACCCCCAGCCCTTCTCCAAAAGAGAGGGGAGCGTTGACGTTTTGTTTACTGCTTATATCTGGATACTTATTTCTAAATACTGAATACTAAATTAATCCAGTTCGTTCATTACTTTTTCACGATATTTTTTACCGATTAATAACGTCAATCGCTGTTTGTAATCTTCCAATAGCCATTCTCTGTAATTTTTACTGCATTGGCTGAGGCATTTTGCAAAGCGTTTTACGCGGTCTTCGATATCGGCGTCCAATTCTTTTGAAAGGGCTTTGGCTTCCTGCGGCAATTCCGTATTGTCCACACACATTGCTGCGTGCTGATCTATTGATTTGTCCAGAACTACTTTTGATCTTAAGTTCTGAGCTATAGCGAGTTTGTGCTCTTCATCTACATCAAAAGTTACATCGGCAGTTTTGCTGAATTTGGCTCTCAATTCTGGAGGCATTGTGTATTTGAAATGCAGTTCGATTTCGCTGTCGTCTCTTAAATTCTCTAGGTAAAATTCAGGTGATTTAAAGATATGTTGCCAGTTTACAGGATCGCTCCATAGACCGAAACGGGCGGCGTTATTTCCTAAATCAATCACTGTAAATTCATCTTTTCCAGGTAATTTTCGGGAACCGCGTCCAATCATCTGGAAATAAAGCGTCAATGATTTGGTAGCTCTGTTCAAAATGATGGTTTCAACAGTCGGCTCGTCAAAACCGGTTGTAAGGATTCCGACAGAAGTCAAAATCGCATCTGGCGTGTGCTTGAACCAGTGAAGGATTTCTTTTCGCTCCTCGTTACTGCTGGTGTTGTCCAAGTGGCGGATGCCGTAGCCTGCTTCCCTGAACGTTTCATAAACATATAAGGAAGTGTTGATTCCGTTATTGAAAATCAGGGTCTTTTTGCCCAATGATTTTTCGGTGTAGGCATGCAGTAATTTTTCCTGCATTGCCATATTGGTGTATAAATCGTCTGAGGATTTTACGGTATAATCTCCGTTGATACCTACTTTTAGCGATGTTAACCCAACGTCATAGCTGTAAGTAACCGCTCTTGCCAAGAAACCATTGTCGATTAATGAGCTGATGGTGTCTCCCACAATCAGTTCATCGTAGCTTTGGTGCATTGGCAGTTTTATATTGGAACTCAGTGGAGTTGCCGTTACTCCAAGGATAAATGCATTTTTGAATGATTTTAATAATTTTCGGAAAGAATTATAATGCGCCTCATCAATAATCACCAAACCGATGTTATCCAAATGCAGTTTTTCGTCATTGATACGGTTTTTCAAGGTTTCTACCATTGCGACAAAACAGGAATAATCGTTTTGGTCCGGAAGTTCCTTTACTTTACTGTTGATGATTTTATTTTTTACCTCAAAGCCTTTTAGCATTTTTGACGTTTGCTTGCACAGCTCGATACGGTGTGTTAATACAACAACTTTTTTGTCGTGCTGCGACAGATAACGGCGTACGATTTCAGAAAAAATTACAGTTTTTCCACCGCCTGTAGGCAATTGATACAGCAAATGATGCTGTGCCGGCGCATTGTCTATACGGTCAAAAATGGCGTCAATATCTCCCTGCTGATAAGCGTAAAGTTCTTTTCTGGATTCAATTTCAATTTCTAAATTCTCTTGGTGCATTGTGTATTTTTGGATTTTTGCAAAAATACGCCTAAAAAACAGTTATTAAGCCATGTTTTTTAAAAAAATATCCTTGGAATTAAATTAAAATGATTTTTCACATAGTATTTATTCTTCCAAAATTGCAATACCTGCTTTGAAATCAGCGAGATTGTGCCATTTTTGGCGTAAAACTTCGTCATAAATACTAGTCAGCCGTGAATTAAATTCGGTTATAATTCCATTTGAAATGATAAATTTTATGGCTTGATCAAATGAATTAAACATGCTTTTGTAGAATAATTCCTGTTTTATGGTGTTTTCTGAAGCAAATGTCTGGGCAATTTCGATGTTGTAAAGCATGACATCGGCAATGACAAACGGATCTACGCCCAATGTTATAAAATGTTTGATATATTTTTGGGCTACTGACCGTCTCATTTTAGGCTTTTTTCTTTTGCCTTTTGTCTGTAACGGAAAATACTCGTGGGAAATTTTGAGTTTGCATTCCTGTAATAGTCTGTCTTCTTTTGGGTTGAATACAAAATCATAATAAACCTTTACCGGACTGAATTTTTCATACAATTCAAGAATCTGCTCTTCAAGCTGTTCTTTGTTGAGATCGTTCAGATATTTTTTTAAATCGCGCTTGCTCATTTTCAAAGTTTAAGAATACAAAAGTAATTTAGTTTTCTAATGTATACACCGATAATCATCGATATTGACTAATTTTGCCTTTTAATTCAAAAAAAACAATTACAGATGCTTAAGATTTTTAAGATTACCGCTATTTTAGAAGGTATTTCCTATTTGGTTTTATTTTCGAATATGCTTTTTATCAAGCCAGCAAATATGGAGCTTTATAAAACATTATTGTACCCAATTGGGATGAGTCATGGTGTGTTATTTATTGGTTATGTATTATTGGCTTTTTTGTTAAAAAATGCCCAGAAATGGGACTTAAAAACCTTTGGGATTGTATTAATTGCTTCTTTGTTGCCGTTTGGGACTTTTTATGTAGAGAAAAAATATTTGTAAAATCATGGACAAGCTGATACAATTAATTTTTGAGTTTTTCTATCCTGTTTTTCGGGATTGGGGAATGAGCCGAAGTGTGTCAACGTATCTGAGCCTGTTTTTTAATATTATTCTGCTTTGTGTATTGGCCTATGGGCTGTATATGATTTTTCGATTTGTATTGGTAACCATTTTGGCTGTTGTTGCCCAAAGAACCAAAACTAAATTTGATGATTTATTGGTAAGCAACAAAACAGCCAAATACATATCGTATCTGGTTCCGCTTTTTTTTGTTTTCAGGTCAGTTCCAGTGATTTTGGAGAAGTTTGAATACTGGGAGAATATTTTTGGCAAAATGGTTGCTACTTATATTGTTTTGCTGATTTTATGGATTGTCCGAACCATTTTTAATTCAATAAGGGATTATTTAAAATTGATTCCGCGATACAGCGACAAACCAATTGACAGTTTCATTCAGGTTATTATGATTGTACTGTGGATGTTTGGGATTACGTTTATCATTTCGAAGTTATTTGATATTGACCAAAAGGAATTGCTGACAATACTGGGTGCTGTTTCGGCAGTGATTATCTTAGTTTTCAGAGATACAATTCTGGGTTTTGTAGCGAGTGTACAGGTAGCTATAAACGATATGGTACGTATTGGCGACTGGATTACAATGGATCGCTATGGAGCCGATGGTGATGTGATAGAGATCAATCTGGCGACTGTTAAGGTTCGGAATTTTGACAATACTACAACAACAATTCCAACGTACAGCCTGAGTTCTGACTCTTTCCAGAACTGGCGGGGAATGCTTAATTCTGATGGAAGACGGATTAAAAGACATATTATAATTAAAAGCAATAGTATTCGCTTTCTTGAAGATCATGAACTAAATGACTTAAAAAAAATAAATCTTCTGAGTGCGTATATTGATTCTCGAAAACTCGAAATTGATAATTACAACAAAGGGCATGAAATTGATAAAAGCTTAGCGATAAATGGCAGAAATCTAACGAACTTAGGATTGTTCAGAAAATATATTATTCAGTACCTGCATCAATATCCAGGTTTAAATAAAGATATGCTGATGCTTTGCCGACAGCTGCAGCAAACTCCTTATGGTGTACCGCTGGAAGTATATGCTTTTTCCAAGGACAAGCGTTTTGAAAATTACGAATACATTATGGCTGATATTTTTGACCATATTATTGCATCAGTTCCTTATTTTGGTCTGGAAATTTTTTCAATACTTTCTGAAAATGAAGCAAAATCTAACAAGCAGGACTAGAAATAAAAAATCACTAAATTCAAATTAGATTTAGTGATTTTTTGTTTTAAATATCATTTGGATAACTTGGTATTTAAAATCAAATATTTTCCCCTATCCTGTCTTTAACATATTCAATTTCTGTTTTTCCGTGAGCTTTTGGTTTTCCGTCTTCACCAAGATTTACCATAACGGTTTCATCAATGGTAATAATGGTTTCTCTGGTCATCATATTTCGTGCTTCACATTTCAGGACTAATGAAGTATTTCCAAATTTTACCACATCGATTCCAATTTCTACTATATCGCCTTGTCTTGCTGAGCTTCTGAAATTGATTTCCGACATGTGTTTAGTTACAATTCTGCGATTTTCTAATTGAACAATAGAATATAAAGCCAGCTCTTCGTCTAGCCAAGCCAATAATTTACCTCCAAATAATGATCCGTTTGGGTTTAAATCTTCTGGTTTTACCCACTTTCTGGTATGAAATCTCATGTTTTTTTATTTAATAATGCTAAAATAAGATTTTGCTAACAGTTAATTTCATATTTTTAAGAAAAAAAGATGGATCAGAGAGATAAATTAATCAAGGAACTTCGCGGAGAATCATTGGGAGAATCAAATATTCAGTCACTTTCGGAGGAGTTGTTTCAAAATGAGGTTATTAGGCCGATTTTAAAATTGCAGAATGATTTGTTTATTGCTTCTTTTCTAAATTACATCAGTAAATACAAAAGGGATTTTTACACAAAATCAGTTGAAAGTAAATTGGCTGTTATCGAAAATGCTATTCAAAAGGATATTAAGTTCCGAAATTCCTTAAAAGGCATGATTATCGCATTATTCACCACGGATGAATATGCCCTTTATATCAAAAATTCTTCGAGCTTAAATAAAAGGATGATGAATTTATTGATTGAAAGATTAAAAAACCAAGTGCAGCTTTTTGATCAAATAAATTAAAAAAAATTCTTATTTATACATTGAGATTGGTGTTATAAGTAATTTTATTATTTATTTAACAAGTTTTTATTTCGTAAAATTTTTTATACCCTTTTCTGGATAAAAAAACTTATCTTAAAATTTTGCATTATTTTCTTCCTTCTTTATCAAATGCTATAATTTGTTTTTAAAATATATACTAAAACGTTTTATTAGTTGCGAATTGTTAATATTTGATAATTAATTAACTTTAAAAAAGGAAATATGTTGCTTTTTTGATTATTATTGTAATTCGTTGATAATTTAATTATCGGCAGTTATTACCTTAATATTTTTAATATTTAGCAAATGGAAAGACGAGAAGCACTAAAAAAAATTGCCTTTTTGATGGGGGGAGCAATTTCTGCCACTACAATGGGAGTTTTGTTTGAAAGTTTTACTGTATTGGAACCCGAAAAAAGCAGTTATTTTTATACAGCCACGGATGAAGACATTTTGGCTGAATATTCCGAAATCATTTTGCCAGCAACAGCAAAATCCCCAGGAGCTAAAGCGGCAGGTGTCGGAGCATTGATTGCTTTAATTATAAAAGATTGTTACCCAGCTAATCTTCAAGCTGTTTTTAAAAAAGGTTTTGATGAGATGTTAGTTCTGTCTAAAACTAAATTTAATAAAGAATTTTTAAGTCTCAATGACGAAGAAAAAAAACAGCTCATGAATGAATTAAAACAGCAGTCAATTGATAATAATCACGAACCTTCTTTCTTTTTGATAGCTAGAGATTTAACCATATTGGGTTATTTTTCTTCAGAAATCGGCTGTACTATGGCTAGGGAATATTTGCCAATTCCTGGAAAATATGATGGAAATGCAGATTACATTCCCGGACAGAAAGCCTGGGCAACATAAGGATCTGGCCATTTTAAAAATTATTTTATTAATTGATAAAAAGAGACAAGTGAATATCAATACCGATTTTAAAAAGCAAAACACCTATGACGCAATTGTCATAGGATCTGGAATAAGCGGCGGTTGGGCAGCCAAGGAATTAACCGAAAAAGGGTTAAAAGTACTAATGCTCGAACGCGGAGAAAACATTGAGCATATAAAAGATTATGATTCGGCTATGAAAGCTCCTTGGGAAATAGCTTATTGCGGCAAATTAACCGAAGAACAAAAACGCACACATCCTGTACAAACCAGAGATTACCCATACCAGCAGGCAAATGAAAAATGGTGGGTTAATGATTTAGAATGTCCATATACCGAAGATAAACGTTTTGACTGGTACAGAGGTTTTCATGTAGGCGGTAAATCCTTGATGTGGGGACGCCAGAGTTATCGTTTCAGTGATCACAATTTTGAAGATAATCTTAAAGATGGCCATGGAAATGACTGGCCAATCCGTTATAAAGATATTGCACCCTGGTATGATTACGTTGAGAAATTTGCAGGAATCAGCGGTCAGAATGAAAATTGGCCTCTATTGCCTGACGGTCAGTTTCTGCCTCCTATGGATATGAACTGTGTTGAAAAATCAGTGAAAGAACGCATCGAAAAGCATTATAACAAATCCAGAATAATGACTATTGGGCGTACGGCAAATTTAACTGTTCCGCACTTAGGAAGAGGCAGTTGTCAATATAGAAATTTATGCAGCAGAGGATGTCCATTTGGCGCTTATTTCAGCACGCAGTCTTCAACTCTGCCGGCTGCTATGGCTACTAAAAAATTAACCGTGCGTCCCTACTCGATTGTCAATCATATAATTTATGATAAAGAAACCAAGAAAGCCAAAGGCGTTATGGTTATTGATGCTCAGACAAATGAAAGCATGGAATTTTATGCCAAAATTGTTTTTGTAAACGGATCAACGTTAGGTTCCACATTTGTTTTATTGAATTCAACTTCTGAAGCACATCCGAATGGATTGGGTAACGACAGCGGACATCTTGGACACAATTTGATGGATCATCATTTTAGATGCGGTGCCGAAGGAACTGTTGAAGGTTTCGAGGACAAATATACTTATGGACGAAGAGCCAACGGTATTTATATTCCAAGGTATCAGAATTTTAAAGACGACAAACGAGATTATTTACGAGGATTTGGATATCAGGGTGCAGCAAGCAGAGGAAACTGGCATAAAGAAGTTGCCGAATTGGATTTTGGTGCCGATTTCAAAGAAATTTTATCCAGACCAGCTGAATCGTGGACTATGGGATTAGGTGGTTTTGGAGAAATGCTTCCATATTATGAAAATAAAGTGTACATCGATCATTCTAAAAAAGATAAATGGGGACAGCCTGTACTTGCAATTGACTGTGAATACAAGGATAACGAGGCCAAAATGCGTGAGGATATGATGTATGATGCTGCGGAAATGCTTGAAGCGGCTGGTGTCAAGAATGTAAAAGCGTATGACAACGGCTGTTATCCAGGGATGACAATTCATGAAATGGGTACCGCGCGTATGGGCAACGATCCAAAAGAATCTGTATTGAACAAATGGAACCAGATGCATGAAGTGAAAAATGTATTTGTTACTGATGGTTCCTGTATGCCTTCGAGTGCCTGCCAGAATCCTTCATTGACCTATATGGCCTTAACTGCTAGAGCTGTAGATTATGCTGTAAAAGAATTAAAGAAAAAAAACATATAGAGTTTTACGACTATTTAATTATGAGAAAATTAAAAATGGGAATGATCGGCGGTGGCAAAAATGCTTTTATCGGAGCAGTTCACCGCATTGCTGCAAATATGGACGGATTAATCGAACTGCATTGCGGTGCTTTTAGTTCTAATCCTGATGTATCCCTTGAGTCTGGTAAAGAATTGGGCTTAGCAGGAGAGAAATGTTATGAATCCTATATTCAAATGATTGAGACAGAGGCAAAATTACCTCAAAATGAGAGAATGGATTTTGTTTCGATAGTTACTCCAAATCATGCCCACTTTGCTCCTGCGATGTTAGCATTAGAAAATGGTTTTCATGTTGTTTTGGACAAGCCGATGACTTTGACTTTGGAGGAAGCCAGATTATTGGAACAAAAAGTTAATGAAACTGGACTTTATCTGTGTCTTACACATACTTACGCCGGCTATCCGATGGTAAAACAGGCAAGGAATATGGTTGCTGAAAATCATTTTGGAAACATTCGGAAAATAATGGTTGAATATCCGCAGGGCTGGCTAAGCACTGACTTTGAAAACGGAGGCAATAAACAGGCAGCATGGAGAACAGATCCTTCCAAAAGCGGAATCAGCGGCTGTATGGGGGATATTGGAACTCACGCAGCACATTTGGCAGAATACATTTCAGGATTGAAAATCACACAAATTTGTGCTGACATTAATACTGTAGTAGTTAATAGAAGACTGGATGACGACGGAAATGTACTGCTTAAATTTGATAATGGTGCCAATGGTATTCTAGTGGCCAGCCAAATTGCAGCCGGTGAAGAAAACAGCTTAAAAATTAAGGTATATGGCGAAAAAGGAGGATTAGAATGGCATCAGATGGAACCAAATACTTTAATTGTAAAATGGCTGGACTCCCCTGCTCAATTGTACCGAAGCGGAAACGGATATTTATCACCAATTGCCGCTTTCAATACCCGAACCCCAAGCGGACACCCAGAAGGATATTTGGAAGCTTTTGGGAATTTATACAAAAACTTTGCTTTGACTTTACAATCTAAATTAGAAGGTAAAGAACCAGCAGCAGAAATGCTTGATTTTCCAACAGTAAAAGATGGTGTCCGCGGCATGGCATTTATAGAAAATGTAATAGCTTCTGGAAAATCTTCTCAAAAATGGACCGAATTTAAAATTTAAATAGAATCAAATGACGACAATGCAAGGACCTGCCGTTTTTTTGGCACAATTTATATCTGATGAAGCTCCTTTTAATTCTCTGGAAGGAATTTGCCAATGGGCTGCTAATCTGGGATTCAAAGGCATACAGATTCCAACTCTGGATTCCCGATTTATTGATCTGCAAAAAGCTGCTGAAAGCAAGACTTATGCTGATGAGCTAACTGGAATTGTTGGTTCATACGGCTTAAAAATATCTGAACTCTCCACTCATCTGCAAGGTCAGCTGGTTGCTGTTCATCCTGCGTATGATGATTTTTTTGATGGGTTTGCACCGCAGGCTTTGCGCGGAAACTCAAAAGCAAGACAAGAATGGGCAGTACAGCAATTACATTATGCAGCGAAGGCTTCTCAAAACTTAGGGCTTAATGCACATGCTACTTTTAGCGGTTCGTTATTGTGGCAGTATTTTCATCCCTGGCCACAGCGTCCGCCTGGTTTAATTGAAGAAGGATTCAAGGAACTGGCTAACCGCTGGTTGCCAATCCTGAATGAATTTGATCAAAACGGTGTGGATGTATGCTATGAAATTCATCCGGGAGAAGATTTATTTGATGGCGAAACTTACGAAATGTTTCTCAAAGCGGTAAACAATCATCAGCGTGCCTGCCTGCTTTATGATCCTTCGCATTTTGTGCTGCAGCAGTTAGATTATATTCAGTACATCGATTTTTATCATGAAAGGATCAAAGCTTTCCATGTCAAAGATGCCGAATTTAACCCAACAGGTAAACAAGGAACTTTTGGAGGTTATCAAAGCTGGGTAAACCGCGCAGGACGTTATCGCTCGCCCGGAGACGGCCAGATTGATTTTAAAACTATTTTTAGCAAATTAGCGCAGTATGATTACAAAGGCTGGGCAGTAATGGAATGGGAATGCTGTTTAAAAAACCAGGAAGACGGTGCCCGCGAAGGAGCCGAATTTATAAAAAAACACATCATTAAAGTTACAGATAAAGCTTTTGATGATTTTGCAGCGGTAGAAACGAACACACAGCTTAACAGAAAAAATTTAGGACTTTAAAAAACATAAACAGTAAATAATGAAAATTAAAATTATAGCAGGAATAATAGCTTTGGGAAGTTTAAGTTCTTTTTCGAGTATTGAAACAGTTTCAAACAGATACAGCAGTGGTAAAAATGAAATCCAGCTTTCTGAAGGAGAAAAAATAATGGCAAAACTAGATTGTGCTACTTGCCACAAAATAGATAAAAAAGTTATTGGTCCCTCCTATTTAGATATAGCAAAAAAATACCCTGCGAATGATAAAAATATCAGCTACCTGTCAGATAAAATTATTAAAGGAGGTTCAGGAGTCTGGGGAGCTATTCCGATGGCACCACATACAGCATTAAAAAAAGATGATGCTAAAAAGATTGCCAAATACATTCTGTCATTGAACAAATAAAATTGTAAAACCTATTTATGGATCAAGATTTTAATCAAAAAAAAGAGCCAGAATCTGCTCTTCGCAGAGATTTTCTTAAAAAAGGAGTACTGGCAACAGCTGGTTTAATGATTATTCCCAGGCATGTCATGGGAAGAGGCTTCATTGCACCTAGTGACCGCTTACTGATTGCCAGTATCGGTGTAGGCGGAAAAGGAAGATCTGATGTTGGTTCTTTTGAGAAAAGCGGACTTGCAAATGTAGCTTACTTATGTGATGTGGATACAAGAAGAGCCGCTGATAGTGTTAGAGCTTTGCCTAAAGCAAAGTTTTATAAGGATTGGCGGGAAATGCTGGACAAAGAGCATAAAAATTTTGATGCAGTTTCAGTATCAACCCCAGATCATAATCATGCTATTCAGGCCTTTTCGGCTATGCAGTTAGGCAAGCATGTGTATGTACAAAAACCAATGGCACACGATATTTATGAAGCACACATGATGACTCTGGCTGCATCTCGTTATAAAGTGGTTACGCAGATGGGAAATCAGGGTTCGTCTAATGATGGTACCCGAATTATGAAAGAATGGTATGATGCAGATTTAATTGGAGATGTCCATACAGTGTATGCTTGGACTGATAGGCCTGTATGGCCACAAGGCATTCCGTGGTCAACTGCAAAAACCGAAATTCCTAAAGAATTAGATTGGGATTTATGGCTTGGAACTGCACCATATAAAAATTATGTAGATAAATTAGTTCCTTTCAACTGGCGTGGCTGGTGGGATTATGGCACAGGTGCCTTAGGAGATATGGGCTGTCACTTGATGGAGGCTCCTTTTTCTGTATTAAATTTAAAATATGCCAAAGATGTACAGTGCAGTGTAGGTTCAGTATATATTGATGAATTTAGAAGAGGCTATTTTCCAGAAAGCTGTCCTCCTTCTAGTCATGTAACCTTGACATTTCCAAAAACAGACAAAACTAAAGGTGATATCAAAATGCATTGGATGGATGGCGGCATACAGCCGGATCGTCCTGAAGAATTAGGTGCTAATGAAATCTTTGGCGATGGAGGAAATGGTACTTTATTCATTGGGACTAAAGGAAAAATGCTTTGCGATACTTATAGCGAAAATCCAAGGTTATTGCCTTTGAGCCGTAATGAAAATTTAAAGATAGCTGAAAAATATCCTCGAGTAAAAGATGGAGCCAATGGGCATCAAAAACAGTGGATAGAAGGATGCATTGCTGGATATGGCAAGAAAGAGCTCAGTTCTCCTTTTGAAATTGCTGGCCCATTAACTGAAGCTTTATTAATGGCAAATCTTGCGGTAAGAGGTTATGATCTGCATAAAGAATACTTGGGAGAAGATGTATATCCAGGCCGTTCGGTAAAATTGCTTTGGGATAATGATGCCAAGAAAGTGACTAATGTCGATGATGTAAATCAGTTTGTAAAACGTAATTATAGAGAGGGTTGGAAAAACCTGAGTTTTTAATATATTAAAATTAAATAGTAAAACCATGAAAAAGATTATTATAACAGTATTAGCATTCAGTTTATTTCAAACACTGCAGGCACAAAAAGGATTTAAACCAATTTTTGACGGAAAAACTACAACAGGCTGGCATTCATACGGAAAAACTACAGCAGGACCTGGCTGGAAAGTTGAAGATGGCGTTTTGCGCTTTGATCCCGAAGCTGCGAAAAATGGACAAGGAGGAGATTTGGTAACCGATGCTGAATATGAAAATTTTCATTTAAAGCTGGATTGGAAAGTAGCTCCTAATGCCAATAGCGGTATAATTTTTTATGTTAATGAAAATCCGCAGAAATATAAAAACACATACGAAACAGGTTTAGAAATGCAGGTTTTGGATAATGACGGACATCCTGATGGAAAAATCACAAAACATCGTGCAGGTGATTTGTACGATTTGATACAAAGTAAATCCGAGCCGGTTAAGCCTGTTGGCGAATGGAATACAGCTGAAGTTGTTTGTAAAAATGGTAAGCTGACGTATGTTTTAAATGGTGTAATTATTGTTGAAACAGTACTTTGGGATGATAATTTTAAAGCATTGGTTGCAGGAAGCAAATTTGCTGCATGGCCAGGTTTTGGAACTTTTAAGAAAGGAAAAATTGCTTTGCAAGATCATGGTGATAAAGTTTGGTACCGCAACATTGTGATTAAGGAATGGAATACAATGGAAACTACAACTGGCTGTAAATAATAACTTCTCTATTCATCTAACCAAAAAACAACCTTTTATTTTATGAATACAACTATCCGCATTAAATTATCTGTAATGATGTTTCTGGAATTTTTCATTTGGGGGGCATGGTTTGTTACTCTTGGAACTTTTCTGGGAAACAATTTAAAGGCTTCTGGCTCAGAAACAGCAGCTATATTTTCAACTCAATCCTGGGGCGCAATTATTGCACCTTTCATTATTGGCTTAATTGCAGATCGATATTTTAATGCGGAGAAAATTTTGGGCTTATTGCATCTTTTGGGTGCATTTTTAATGTATCAGATGTATCAGTCTGAAAATGTGGGGCTTTTTTATGCTTATGTTTTAAGCTATATGATTTTGTATATGCCAACATTAGCCTTAGTAAATTCGGTAGCATTTAATCAGATGAATGACCCGGAAAAAGAGTTTGCAAATATCAGGGTCTGGGGTACAATTGGCTGGATTTTAGCAGGTTTATCTATTAGCTTCCTGTTTCATTGGGACTCGGCCGAAGCCATTTCCCAAGGATTGCTTAAAAACACTTTTCTTTTGGCGGGGATTGCTTCCCTGGCATTGGGTTTATTAAGTTTTGCATTGCCAAAAACGCCACCGAAAGTTAGTGAAGGGAAAATCAAAATTGGAGACATCATTGGTCTTTATGCTTTAAGGCTTTTGAAAGATAAAAATTTCTTCATATTTTTTATATCTTCAATATTAATATGTATTCCATTAGCTTTTTACTATCAAAATGCGCATCCATTTTTAACTGCCTCAGGTGTTGAAAATCCAACTGGAAAAATGGCTATTGGACAAATATCCGAAGCATTATTTTTATTATTGATTCCAGTATTTTTTACACGTTTTGGATTCAAGAAAACAATTTTAGTAGGGATGTTTGCCTGGGCAGTCCGTTACCTCTTATTTGCTTACGGCAATGGGAATGATTTAAGTTTTATGCTTATCCTTGGAATTGCTTTACACGGAATCTGCTATGACTTTTTCTTTGTATCAGGACAGATTTACACTAATTCGAAAGCTGGAGAA
Source organism: Flavobacterium aestuarii (assembly GCF_040049115.1). Classification (NCBI taxonomy): domain Bacteria; kingdom Pseudomonadati; phylum Bacteroidota; class Flavobacteriia; order Flavobacteriales; family Flavobacteriaceae; genus Flavobacterium; species Flavobacterium aestuarii. Next base: position 98,634 of record NZ_JBDLZZ010000013.1, read on the forward strand.
AAATACAAAAGCGCTGCTCAGGGACTTATAACACTGGCTACTTATGGCATTGGAATGCTGATTGGTTTTGCTGTTGCAGGCTGGATTACTGATAATTTCAAGACTATGGACGGTGCAGTAAACTGGCAGATGGTATGGATAATTCCTGCAGGAATAGCTTTTGCAGTTTTCTTGATTTTTGCACTTTTATTTCAGGATAAAAATAAAATCCAAAACGAGATTTAAAATTTAATACAGAAAAAATGAGTACCACTTTTGATAGAAGAACTGCAATAAAAGGAATTCTCGCTGGAACTGTAACTTTAGGAGTTTCATCTGGCTTTGCATCAGTTTTGCCTTCTGCAGAAGAAAATCCAGAATTTATATCCAATACGTTGAAAGGAAAAATCAATCATTCGGTGGCACGCTGGTGTTTCAGTGATTTTGATATTGAGACACTTTGTATTGAGGCAAAAAAAATTGGCATTACAGGAATTGATCTGGTAGGGCCAAAAGATTGGCCCGTTTTAAAAAAGCACAATCTTGTTTCTACAATGTGTAATGGTGCCGAATTGAATTTAGTTGATGGTTTTAATGATATAAAATTTCATGCACAGCTAATAAAAAATTATGCCGAAATGATTCCGCTGGTTGCAGAAGCTGGTTATAAAAACCTGATCTGCTTTAGCGGGAATCGCAGAGGAAAAACAGATGAAGAAGGCTGGAACAATTGTGTACAGGGATTAAAACAGCTGATTCCAATTGCAGAAAAGTACAAAGTGACTTTAGCAATGGAATTGTTGAACAGTAAAATTAACCATAAAGATTATCAATGTGACAGAACTTATTGGGGTGCCGAACTGGTAAAAAGGATTAATTCTGAAAATTTCAAGCTGCTTTACGATATTTACCACATGCAGATAGACGAAGGTGATGTGATTCGTACCATAAAGGAAAACAGCAGATACATTGCTCATTATCATACAGGAGGAGTTCCAGGACGCAATGAAATTGATGAAACTCAGGAACTCAACTATAGTGCTATAATGAAAGCTATCACAGATACTGGTTTTACTGGATTTGTTGGACAAGAATTTATTCCTAGTCAAAAAGATAAAATAGCCTCATTGAAAAAGGCAATTCAAATTTGTGATATTTAATTTTTTAACCAAAAAGCAAAACAATGATAAAGAGAAGAGATTTTATAATAAACAGCGGCTTGGCATTAGGTGCGATAGCAATAGCTCCTTCCCTGGCCTTTTCGGCCAAACCCAAAAATATAGGCCTTCAGTTGTATACATTGCGGGAGTCCTTTTCTAAAGATGTCAAAGGAGTTCTAGAACACGTATCTAAATCTGGATATAAGGAAGTAGAGACTTATGGTTATTCAAGCGATAAAGGTTTTTTTGGTACATCTGCAAAAGATTTTAGAAAAATCCTCGATGATAACGGTCTTAAAGCATCCAGCGGTCATTATGATTTTAAGACATTTATAAAAGGTGAAGGTTCTGATTTTTTAAAGGCTTCCATCGAATGTGCAAATCAGCTCGGAAGCGAATATGTTGTTATTCCGTGGCTGGAGGAAGATTTAAGAAGCAAAATCGATGATTACAAACGAATTGCCCAAAAAGCGAACGAAGCTGCAGATCTTTGTAAACGAGCTGGCTTGAAATTAGCATATCACAATCATGATTTCGAATTTAAAAAATTTGGAAATCAAACAGGTTATGATGTTTTGTTACAGGAAACTGATAAAAAATTAGTCGATTTCGAGCTGGATTTATATTGGGCTGTTCGTTCTGGAAATGATCCTTTGCAGTTATTTAAGGCTCATCCTGGCCGTTTCACTATGTGGCATGTAAAAGATATGGACAAATCCAAAGCAGAATGGAATACTGAAATTGGTGAAGGAAGCATTAATTTTAAAGCCATTTTTGATGAAGCTAAGCTCTCTGGAATGAAACACTTTTTTGTAGAACAAGAAACTAATTATTCGCCAAATCCAAGTGATTCAATTAAAGCCAGTTGGGAATATGTATCTAAACAGCTGATGTAATATTAGATATCTGGAAAAAGCACAATAAATCTGAATAAAAAAGACCAGCATCGGCTGGTCTTTTTTGTATAAAATATTTTAGTTTACATTCTTCGAAAAAACATAAAAATCTTTATCTACTTCTAATTTTTCAATTTTAGAAGGACTGTTCAGTTCTGTCCAATCGGTTTTTGGCTTTAAGATTACTTCAGTACCATTCAATAACACTTGAACTGGCATATCAAATTCTGGAACTGTATTGTTCCAGCGGTATTTCAATGTATTTCCTTTAAAAGAATATTCCAATACAGGTATTCTTATATCTCTTAAATACTGATCAAAGACTTTGCTTAAATCTACCCCGGCTTGAGTACTCAAATAATCCTCGATTTGTTTTGTAGTTACCGTTTGATGATAAAAAGTGCTGTTTAGGCCTCTTAGAATAGATTTCCATTTGGCATCATCATTCAATATCTGGCGAATTGTATGCAGCATATTTGCTCCTTTTGGATACATATCTCCTGAACCTTCATTATTTACATCATATTTTCCAATAATTGGTGCATCGTTCTGGATGTTATTTCTACATCCAATTACATATTCTGCGCCAGCCTCTTTTCCATAATAATACTCAACAAAAAGACATTCCGAATAATTGGTAAAACTCTCATGGATCCACATGTCAGCAATGTCTTTATAGGTAATATTATTGGCAAACCATTCGTGCCCTGATTCATGAATAATAATAAAATCGAATTTCAGTCCCCAGCCAGTACCGCTTAAATCACGACCTAAATAACCATTTTTAAAGCCATTTCCGTAAGTCACGCTGCTTTGGTGTTCCATGCCTAAATATGGAGCTTCAACTAATTTGTAACTGTCTTCATAAAATGGATATGGACCAAACCAGTTTTCTAGTGCTTTCAGCATTTTTGGAGCATCTTTGAAATGATTTTTGGCTACTGCCAAATTATCTCTTAACACATAATAACTGCAGTCTAAGCTGCCTTTTTCGCCTTTATATTTCTCTGAAAAATTAACGTAATCCCCAATATTAATATTTACTCCATAATTATTGATTGGATTGGAAACGTACCAATTAAATGTCTGTGTGCCATCATTTTCTTTTTTAACGCTTTGCAGTCTTCCATTAGAGACATCGGTCAAATCGCCAGGAACGTTAACACTGATCAGCATGTTTTCAACTTCGTCATACATGTGATCTTTGTTTGGCCACCATACGCTGGCACCCAGACCCTGACAGGATGAAGCTATAAAATCCTTTCCGTTTTTATCTTTTTTCCAAGTAATTCCTCCATCCCAAGGCGGCCTGACAGCTTCTTTAGGTTTTCCGCCAAAAGAAATTATTATCTCTTTGGTTTCTCCCACTTTTTGAGGAGCCGATAACTCTATAAAGAAAGCATTTCCTTCTCTAATGAATTTCTGTTCTTTGCCATCTTGAGTTACTTTGAAAATTTTCATAGGCTCCTGCAAGTCAATCTGCATTTTATTATCGGCTGATAAAATAGTGTAGCGAACTGTATTAGAGCCTGTAATGGTTTTTTCGGATGGATTGACTTTAATATCTAAATGATAATGCTTTAAATCCCACCAAGCTCGTTCTTTAGTAATGCTTCCGCGTAGAGTATCCTGATGTGTAAAAACAGTTTCAGACTTATTAAGAAGTCCTTGTGCCTGAATAGCATTAGAAATCAACAAAGACAATATTAAAAGGTGCAGATGTTTTTTCATGAATTTTATAGTTTTGTATCAAAAATACATACATTTTTTGAGTTTTTGCAAACAAAAGAAGCCTAACAGTAAAATTAAATACTATTAGGCTGTTCTATGCAAACAGAAAAATATTTATTTCTGGCGCCTTTTCAAAACATCTACAACATCATTCAATTGATAGCCTTTTGCCTGCAGTAAAATCAGGTAGTGAAAAAGCAAATCGGCGCTTTCATCGAGGAACAAATGGTCGTTATTATCTTTAGCTTCAATAACTACTTCAACAGCTTCCTCCCCTACTTTCTGCGCAATTTTGTTGATGCCTTTTTCAAATAATGAAGCAACATAACTTTTCTCTGAATCGGCATTTTCTCTTCTGGTTTTGATTGTATTTTCCAAAGCCGAAATGAATCCATAATTAGCTTTGTTAGGTTCCTGCCAGCAGGTGTCAGCTCCCGTGTGGCAAGTTGGCCCCACTGGTTTTGCCTGAATCAAAAGCGTATCGCCGTCACAATCGTTTTTAATATCTACAAGTTCCAAAAAGTTACCGCTCTCCTCTCCTTTTGTCCAAAGTCTTTGTTTGGAACGGCTGAAGAAAGTTACTTTTTGAGTTTCGATTGTTTTTTGAAGCGATTCTTCGTTCATATACCCCAGCATCAGAACATTTTTTGTTTCTGAATCCTGAATTATCGCTGGAATTAATCCGTGTGCACTTTTGATATCTATATCCATTATTTAAAGTTTGAAATTAGAGGTTAGAGGTTAGAAGTGAAAAAGGTTAAAACTAAGATTAGAGTGGAAATTAAAAATTAGAAAAATTATAGATTCTTACAACTTCTGACTTCTAACTTCTGACTTCTAACCTTTTTCACTTTTAAATTCTAACTTCTATATTGTTGTTTTTAAGTTCTTTTTTTAATGCTTTGATTTCTATTTCCTTAAAATGAAATACGCTTGCCGCTAATGCCGCATCTGATTTCCCATCAATAAAAGTATCGGTGAAATGCTGTATGTTTCCCGCCCCGCCAGAAGCGATAATCGGAATATTTACTAATTCTGAAAGTTTAGACAAAGCTGCATTTGCAAAACCATTTTTAGTTCCGTCGTGATCCATTGAGGTGAAAAGAATTTCTCCTGCCCCCCTTTGTTCTACTTCTTTTGCCCAATCAAATAGTTTAATTTCTGTCGGAACTTTTCCTCCTACCAAATGCACAATCCATTCGCCATCAATCTGCTTTGCATCAATTGCAACAACCACACACTGGCTTCCGAATTTTTGTGCCAAATCATTAATCAGCTGCGGATTTTTCACCGCCGATGAATTGATAGAAACCTTGTCAGCACCATTTTGAAGCAAAACTTCAACGTCACTTACTGCTGAAATTCCGCCCCCAACAGTAAACGGAATATTGATAGTTGCAGCTACTTTTCGAACCAAATCAACTAATGTTCTTCTTCTTTCCTCAGTTGCCGAAATGTCCAGAAAAACCAATTCATCAGCCCCTTCATCCGAATAGATTTTAGCCAATTCTACGGGATCTCCTGCATCACGCAAATCTACGAAATTAACGCCTTTTACGGTTCTTCCGTTTTTTATGTCGAGGCAGGGTATTATTCTTTTTGTTAACATTATTTAAAGTTTGAGATTAGAGGTTAGAATTTAGAAATTCATGACCTTTAAAAAAATTACTTCAATTTACTTTTTGCCGTATTAATTGAAGATACTATTATTGCAACCAATTCATTAGCTTCTTTGCATAATCTTATCATTTCATTTTTTACGTTTTGATCTTCTAAATCATATAATTCCAATAAAAGTTCAATAAAAAAATGACTTTCATCAGCTTCCTCTTCAACTATTTTTAATTTGTTGATGAAGTCTGCTGTTGATTTTCCTCTTTGTGATGCTCTGTAATTAGCCCCCACTGAACTTGAACATCTTATCAATTGATTTACATAGGCATTATACTCTCGTGAATGAGGAAAATTTCTGCAAAGCTTTCCACAATCGATAGCGAATTTTTTAGTTCTTGTTTTTAAATCCTGCATAATTTGAAGTTAGAGGTTAGAGATTAGAAGTTTGAAATATGAGGTTAGAAATACGAAATTAGAAATAAATCAGAAGTAGTTTTCTATTCCAACAACTTCTAACTTCTCATTTTTAACCTTTTTCCACTTCTAATCTCTAACTTCTTATTTCTAACCTTGAATTATATAATTCTCCAATTGTTTCAACGAAATTCTTCCTTCGTAAATCGCTTTCCCGATAATGGTTCCTTCACAACCTAATTCGGCTAGCTTAGGTAATTCATCAAAGGTCGAAATCCCTCCCGATGCGATTAATTTCAGTCCTTTTGCCTGCTCTAAAATTTTAGCATATAAATCAAAACTTGGGCCTTCAAGCATTCCGTCTTTGGCGATATCCGTACAAATCACATACTGAATTCCTTTTTTCTGATAGTCTTGAATAAATGGAACCAAATCTTCGTTTGAATCTTCCAGCCAGCCTGAAACGGCTACTTTTTCATTAGTAGCATCAGCTCCTAAGATGATTTTATCCGAACCGTATTCTGCAATCCATTTTTCGAAAATAGTACGATTTTTCACAGCAATACTTCCGCCTGTGATTTGGTTCGCACCGCTTTCAAAAGCTATTTTCAAATCTGAATCGGCTTTTAGGCCACCTCCAAAATCAATTTTTAATTTGGTCTGTGTGGCGATTTGTTCCAATATTTTATAATTGACAATCTTGCTGGATTTTGCTCCATCCAAATCAACCAAATGCAAATACTCTATTCCGTGCGCTTCGAATGATTTGGCCACTTCAAGCGGATTTTCGTTGTATATGATTTTGGTATTGTAGTCGCCTTTGGATAAGCGGACACATTTTTCTTCGATGATGTCTATTGCGGGTATTATTCTCATTTATTTTTAATTTTAAAGATTTAAAAATTGAATAATTTAAAGATTTGTAATTAATGAACTTAATCTTTAAATTATTTAATCATTCAATTTTTCAATTCAAGAAAATTTTCTAAAATTTTCTCTCCCACATCACCGCTTTTTTCGGGGTGAAATTGCGTTCCGTAGAAATTATCGTTTTCCAGAGCCGAAGAATACTCAACTTCATAATCGGTGGTTGCGATGGTTTCTTTGCAGATTGGAGCGTAAAAACTATGAACCAGATACATATATTCCTTTTCAGTCACATCTTTAAACAAATCCGATTTTAAGTTGGAGATTGTATTCCAGCCCATTTGAGGCACTTTTACTTTTGGAGAAAATTTGATTACATCCACATCAAAAATTCCCAAACCTTCAGTATTCCCTTCTTCTGATTTGTTACACATCAACTGCATTCCCAGACAAATTCCCAAAACAGGTTGTTTCAATGTCGGAATCAAAGTGTCAAGACCGCTTTGTTTTAGCATTTTCATCGCATAACTCGCCTCTCCCACTCCAGGAAAAATCACTTTGTCAGCTGATTTTATTTCGTCAGGATCATTGCTCAAAACCGCTTTGTATCCCAATCTTTCGATGGCAAACATAATGCTTTGGATATTTCCTGCTCCGTAATTTATGATTACTATTTTCATTTATTTAGTTGTTGGTTGTCGGTTATTGGTTGATAGCTAACAACTATCAACCAACAACTATCAACTTTAAAGCATTCCTTTCGTACTAGGCAAAATCATTTTCTCGGTATCACGTTTTACGGCTACTTTTATCGCTTTGGCAAAAGCTTTAAAGATAGCTTCAATTTTGTGATGCTCATTGTCGCCTTCCGCTTTGATGTTAATGTTGGCTTTGGCTCCATCTGAAAATGATTTAAAAAAGTGAAAAAACATTTCAGTTGGCATTTTTCCTACCATTTCACGCTTGAATTCGGTTTCCCAAACCAGCCAGTTTCTTCCACCAAAATCAATTGCCACTTGTGATAAACAGTCGTCCATTGGCAGACAGAAACCATAGCGCTCAATGCCTAATTTGTTCCCTAATGCTTTCGCAAAAACCTCTCCTAGTGCAATCGCTGTATCTTCAATCGTGTGGTGTTCATCAACTTCTAAGTCACCTTTTACTTTTATTTCCAAATCCATTTGTCCGTGGCGGGAAATTTGGTCGAGCATGTGATCAAAAAAGGCTATTCCAGTATCAATTTTGCTTTGTCCTGTACCGTCCAAATTCAAATTGATGTAAATATCCGTTTCGTGTGTTTTTCTGCTTATTGTAGCCGAACGGGCTTCCAATTTCAAAAACTCGTAAATAGTTTTCCAATCGGTAGACTGCAAAGCGATTACTTCGTCTAATTCCTCTTTTTTACTAGAGATTTCAGCCAATCCCAAATCATCTTCCGATTTTAAGAAAATCGCTTTTGCGCCTAGATTTTTTGCCAGTTCCACATCGGTAATGCGGTCACCTAAGACAAATGAGTTGGCCAAATCATAATTTGGATTGTCAATGTATTTCGTCAGCATTCCTGTGCGAGGCTTGCGTGTTGGCGCATTGTCTTCTGGGAAAGAACGATCTATAAAAATATCATCAAAAAGAACGCCTTCATTTTCAAAAGCTCTCAAAATGAAATTTTGTGTTGGCCAAAAAGTATCTTCTGGAAAACTGTCAGTTCCCAATCCGTCTTGGTTGGTCACCATTACCAATTCGTAATCCATTTCTTTGGCGATTTTTGCCAAATATTGAAAAGCTTTTGGGTAAAATTCCAGTTTTTCCAAACTGTCCAGCTGATATCCTGCCGGTTCCAATACAATCGTTCCGTCACGATCTATAAAAAGTACTTTTTTCATGGGTTTATTTTTTAAAACACGAATTTCACGAATTTACACAAATTCCAAGTCTTTAAATTTATATTGTTTAGAGTCTTATTTCAATTCTATGTTTATGCAATTATTTTGATATTTGTTCGGTATTAGACTTCCAAAAATTAGTGTTAATTCGTGGAATTTGTGTTTTAAATCGATTTTAATGCTTCAATTAGTTTCTTATTCTCTTCTTCTGTTCCAATAGTCAAACGTAATGTGTTTTCACAAAGCGGTTGCGTTGTTCTGTTGCGGATAACGATTCCTTTGGCAATTAACTCATCGTAACGTTTGTTAGCGTCGTCCACTTTTATTAGGATAAAATTAGCCTCAGTCGGATAGATTTTTTCTACGAAAGACACTTTATCTAAAACTGAAAGTAATTCGGTTCTCTGTGCTATAATTGAGGTGATTTCGTTTGCAATTTTCACTTCATCACTCAAACGTTCCAAAGCACGAAGCTGTGTTAATTCGTTTACATTATACGGAGGTTTTATTTTGTTTAAAACCGAAATCACTTCTGTAGAAGCATAGCAAACACCCAAACGGATTCCTGCCAAACCATAGGCTTTAGATAAAGTTTGTGTGATAATCAAATTTGGATACTGATCTAATTTTTGCAACCAGCCTTCTTTATCTGAAAAATCTATATAGGCCTCGTCAATAACGACAAAACCATTGAATTTTTCCAACAATGTTCGAACACTTTCTTCTGAAAAAGAATTCCCGGTTGGGTTATTTGGTGAACACAAAAAGATGATTTTGGTATTGGTATCAACTGCTTCTAAAATTTTCTCCACTTGTGGCTGAAAATCATTCGAAAGTAATACTTCCCTGTTTTCAACAGCATTGATATTAGCCAAAACACTGTACATTCCGTAAGTTGGCGGTAATGAGATAACATTGTCAATTTTTGGCTCGCAGAAAGCTCTGAACAATAAATCTAAAACCTCATCACTTCCGTTTCCTAACAGAATTTGTTTTGGATTTATGTTTTTCATTTTACCCAAAACCACTTTTACATTGCCTTGCTGTGGGTCTGGATAGCGGTTTACGCCGTTTTGATATGGGTTTTCATTGGCATCCAAAAAAATCATATCTGCTGTGTCGAAATCCTCAAACTCATCACGAGCCGAAGAATATGGCTTTAATTTCTTGACGTTTTCACGTACTATGTTGTTTATATCGAAAGTCATATTTTTTTGCTTTATGCAATAGGCTTTATGCTTTAAGCCAGTGCTTTATTTGTATTTTTTTTGAACTTATTGCTTTTAGCTTATTGCTTTTAGCTTATTGCTTTTAGCCTTAAAGTAACAGCATTCTTATGAGCCTGCAATCCTTCTGCTTCTGCCATGATTTCAATTGCTTTTCCAATGTTTTGGATTCCTTTTTCGGATATTTTTTGGAAAGTCATTGATTTGGTGAAACTGTCCAGATTTACACCGCTGTAATTTTTGGCATAACCATTTGTTGGCAACGTATGATTCGTTCCTGATGCATAATCGCCTGCACTTTCCGGAGTATAATTTCCGATGAAAACGGAACCAGCGTTGGCGATATTATCTACATAGAAAGCTTCGTCTTTAGTGCAGATGATAAAATGTTCAGGGCCATATTCATTGATTAAATCTAAAGCGATAGCATCATTTTCGACAAAAATCAATTTTGAATTGGCGATTGCTTTTTCTGCGATAGCTTTTCGAGGTAAAACATCCATTTGAGACTGTACTTCTTTTTCTACTTCATCAATTAATGTTTTTGAAGTCGAAACTAGAATCACCTGACTGTCGGTTCCGTGTTCGGCTTGCGAAAGTAAATCGGAAGCTACAAAAGCAGGAACGGCAGAATCGTCCGCAACAATCAGCAATTCGGATGGACCAGCTGGCATATCGATTGCCACACCAAATTGAGTTGCCAATTGTTTGGCTACAGTTACGAATTGGTTACCTGGTCCAAATATTTTATACACTTTTGGGATAATATCAGTTCCAAAAGTCATTCCGGCAATAGCCTGAATCCCTCCTACTTTCAGAATTTTGGTCACACCGCATAAATAAGCAGCATATAAAATAGCAGGATTGATGTTTCCATTTTTGTCCGGAGGAGAACATAGTACGATTTCGCTGCATCCGGCAAGATTTGCTGGAACTGCCAGCATCAACACTGTTGAAAACAAAGGAGCTGTTCCGCCTGGAATGTATAAACCGATTTTTTGTATAGGTCTTTTTTCTTGCCAGCAGTTTACACCTTCGGTGGTTTCTACTTCAACGCGGTTTGTTTTTTGGGAAGCGTGAAATTTTTCAATATTTGATTTTGCCAGCTGAATGGCTTCTTTTAATTCTTTGGAAATAGTTGCAATTGCTGTGGCTATTTCAGTTTGTGAAACTTCCAGTTCAGGGACAGAAACTCCATCAAAAAGGGAAGTGTATTTTGCAACAGCAAAATCTCCTTTTGACTGTACTTCTTTGAAAATTCCTTTTACGGTTGCTTCAATGTCATCAACAGTTTTAGTTGGTCTTTCTAAAATTGATGACCAGGTTTCTGGTTTTGGGCTGTATATTTTATTCATTTTTTTATGCTTTAAGCTTTAAGCGGTACACTATAAGCTAATTTACAATAGGTTTTGAGGCTGAAAGCCTAAGCGCGAAGCTTAAAGTACCATTTTCTCAATTGGACAAACTAAAATTCCTTCGGCTCCGGCATCCTTCAATTTATCGATTACTTCCCAGAAAGTGTCTTTGTCAATAACAGAGTGAACACTGCTCCACCCTTCCTGCGCCAAAGGCAGAACAGTTAAACTTCGTAATACTGGAAGTATTTTTCCAACTTCATCAATTTTATCGTTTGGAACGTTCATCAAAATATATTTTGATTTTCGTGCTCTTAACACTGATTCGATTCTGAATTTTAAAGTATCAATTATTTTTTGGGATTCAGGACTTACTTTTGGAGAAACCGCTAATACTGCTTCGCTTTTGAAAATAACCTCAACTTCTTTTAAATTATTTTTGAATAACGTGCTTCCGCTGGATACAATATCTACAATAGCATCGGCTAAACCTATATTTGGTGCAATTTCTACTGAACCAGAGATTTGGTGAATATCTACAGTTATTCCTTTTGAATTAAAATAATCAAGGACAGTATTAGGATAAGAGGTTGCAATGCGCAAGCCGTCTAAATCTTTAATAGATTTGTAATCAAAAGCTTTTGGTACTGCTACAGATACTTTACATTTTGAAAAACCTAATTTTTGAATTACTTCAATCTTTTTTCCTTTTTCTACTAATAAATTATCTCCAACAATAGCAATATCTACCACTCCATCAATAAGATATTGAGGGATGTCAGAATTTCGTAAATATAAAACCTCCAGTGGGAAATTAGAAGCTTCTGCTTTTAATTGATCTATTCCGTTATCAATGGAAATTCCAGCGTCTTTTAGAATTTGTATGCTGTCCTCGTTTAAACGTCCCGATTTTTGAATTGCAATTTTAAGTGTACTCATTTGTTCGTTTGTTGTTTGTTTTTAGTTTGCTGTTGTTGTTTTGAATAATGCTTGAGTACAAAGAATGGGTAATAAAAAACCCGCTTGATGTACTCAAACGGGTTTAGATTATTGTGATTTACACGCATATCATTAACACATCGCTTGAGAGCAATTATGTAAATGATGATGATGTAATTGAATTGATAACATAACTTTATAAAATTAGATAACTCTTTGTTTCTTTTGCAAAGATAGGGTATAAATTAATAATAATCCAATTTTTATTTTAACGTTTGAATAAGTATTTGTTAAATTAAAAATTTGAAAATAATCAGCAACCGCAAATCGGTAAAAATTAAAACACCCATTTGGCATGCTTATGTACAGTACCAAACAGGTGTTTTTTAAACAACTTTAAAATAATTACTAAACTGCGACTAGCTTAATACAGGTTCTAAAGATGGTCCGGCTGCGACTAGGCGTTTTCCTTCTTCAGTATCAGTATATTGTTCAAAATTTTTGATGTAGCGAGCAGATAAGTCTTTTGCTTTAGTTTCCCATTCTTCAACATCTCTGTATGTGTCTCTTGGGTCTAAAATTCCTTCACTTACATTTGTTAATGCTGTTGGGATTGTTAGGTTTAAGAAAGGAACAGTGGCTGTTTCTGCACTATCGATCTCACTGTTGATAATTGCATCAATGATTGCTCTTGTGTTTTTAAGAGAAATTCTTTTCCCTGTTCCATTCCAACCTGTATTAACTAAATATGCTTTTGCACCATGTTCTTTCATTTTTCCAATTAATGTTTTAGAATACATTGTTGGGTGTAATGTTAAGAAAGCTTCACCAAATGCTGGAGAGAAAGATGGTTCTGGAGAAGTAATTCCTCTTTCTGTTCCTGCTAGTTTAGATGTATACCCGCATAAAAAGTGGTATTGTGCCTGATCATCATCTAAGATTGATACTGGAGGCAATACTCCAAATGCATCTGCTGATAGATAAATGATTTTTTTAGCATGACCTGCTTTTGATGGCAATACGATTTTGTTTATATGATAAATTGGGTATGAAACTCTTGAGTTTTCGGTGATTGAATGATCATAATAATCAATTTCTCCATACTCATCTACGATAACATTTTCTAATAAAGCATCTCTTTTGATAGCTCTCCAGATGTCTGGTTCATTTTCTTCTGACAAGTCAATTACTTTAGCATAACATCCTCCTTCATAGTTAAATACACCATTGTTATCCCATCCGTGTTCGTCATCACCAATTAAATATCTTTTTGGATCTGCAGAAAGTGTAGTTTTTCCTGTTCCTGAAAGACCAAAGAATACTGCAACATCTCCTTTTTCACCTACGTTAGCTGAACAGTGCATAGATGCCATTCCTTTTAGAGGTAAATAGTAGTTCATCATAGCAAACATACCTTTTTTCATTTCACCTCCATACCATGTTCCTCCAATAATCTGGATTTTTTCGGTAAGATTGAATACAACAAAGTTTTCAGAGTTTAATCCTTGCTCTCTCCAGTTTGGATTTACTGTTTTAGAACCGTTCATTACAATGAAATCAGGCTGTCCAAAGTTTTCCAACTCGTAATTTGAAGGTCTGATGAACATATTGGTAACAAAGTGAGCTTGCCAGGCAACTTCCATCACGAAACGAACTTTAAGTCTAGTATCAACATTTGTTCCACAAAACGCATCTACTACATATAATTTTGGAGATGTAGAAAGCTGTTTTAAAACCAATCCTTTCAAATCATCGTAAATCGCTTGAGTTGTAGGAAAATTTACTTTATCGTCCCAGTAAATAGTATCTTTGGAAACTGAATCCTTAACAATATATCTGTCTTTAGGAGAACGTCCAGTGAAAACACCTGTTTTTACAGCAACAGCACCTGTATCTGTCAAAGCACCTTTTTCGTACCCTTTTCTTTTATTAGAGATTTCAGCTTTAAATAATTCTTCATAAGAGGGATTGTAGACAACTTCATGGTACCCTGTGATTCCCAAATTATGCAATTCCTGAATGATTTTAATGTTTTTCATAATGTATGTATTTTATTATAATATTTGTGTTATTTATACTTCAAAGGTACTTCAGTAACTGACCAAAAAAACTGATTTTTATCATGTTTTAAAGAAAAATATGCGCAAACGTTTTCGATTTTGAGGACTGTTTTACAAAGAGATACGATTATCTTTTATTGATTACCTTGTGATAATTGTGCGTTTGTTTTTTAGAGAAAGAAAAAAAAATTAAACCTGATTTTTGTCATATAAAATTACCAAAAAAAATAATTCATTTACGTTATAATTTCACTAAAAAAGCAACAGTTATGTTTAAATGGTTTCACGAATTGTTTACTCCGACAGATACGCCGGAGATGACACAGTCATTAATAGTATTATTTATGGCTATTAGCATTGGTTTTTTTGCAGGTAAAATAAAAATAGGTAATGTTTCCCTTGGTGTTTCGGCCGTAATGTTTGTAGGGCTTTTTCTAGGTCATTTGGGCTTTAGCATGGAAGCCGAATTAATCCAATTTGTACGGGAATTTGGTTTGATTCTATTTGTATATGGAATAGGAATACAGGTGGGTCCCACATTCTTTTCCTCTTTCAAAAAAGAAGGCTTAATCTTTAATGCATTGGGCGTTGGAACTGTATTTTTGGGAGGAATTATTACTTGGCTTCTTTATTTGGCTGCTAATGTAAAAGTTGAAAATGCAGTCGGGTTAATGTCAGGGTCGGTTACCAACACTCCGGGATTAGGAGCCGCAAAGTCAACACTTATTGAAATCCAAAAACAATTAAATCTCCCAGTGGATCACTTTTCAGACCCAGCCATTGCTTATGCAATCACTTATCCTATTGGTGTCTTTGGAATAATCATGATTATAATCCTGGCAAAGAATGCCTTGAAAATCGATTTGTCGAATGAAGTGGTACTGCTAAATAAAAAAAATAATAATCTAGAGAATAAAATAGTACGTCAAAAATGCAGAGTTACTAGACCCGAAGTAGTAGGAAAAACTATTCGTCAGATATATAAGGAGTTTATCATTGATGGAGTGATTATTTCCAGACAAAAGCAAAGTGGTACCAAAGTAGTGTATTCTCCCTCATTGGACTCCATTATAAACGATAAAGATGTCTTGATGGTAGTAGCAAAACAGAAAGATATAGACCGATTTATTGATATTGTTGGCAAAGTCTCTACAGATCTCTTTATTGAATCAGAAACTGATGTAACTGCAAAAGTTCTCAGTGTTACTAAAAAGACTGCCACACATAAAACCTTGGCACAATTGGATTTATACAATCAGTTTGGACTGAAAGTTACGCGCGTTGTCCGCTCGGGACTGGAAATTTTGGCACAGCCCACGCTCGAACTTTATTATGGTGATACGCTAATGATTGTAGGAAATAAAGAAGCTATTCAAGAAGCTGAAAAAATCATTGGTAATTCTAAAAAAATATTATTAGAACCTGATTTTCTCTCACTCTTTGGCGGATTGATATTTGGGGTTGTTATTGGCTCAATTCCTATTATGATTCCGTCATTGCCTGTTCCTTTAAAATTAGGACTGGCGGCAGGTCCGCTATTGGCTGCTTTATTTATCAGCCGATATGGAGGCGTTGGCGTGATTCACTCGTATATCAATAATGGAGCAATTCATTTCATGAAGGATTTCGGAATCTGTTTATTCTTTGCTGCTGTTGGAATTAAAGCTGGACATGGTTTCTATGATAATTTTGTAGCCAATGATGGCTGGATGTGGATTTATTATGGCTGTTATATTACGTTCATACCTTTGACAGTATTGGTGCTGGTCAGCAGATTTATATTCAAATTAAATTTTTATCAAATGGTGGGTATCATGAGCGGATCGTATACTGATCCTGCTGCTTTGGCTTTCAGTACCAAATATTTAGATTCAGATATTCCTAATCAATCGTATGCTACTGTATATCCTCTGGTAACGATAAGCAGAATTTTAGTTGCTCAGCTGCTGATATTATTATTAGCAAGCTGATGCTGGTTTGTTTTTTAAAAAAAAGGATACCTGTGTTCTATAGGCATCCTTTTATTTTTATATTATCTGTATATGTGACAGCAAAAAAGTATTATTATTCCCTTTAGCCCTGATCGAAACGGCATCTCCCGATTTAGAAAAACAAGGCTTTTTTGCCGTAGTTTTTGTTAATCGGGAATACAGTGGAGAGCAGGAACCATGCACCCTAAAATGCCTAATATATACTGCTCCTAAAATCAATAATCAGATTAATATGCCAGAAGTGTTTTTAGTTCGCTTTCGAATCGGTCTTTCGGCAAATATTGATCTTCCAGAGCTTTGGTGAACGGAATTGGAGAATCCAGACTCGCAACGCGTTTTACAGGTGCATCCAGATATTCAAAACAGTTTTCCATAATCAAAGCCGATATATCACTGGCAATACCGCCAAAAAGAGAATCTTCCTGATAAATAATAACTTTGCCAGTTTTTTTGACAGATGTGAAGATTGCTTCAGTGTCTAAAGGCTGTAAGGTTCTTAAATCCAAAACATCAGCATTGATTTCGGGGTTTTTATCCAATGTTTCCAAAGCCCAATGGACTGTTGCGCCAAAGGTAATAATAGTTACATTCTGCCCTTCTTTTAGCAACACAGCTTTTCCAAGCGGAATGGTGTAATAGTCGGTAGGCACATTTTGTGACAGACTGCGATACAACTGTTTGTGTTCGAAGAAAAGGACTGGATTTGGGTCATTTATTGAGGCATTCAGCAAGCCTTTTGCGTCATAAGGAAATGCGGGATAAACTACTTTCAAACCAGGAGTTTTAGTAAACCAGGCCTCGTTGGTCTGTGAATGAAAAGGACCGGCTTGTGTACCTCCGCCACAAGGCATCCTGACAACGACATCTGCTTTTTCCAGCCATCGGTAATGTGATTTAGCCAACAAATTGACAATAGGGTTAAAACCTGTAGATACAAAGTCGGCAAATTGCATTTCGACAATAGCTTTGTAGCCATTTATAGACAATCCCATTGCTGTTGAAACTACGGCGCTTTCGCAAATGGGTGTATTACGAACGCGGTCTTTGCCAAACTGTGCTACAAAACCATCCGTTATTTTGAAAGCTCCTCCATATTCGGCTATGTCCTGCCCCATGATAACGGATTTCTCATGCCGTTCCATTGATTGTTTCAAACCTGCGGAAATGGCATCTATAAACCGTATGTTTTCTGTTGCTGTATTTGGATGGAAGTCTTCATAATCATACGGTTTATAAACATCGTTTAATTCTCCTTCATAACTAGGAACAATTTCGGGTTCAGCATTAGCTATCGCCCAAGCTTCATCAATTTCGTGTTTGATTTCGTTCTTTATATTTTCGTCATACTCATTAGTGAGAATATTGTTGAGATACAAATAGCTTCTGTAGTTGTCTACAGGGTCTTTAGAAGCCCACTGATTCATTAACTCCTGCGGAACATACTTAGTGCCGCTCGCCTCTTCATGACCCCGCATTCGAAACGTTTTGAATTCGAGCAAAATTGGTCTTGGTCTTTCAATCACCGAAGCTTTTAATTCAGTCAGCAGATTAAAAATCTCCAGAATATTGTTCCCGTCCACGATGTGGCTTTCGATTCCGTAACCAATCCCTTTGTCAGCAAGGTTTTCGCAGCGGTATTGTTCATTGGTTGGTGTCGATAATCCGTAGCCGTTATTTTCGATGATAAAAAAAACAGGCAGATCCCAAACTGAAGCTATATTCAATGCTTCGTGAAAATCGCCTTCGCTTGTTGCTCCTTCGCCTGTAAAAACAGCTGTTATTTTTCCGTTTTTCTGTAATTTATTGGCTAATGCTATTCCATCGGCAACACCCAGCTGAGGTCCAAGATGCGAAATCATTCCGATGATTTTATATTCCTGTGTTCCAAAGTGAAAACTTCGGTCTCTGCCTTTGGTGAATCCATTGGCTTTGCCCTGCCATTGCGAAAAAAGACGGTGTAACGGAATATCTCTTCCTGTAAATACGCCTAAATTGCGGTGCATTGGCAGAATGTATTCGTCAGCATCCAAGACTGCTGTAAGCCCAACAGAAATAGCTTCTTGTCCAATTCCGGAAAACCATTTTGAAACTTTTCCCTGACGAATAAGAATCAGCATTTTTTCTTCGACTAATCTGGGTTTCAGTATTTTTTTATAAAGTTCTAATAGCGTATCGTTAGATAGATTTTTTTTATCAAAATTCATTTATAGTGGTGTTTTTGAAGTCTCTCAAAGATAAAATAATTATAACAAGGCTAATTACAAATGTTATATTTTTTCAAAATGTACATAGTTTTTAAAATTACTTATCTTTTTTATTCTTTATATTTGTAGTCTTGAAGTTTTTTTAGGCTTCTAAAGTATTAAATACAGACATAATATGCAAAACATTCCTAGTGTTGACTTGCGTGATTTCCTTTCGGACGACCCGAAACGTAAACAAAAATTTGTAAATGAAATCGGAAGTGCATTCGAAGATATAGGCTTCGTAGCGCTCAAAGGGCATTTTTTAAACGATCAGTTAGTTGATGAATTGTATGGCGAAATTCGAAATTTCTTTTCACTGCCATTAGAAACAAAACACAGCTATGAAATTCCAGGAATCGGCGGACAAAGAGGTTATGTTTCTTTTGGAAAAGAACATGCCAAAGGCCGTAAAGAAGGAGATTTGAAAGAGTTTTGGCATTTTGGACAGTATGTGGACAAAGATTCCAAATATGCCTCTGAATATCCTGAAAATGTTGAGGTAAAAGAATTGCCCCGTTTTAATGAAGTGGGTAAAGAAGCGTACCAAATGCTTGAAAAAACTGGTGTTTATGTATTGAGAGCTTTGGCATTACACCTTGGATTGGATGAATTTTATTTTGACCAATACGCCAAAGAAGGAAACTCCATTTTAAGACCTATCCACTACCCTCCTATTACTTCTGAACCAGAAAATGCAATCCGTGCTGCCGCACATGGTGACATTAACCTGATTACATTGCTGATGGGAGCTCAGGGTAAAGGATTGCAGGTTCAAAATCACAACGGTGACTGGATTGACGCGATTGCAGAACCAGATGAACTGGTTATTAATGTGGGTGATATGTTATCCAGACACACTAATAACAAGCTGAAATCTACTATTCACCAAGTGGTAAATCCGCCGAGGGAATTATGGGGGACTTCACGTTATTCTATTCCGTTTTTTATGCATCCGGTGAGCGAAATGAAGTTAAACTGTCTCGAAAACTGCATCGATGCTGAAAATCCAAAGAAATACGAGGACATTACAGCCGGTGAGTTTTTATACGAACGCCTAGTTGACTTAGGGTTAATAAAAAAATAAATAACAAATTTTAAAATCCAAATTCCAAAGCTTCACTTTTGGGATTTGGATTTTGTTTTTTATAATTTAAAAGTATGGATTTACATGACCAATTAAAAAATCTTTTTCCCGACCATGAAATGGCTCCCGAAGAAGCAATCGAACAAGAACCGCACCAATTATATGTTCAGAAAGAACCTATGATCTGCAAATATGAGAAACGAAAAGGAAAAGCAACCACTATAATTGAAGGCTACGAAGGATCTGACGAGGATTTTAAAGTTCTTGCCAAAGAAATCAAAACCAAATTGAGTGTTGGCGGTACTTTCAAAGACGATTCCATTATTATTCAAGGTGACTATCGTGATAAAATAATGACTATTCTTAAGGAAAAAGGATTTAAGGTAAAGCGTGTTGGAGGTTAAGATTTTAGAATGCAGATTTTAGAGTTAAGATTTCAGATTTCTTAACACTATATTTTAAAAAATGAATATTCAGCATCGGCTCCCTCTCCTTTGGAGAGGGCTGGGGTGAGGAAAATAAACAATAATAATGATTAAACAATCCGAATTAATACTCAATCCTGATGGGAGTGTGTATCATCTTAACTTGAAACCCGAAAATATTGCCCACGATATTATTTTTGTGGGAGATCAAGACAGGGTGTCAAAAATCACCAGACATTTCGATTCAGTTGAGTTTTCTACCCAAAAAAGAGAATTCAAAACCGAAACCGGAACTTACAAGGGCAAACGCATAACCGTAATGTCAACTGGAATTGGTCCAGATAATATTGATATTGTCGTGAATGAACTTGATGCACTTGTCAATATCGATTTAGAAACTCGAAAACCAAAAGAAAATCTAACCTCATTAAACATTATTAGAATTGGCACTTCCGGCTCTCTGCATGCTGATATTCCCGTGGATGGTTTTGTGATGTCAAAATTTGGATTGGGACTTGATAATATGCTCCGCTCCTATTTGGTCGATTCCATTTCCAATGTTGAAATTGAAGATGCCTTTATTGCTCACACCAATTGGGATTTACGAAAAGGAAGACCTATTGTTGTTGCTGGCTCTTCCATTTTGGAGAAAAAAATAGAAAGTGACAGAATTCATAAAGGAATTACGGCAACAGCCGGTGGTTTTTATGGACCTCAGGGACGTATTCTGCGTTTGGGCATTCAAGATTATGAACTGAATTCCAAAATGGATAATTTCCTTTTTGAAGGAAACAGAATCACTAATCTTGAAATGGAAACTTCAGCAATATATGGACTTTCGGCTCTTTTGGGACATCAAGCATTATCTTTAAATGCTATTATTGCCAATCGTGCCAATGGTACTTTTAGCAGTGATCCTTACAAAGCTGTTGATGAATTGATTGAATATACGCTTGATAAATTAGCAAAGGATTAAAATAAAACACGAATTTCACGATTAACACGAATTCGATTTTATAGTCATGCTAAATTAAATTCGTGTTAATTCGTGAAATTCGTGTTCAATATTTGCTCTATTATAAACTTCCCAATTCATTTTTTTAAAACTATATTTGCGTTTTGAAAAAATAAACCTATGAAAATAATTCTTACGGGAGCCACTGGAGTTTTGGGATCGCATATTATGTATGACCTTCTGGAGCTTTTTATCAAAAATGATAACAGCGGAAAACTTTTTGTAATTGCCAGAAACAAAGGAAAAGTCAGTGCGATTGATCGTGTCAACGAATTATTGACCAGTGATTACACTCCTGAAATTTTGAGAAAAACAGGTTTAGAAAAATTACATCAGCATATCGAAATAATCGATTCCGATCTTGCGAATCTTCAGGATACTTTTTCAGAAAAAATAAAAGACGCTTATTTTATCCATTCGGCAGGTTATGTAAATCTTTCCACAGATGAAAAACTAAAAGGCAAAATTTTTGATGAAAATGCCAAAATTACCCAAGCACTTTTCAATACTTTTCATCCATTTATAAAGAAATTCGTTTACATCGGGACGGCTTTTTCATCAGGAATAAGGGCTGGATTGATAGGTAATGATTTTCATAATCTTGGTTTCAAGCCAAAACACCGCAATGCCTATGAAAATGCCAAATTTCATTCGGAGAATTTCATTGCACAGGAATGTAAAAGACTGGGAATGCCGTTCCAAATTCTGCGTCCGAGCGTAATCGGTGGCAAAATGCTGGGAACCGAAAGCCCTTACTTCATTCCGAAATACATGGTTTTTTATCTTTTGGCAAAATTTTTCCACTTTACCTCCCAGCGAAAAGGCGAACAGGAAAATGTTCGATTCATCATCAACGAGGAAACGGGGCTCAATATTATTCCGGTTGATTATGTTTCAAAAGTGATTGTAAACACCTTTGAACGTGACGATATCGAACAATTAAACATTGTAAACGATAAAAGTTTCAATATCGTAAAAGGACTTCAGCTGATTATGAAAGAAGTGGGTTATACCAATTTTACCTTAATCAAAAATCCGCTTGATTTCAAATACAAAAACACTATCGAGAAACTGTATTACGAAAGCATCGGCAAGCATTTGAAACCTTATTTTATTACCAATCCCAACGAATACGATACCACTTTGCTGAATTCAATTCTGGAAATTCCAAAATTGGACAATGAAGCATTTACAAATATGATCCGCTATGCCATTTCCAATGATTTTAAGGACATCAATGTATAAAAAAATGCTAAGTTTCCAAGATTCTAAGTCGCTAAGAGATTTTTAAAAAAACTTAGAATCTTAGTAACTCAGAAACTTAGAATCTTAAAGTTTTAGTATCTTAGCAACTCAGTAATTCAAAAAAACATTTCCCTACTTTGGGTGTTATGGTACAAATTAACAAAACGAATTTTCATCTCGTAAAATCCAAGTTTCAGTTGAAAAAGCCTTGGGATCGTTTTGTTATTTTTTTATTGAGTACACTTATTACGATTCCTTTATTTATCGTGCTTCACCAAAATCTAATTGATCCGCAATGGTATTTTGGTTTGGATAGAGTACTGCTTTTTATTCTTGTTTTGGGGATTATTTTCTTTGCGCTATATGCTTTACGAACTATAATTATTGTTTGTTTTGCGCTCTATTTATTGGTTCTTGTATATGGGAGCATGTTTGGGAATTTTAGTTTCAATTCTGTTTTTGAAGACTATAACACAATGCTTTACACGATGAATAACGATCCTTTTCCTCAGGATATTATCATCGCAAAATTACTGCCATTCCCTAATAAATCTGATATTTTAAGTGCAATAGAATATAAAAATCCAAAAGTTCGGAATTTTGCCATAATGGCTACAACGAAGCATTTTAAACACATTCGAGGGTATTCAGATTACAGAAGTTTAATTCAGTGTTTTGCTGTTTTCAAAGAGATTAATAACCGCTGGAATTACGTAAATGACCCTAAAAATGGAGATTATATCGCCACAGCGCACGAATCATTGCTTTATTTTTCGGGAGACTGCGACGATCATTCCATTTTGATGGCCGCCTGCATCCGTTCCATTGGAGGAACGCCCAGACTGATTCATACTAAAGGTCATATCTATCCCGAAATTTTAGTTGGAAGCATGAAAGACCTTGAAAAAGTAAATTTTATAATCAAGAATATATTATTTGTAGAGGAAAGCAAAAATAAACAGCTCAATTACCACATTGATGAGCATGGACAAGTGTGGCTGAACCTAGATTATACGGCCAAATATCCTGGAGGCCCTTTCATGTCCGAAGAAATATTGGGAGCTTTGACATTGGAGTAATTCTAATGTGATTGAATTAAGATTTTCTTGCTATAGTTTCCCCAATATGATTCTCGCAGAGACGCCAAGGCGCAAAGTTTGAATCTGATTTATTTGCGTCTTCGCGCCTTTGCGAGAGTGAATTAAAAGCTTAACTAAATAAAATAGAGTCTTCTGTATATGAAATTTAGAAAATCACAACCAATCAATTTTTTCCAGATTGTTTTCCTCCAAATATAAATTTGCTTTGCTAAAATGCCTATTCCCAAACCATTTTCCCTGATTGGCACTCATTGGCGAAGGATGCCCTGATTCTAAAACCAAATGTTTATTTCTATCAATTTTTGCTCCTTTCTTTTGCGCAAAGCTTCCCCAAAGCATAAAAACCACGTTTTCCTTTTCGTCTGATATTTTTTGGATAACAGCATCCGTAAAAAGATTCCATTTGAGGTGTTTGTGGCTGTTTGGATTATCTCTCCTAACGGTTAGCGATGCATTAAGCAATAAAACGCCTTGTTTAGCCCATGACTCCAAATTTCCCGAGCTTGGTATAAAAATAGAATCCAAATCAGTATTGATTTCCCTAAAAATATTACGGAGCGAAGGCGGAATTTTAACTGAATCATTCACCGAAAAAGCCAAACCATTGGCTTCTCCATCTCCATGATACGGGTCTTGACCAATAATCACCACTTTCACATTTTCGAAAGGACAATTATTAAATGCCGAGAAAATCAGTTCTTTTGGTGGAAAACAAATGAAGTTTTGATATTCTTCATTAACATCTTCCATCAATTTGATGAAATAAGGTTTTTCTATTTCATCTGCTAAAATAGTCTGCCAAGAAGGATATAAATTGATTTGCATAAATTATTTAAATTTATCAAGTTCGGCTCTTATTGTCAATTCCAGTTGTGGCAAATAACTTTTTCCAATTTCGTAAACAATTTCATAATCTAGCATCTCATAATGATGTGAAATAAAATCTCTAAAACGGATGATTTTATTCCATTCAATATCAGGATAATTTTTTTGCAGTAAATTATTTTTTTGGGAATTACTTTTTATATTTTCTCCAATAGCTTGAAGCCTTGTAACTACGGCATCTAATAATATTTTACCATATTCAGATGAAATAAAATCGTTTGGCTGAGTAATTTGAGTAAATCGTTTGTTGCAAACTGTAATATGTTCCAAAATTGTTTCTAAAGAATACTGATAAACATCATCATACATAAATCAAGTCATTTTTGATATTCTTAAGAAAACGTTCAGACACATGTGGTCCTTTTCGAACTATTTCGATTTTAGAGTTAAGTCTATTTTCTAAATAAGAATACAGTCCCATCAACAAGCTATAAGAAGGATTTTTGAATTCAACTAAAAAATCAACATCACTGTCTGGTTTTTCTAATCCCTTTGCGTAGGAACCAAACAAGCCAATTGAAACAACACCATAATTTTCTTTTAGGAATTGTTTATCCGATTGTAAAGTATTGATTATTTCATCTTTCTTCATTTAACAAATATAAAAAATTAATACTTTCAAATTACTCTGCCTCTCTTAAA
Source organism: Flavobacterium aestuarii (assembly GCF_040049115.1). NCBI lineage: Bacteria > Pseudomonadati > Bacteroidota > Flavobacteriia > Flavobacteriales > Flavobacteriaceae > Flavobacterium > Flavobacterium aestuarii. The sequence continues at coordinate 123,391 of NZ_JBDLZZ010000013.1, forward strand.
CTTTGTAACTTTGAACTTTTTGAAACCAAATTTATAAATGATCTCCATTACCGAAAAAACATTACAGGACTTACAATTTCCAACAGTTCTTGAAACAATCTCAGAAATTTGTAATACCGATATAGGAAAGCAGAAAGCCTTGGAAATAACTCCTTTTAGAAACAAAGAATCTTTGATGAGCGCTTTACTGCAGACTTCAGAGTATGTTTCTTCTTTTCAGAATAACAATGCGATTCCTAATCACGGTTTTGATGCCATTTCATACGAAATAAAATTTCTTGCCATCGAAGACAGTTTCTTAGAAGTAGGCAGTTTCAGAAAAATTGCTACCATATCAGAAACTACGAATGTGCTTTTGGCTTTTCTAAATAAATTCAACGATTATTATCCAAATCTTTGCGCTAAGGGTTCTGGAATCCAATTGACTAAAGAAATTATCACGCTTGTAGATGCCGTAGCCGATAAATATGGGGAAATAAAAGATAATGCCTCTCCCCGACTGCTTGAAATCCGCCGTGAAATGAATCTGGTGCGCGGGAAAGTGAATCAGAGCTTTGGTTCGGCTTTGACACAGTACAATAGTTTGGGTTATTTGGACGATATTAAAGAAAGTTTTGTACAAAACCGCCGTGTTCTGGCAGTACTGGCAATGTACAGACGAAAAGTGAAAGGTTCTATTCTTGGAAGTTCCAAAACAGGAAGCATTGCTTACATAGAACCCGAAAACACACTGAAATATTCCCGTGAACTGGCCAATTTGGAGTATGAAGAAAAAGAAGAAATAACTAAAATTCTGAAACAGTTATCAAACGCTATTCGTCCGTTTTTGCCTTTGCTGATTCAGTATCAGGATTTCCTGAGTGATATTGATGTGATTGCGGGAAAAGCAAAATATGCTAATCGAATTAACGGAATTTTGCCAAATATTACTGAGGAACGCCGTCTTTATTTTAGGGATGCTTTTCACCCAATTTTGTATTTGACCAATAAACAGAAAAAGGAAGTTACTTATCCACAAACCATCGAATTAAGTCAGGAAAACCGAATTATTGTAATTTCTGGACCTAACGCTGGAGGAAAAACCATTTCGATGAAAACCGTTGGTTTATTGCAATTAATGTTGCAGTCAGGAATGTTGATTCCTGTTCATGAGCGCAGTGAGACATTTCTTTTTGATAGAATACTGACAGATATTGGAGATAATCAATCTATTGAAAATCATTTAAGTACATATAGTTATCGCCTGAAGAACATGAACTACTTCCTGAAGAAGTGTAATAAAAAAACCATGTTCCTGATTGATGAATTTGGTACTGGTTCCGATCCGGAATTGGGTGGTGCTTTGGCTGAAATTTTCTTAGAAGAGTTTTATCATCGAGAAGCTTTTGGCCTAATTACCACACATTATTCGAATCTTAAGATTTTAGCAAATGAATTACCGTATGCTACCAATGCCAATATGCTATTTGATGAAAAATCATTGGAACCAATGTATAAATTGGTTTTGGGACAGGCAGGAAGTTCTTTTACTTTTGAAGTGGCGCAAAAAAACGGAATTCCTTTCGGCTTAATCAATCGTGCCAAAAAGAAGATTGAAATTGGTAAAGTACGTTTTGATAAAACTATTGCCAATCTCCAGAAGGAACGCTCAAAACTGGAAAAGACTTCCACAAATCTTAAGGAAGAAGAAACCAGAGCGCGGGAAGAAAGCAAAAAACTGGAGAATATCAATGTCAAGATCAAGCAAAAACTGGAAAGCTATCAGGAATTGTATGACAGTAATCAAAAGACGATTTACATTGGCCAGAAAATAGAAGATATCGCCGAAAAATATTTCAATAATAAAAACAAAAAAGACCTAATCGGTGAATTTTTGAAAATTGTAGAAATAGAAAATTCCAAACGTAAAAAAGCGACTCCAAAAGAAGCAAAGGCAATTATAGCCAAGAAAAAAGAAATCATTAAAGAAGTTGAAATTAAGGTTGAAGAAATCCGAATTGAGAAAAAAGAGAAGAAACTCAAACCGGTTATCGAAAAGCCGAAACCTATTCTAAAAGTAGGTGATCGTGTGCGAATGCTGGACGGAAAATCAATTGGAAGTATTGATTCTATTGAAAAAAACAAAGCAACTGTAAATTACGGAATTTTCACTTCTAAAGTGAGTTTAGATGAATTGGAGTTTGTTGAGGCTGGAAAAAAGTAGTTTTCGTTTATCAGTTATCACATGAAGCTAGGTCATTGCGAGGCACGAAGCAATCACATTCAGTATATCCATTCTGATGATTTCTTTGGACTACTTTAGATTGATCATCTGATTGCTTTATTCTTCGAAATGAATAATTTAGACTGAATTTATTATAGTGAATTAATGCTTAAAACAAATGAAGCCAGGATTTGTTTATATTATTACCAATAAAAGTCAAACCGTTGTTTATACAGGTGTGACATCAAATTTGCCTCAAAGAATTTTAGAACATAAGGAGAAAAAATATCCTCAATCATTTTCTGCTCGTTATAATGTAAATATTCTGGTTTATTATGAGCAATTTCAATGGATTGAAGATGCAATAACGAGAGAAAAACAAATAAAAGGAGGATCTAGAGAATTCAAAAACAATCTTATTCGTTCAATAAATTCAACTTGGAAAGATTTGTTTGAAGAAATTGAAGATATTATGATCGTATAAAATGATAAAGATGGAAGAACAGCGTGAGATTGCTTCGTTCCTCGCAAAGACTGTAGCAAATAAAAAAATAATACTCTTTGACGGAGTTTGTAATCTGTGTAACTCGGCGGTACAGTTTGTTATAAAGCATGACCGGAAAGATATATTCCGATTCGTGGCTTTACAATCCGAATTGGGACAGCAGATTCTAAAATATATTGGTGTAAATCCAGTAAATATAGACAGTATAGTTTTGTATGAACCTGGAAAAGCTTATTACTATAAATCTTCGGCAGCTATTGAGATAGCACGAAGTATTGGAGGTTTTTGGCATCTTGGAACTGTTTTCAGAATTATCCCAACGGCAATCAGAAACCTTCTGTATGACTATATTGCCAATAACAGATACAAATGGTACGGCAAAAAAGAAAGCTGTATGATTCCAACGCCTGGATTAAAAATAAAATTTTTAGAATAATTTGATTATATGATAAATGTCATTTCTTTTAAGAGATTACTGCTGTAATTTTGACTCATCTTAAAAGTTGATTATTTATTGGAAGATATTCATAAAAAACACTCATTCATAGTTGTTTTCGAGTTGGTAATTATTGGTTTAAACGAGAACTGTGTTTTTAAAATAATTTCTGATAAAAAATAAACGATTAGTTTTTTTTGTCTAAAAAGAAAAGAGGATGCCTTTCTGTGAGCATCCTTTTTTTGTTTATTCAGATTAAGCTTATTATGGATCCATACTTTTCATGGATCAAGAACCTTTTCATAATCATTAGCAATCTTTTTGATGGAAAAAACATTCTTTCAAAAAGATATTTATTTATAACTTAATCCTGTAAATTTTTAAAACCAAAAACCTCCAAAAACAAATGATTTGGAGGTTTCATATTCAAGATTTATTTACCAAGGGCTTTCTTCGCTTATATCATCAATGTCGTTGCTAAAAAACTTTCCTGTTGGTCCATTCTCATCGGTTAAAGTATGTTTAACGATAAACGATGCAGCACTTTCGACAGTCCCTGGACCGCTAAAGTGATTAAAGTCGGTTGCGGTGTAGCCAGGATCAATAGCGTTGACTTTAAAAGGCAAGTCTCTTAATTCATATGCCAAAGTAACGGTAAAGGCATTTAATGCTGCTTTTGACGGAACATAACACACGCCTTTTATAGCATAATATTTCCAGCTTGGATCACTGTGCATTGTTAGTGAACCAAGCCCAGAGGTAATGTTACTGATTCGGGGACTGTCGGATTTTTTGAGTAAGTCCATAAATGCCTGAGTAACCCTGATTGCACCGAAAAAATTTGTGTCAAATGTCTGCTGAATTTGATCAATAGCTGTTGTGGAGGATTCTTGTGGCAACACTCCTATTACTCCGGCATTATTGATTAGAATATCGAGTTTTCCCTGCTCATTTTCTACTATAGTTTTGGCTGATACAATAGTTTCGTGATTATTAACATCAATTTGAATAGCTTTAATGTTATTGAATCCATTTTGGTTCAACTCTTTTACTACTGTCTCCCCTTTTTCGAGATTACGACTTCCCAAATAAACAAAAAGTCCTTTTTTCGAAAGCTGTTTAGCTGTTTCCAAACCAATGCTTCTATTGGCACCTGTAATTAATACTGTCTTCATTTTTTGGATCAGGTGCAAAAGTTGGGGATTAAGCAAAAAGATTTGATAATCTGAAGAGGAAAAAATCTACTTTTCTTA